>DATCOJ010000200.1:0-29733 GCA_036564785.1 Rhizomicrobium sp. | reverse complement strand
CTCTGAGGCGCATCGCGTGCGCGAGAAATGTCGCGGCGAGGATTCGCCGCGAGCGAAAGCGCTGCGCCGGGCGCTAGCAAGTGCGAAACGAAAAATCGAATCCGGCAATCGGCCGGGGAGATCAGGAGTGGGGGAGGGGGTAACGGCCCGCCGTGAAAACGAAGATCAAGCTGTGGTGTAAATCGGGAGATGGAGGGTCCGGATGTTGTGGTCGTGGAGGACAGAATTGGACACCGGTCGCACTGCGCGACCTCAACGGAAGGAGCGTGCGTAGGGGGTGGGGGGTACGAGGGTGCCGTGAAAACAACCACGCTCTGCTTAGCGGGCGGCATGTCGTGAGGTGCAACATGTTGCGATTTGAAAGCGGAAGACGGATGCAAATCGAAGACAGATCACTGGAAGGAAACGATCACGCCGCGTCGGCTGCGGCGCCCTCGCCAAGCGCGATCGGCAAACGCACGGTCACCGTCGTGCCGCAGCCTACTTCGCTCTCGATCTGCATCGTTCCGCCATGGGCTTCGGCCAGCGCGCGCACCAGCGAAAGCCCCAGCCCCGTGCCGGCGCCGGGCTTGGCCAGCGAAGCGTCGCAGGAAGCCTGCTCGAACGGCATGCCCAGCCGCGGCAAGTGCTCCGCCGGAATGCCGATGCCGGTGTCGCGCACCCGCAGAAACGCGTGGCCGCGCGCGCTGCCGGCTTCCACGAAAACTTCGCCCCCGGGTTGGGTGAACTTCACCGCGTTGGTCAGCAGATTGAGCAGGATCTGCTTCATGGCGCGGGCATCGGCGGTGAGGCGCGTGGCCGGCGCGGAGACGTCGAGTGTCACGCCGGCGGCTTCGGCCCGCGCCCGCACCAGGCGCAAGGAGTCGTCGATGGTGTCGGCGAGGTTCAGCGTCTCGAAATTCAGCTCGAGCTTGCCCGCCTCGATCTTCGCCATGTCGAGAATGTCGCTGATGAGATCGAGCAGCAGGCGCCCGGAATCGTGGATCAGTCCGGCATATTCGCTGTACCGCTCCCCGCCCAGCGGCCCGAACATCTCGCCGCGCATGACGTCGGCGAACCCGATGATGGCGTTCAGCGGCGTGCGCAGCTCGTGGCTCATGTTGGCGAGGAACAGCGACTTGGCCTTGTTGGCGGCCTCGGCGCGCTGCTGGGCGGCCTGGATGCGCAACTCGTGCTCCTTGCGCTCGGTGATGTCGCGGCCGACGCTGATCTCATGGCGGAAGGCGCCGCCTTCCTCGTAGATGCCGCGGGTGGAGATTTCGAACCACACGTAGTGGCCGTCGGCATGGCGCACCCGGTAGGTGGCGGTGCGCGTCTCGCCGGGGCTCGGCGTGCCGAGAACTTTGCTCGCCTCGTCGACGTCGTCGGGATGCACCAGGTCCATGTAGCGGCCGTTCTGGAATTCTTCCGGTTGGCGCTTGAGGATGCGGTGGAGCGCGCTGGTGGTGAAGACGATCTGGCCGTCCTCGTGCAGCACGATGATGTCGGAGGCCTCTTCCGCCATCACCCGGTAGATGCGCTGCGCCTTCTCGCGCTCGTCCTCGGCGGTGACTTGCGCGGTGACGTCGTTGCATACGCCGACCACCGCGATGACGTTGCCGTCGTCGTCCAGCTCGACCTGGCCATGGGTGTCGACGATCTGGGCCTCGGCGGTGGGATCCTTGGCGCGGGTGCGGTAGGAGAAGGGCGATTTGGTCTCCACCGCGCGGTCGATCTTGGCCAGGAGATTGGTCACGTCTTCGGGCAGGATCTGATCGAGCAGCCAGGTGCTGTCGGGAAGCTGCAGCCCCGGATCGACGCCCAAGAGGCGATACATGCCCGGCGACCAGAACATGCTGCCGTCCGCCAGGTTGGTGCGCCAATAGCCGAACTTCGCCGCGCGCTCGGCCAGCGCGAAGTGATTCCAGCCGCTCTGCAGGCGGCTGTCGGCGGCACGGGGCCGCGGATCGTCCGGCGTCGGCATGCGGGTCTCTCTGCAACTCCGCCAGGGGCGAGGGCAAGACTACGCTCGGCTGCGTTAAGCAACGCTTGCGGCAAGACTTTGGGTGGACGGGAATCTCGATTGCGGTTAACGCCGTTTAACCGCTCTGGTCCGCGATTAATCTGTGGCGCCGGCGCGGCGGGCGAAATGCCAGGCCCGCTCGGCCAGCGGGCGCACCCCGGCCGCGTTCTGCGCCGCATTGGCGTTGGCCGCGGTGCCGTCGCGAACCCGGCCCACGATGCCCTGAAGGATTCCCGCCAGCCGGAAGAAATTGTAGGCGGCGTAGTAGTCCATGTTCGGCATCGCAGCGCGGCCGGTTCGGCGCATGTACATGGCGGTGTAGTCTTCCATGGTGGGAATGCCAAGCGCCGCGAAATCCGCGTCCAGCAGGCTGCCGCCGCTCGAGACTCCGCCCGGCATCTGCCACTGCATCAGATGATAGGTGAAGTCGGCCATGGGATCGCCGATGGTGCAGAGCTCCCAGTCGAGCACGGCGATCACCTTGGGCTCGCTCGGATGCAGGATCATGTTGTCCAGCCGATAGTCGCCATGGACAATGGAATCGCGCGCATCCGTCGGCAGGTGCTGCGGCAGCCATTCGATGAGCTTCTCCATCTCGGAGATCGGCTCGCTTTCGGATGCCTTGTATTGCTTGGTCCAGCGCGACACCTGCCGCGCCACGTAGTTGCCGGGCTTGCCGTAGTCGGCGAGGCCCAGCGCCATCCAATCCATGTTGTGCAGCCGCGCGAAAGTTTCGTTCATGGCGTCGTAGATGGCGTGGCGCTGCTTCGGCGTCTGATCGGGCAGCATCGGCCCCCAATAGATGCGGCCCTCCACGCAATCCATCACGTAGAACATGGTGCCGATGATGGTCTCGTCTTCGCACAGCAGATAGGGCTTGGCGACAGGAAAGCCGGTGGGATGGAGCGCGGAGATGATGCGGTACTCGCGGTCCACCGCATGGGCGCTGGGCAACAGCTTGCCGGGCGGCTTGCGGCGCAGCACGTATTTTCGGTTCGGCGTGATCAGCTGATAGGTGGGATTGGATTGGCCGCCCTTGAACTGGCGCACGGTGAGCGGCGTCTGGAAGCCGTCGATGCGCTCGGCGAGATAGGTCTCCAGCCGGCCCACGTCGAAGCGGTGTGCCTCGCGCACCTCCTGCGTGCCGGAGAATTTCTCCTGGCGATCGTCCACTGCCGCCTCAGCCATGCCGCCGCTCCCGGATATCTGCCGGCGCAATTTGGGACGCCAGGTGGGCTTGGCGCAAGGTCGAAGGCGGAGTGGCTGCGATCAAGGACGATCGAATCATGGAAAGAGACAGACTTGAGCGGTCGCAGTTCCTTCGCAGAGGCAGGTCAGCGTCGCGGTTGTGTCCACCAGGCCAACGCATCGGCCTCGGTGCGCTTGATCCAGCCGTTCTTGGCGCCGTTGTAGTCGAGCACGTTGCCCGGATGCAGCGCCGCCGCGCGCACCTTCTCCGCCTCGTATTCCTTGGCGATGGCGGGATGGGCGCGCAGATAGTCGCGGAAGGCCAGATGGCGCGGCAGGCCTTCGGCCCCTTGCGCATAACAATGCAGCTGGACCTTTCGCTTGCCGGTAGCGGAATTGGTCAAGGTGCAATAGCGACGGCATACGAGTCCGAACTCGCCGTACCATTTGTAGCCCAGCGCGCGGACGGCGCCTTCGCGCGCATCCAAGGCTTCCAGATCCGTGACCTCGGGAATGAGATCGACGATGGGCTTGGCCAGGATACCGGGAATGGAAGTCGAGCCGATGTGGTGCACGGTCAAAAGCACGTCGCCCAGCGCCGTTTTCAGCCGCGCGCTTTCGTAACGCGCCGTCTCGACCCATTCCGGCGATGGCGGGGAGAGCTCGACGGGCAGCGCTTCCGGCGTGGTGTCGATCATGGTTTTTCTCAAGAAAAAGGCCCCGGCGGCGAACCGGGGCCCGAGACGTTGCGGCCGCGCCTAGCGGCGGTTACCGAGCAGGCGCAGCAGCATGAGGAACAGGTTGATGAAATCGAGATAGAGCTTGAGGGCACCGAAGATCGCTTTGCGGCCCATCGCGGTGCCATCGTCGCCCGCCACGTAGTTTTCCTTGATCCACTGCGTGTCGTAGGCGGTCAGCCCGGTGAAGATGATCACGCCTGCGATCGAAATTACCCACTGCAGCATGCTCGAATGGACGAAGAAGCCCACCACCGACGCGATGATGATGCCGATCAGGCCCATGAACAGGAACGAGCCCCAGCCGGAAAGGTCGGCGCGGGTGGTGTAGCCGTAGAGACTCATGGCGCCGAAGGTCGCGGCGGTGATGAAGAACACCTCGGCCACGCTCGTGGTGGTATAGGCGATGAAAAGCGTGCCGAAGGTCACGCCCACCAGCGCCGCATAGGCGAGGAAGCTCGTCCGCGCCGCTGCCACGCTCATGTGCTGGATACGGAAGCTCAGGAACAACACAAGGCCGAGGGAGCCCAGCAGCAGCACCCACATGAAGGGGCCGAGCAGGAGGGCGCCGATGCTGGTCAGCATCAAGCCGCCCGGCAGTGCGGCGATGCGGCCGTTGGACAGATGCACCGCCGCAGCCGGGTCGGTGGTCACCGCGAGCAGGAAGGTGGCGTAGGAGGCAATGCCGGTGATCGCCAGTCCCGCCAGCATGTAATTGTAGACGCGCAGCATGTAGGTGCGCAGTCCCTCGTCGACGACGCCGACGGCGACAGGCGAACTCACGGCGCGATTGTCATAGTCAGCCATTTGGCCAAATCTCCTTCTGACCCGGCTCGCAGCCGGGACACGTATTATATCGTGTTTGCCGGGGACCGTATCAAGCCCGGCCATTTGGAGCCAAGTTCATGACGATTCGGCATTCCTTGAGCTTTTCGGTCACCGAGAATTGTGCCGTTTTGGCGGACGAAATCGCCGCCATCACCCGCGCGGCGTTCGAGGCGAAATATGGCTCCGGCGAAGGCGAGGTGCGCTTGATCGAGCGGTTGCGCGCCGATGGCGACGTGGTGATCGAATTGGCCGCAATCGAAGCGGACGAGGCGATTGGCCATGCCATGTTCAGCCGGCTCACTGTCGATCCGCCGGACCGCAAGATCGCGGCGCTGGCGCCGGTCTCGGCCCGAATTGACCGACAGCATCGCGGTGTCGGTTCGGCCCTGATTCGCGAAGGCCTCGCGCGCTGCGCCGCGCAAGGTTACGACGCCGTCGCCGTGTTGGGCGATCCTGACTATTATCGGCGCTTCGCGTTTACGGGTGAGGCGGCTGCGTCCCTTCGCTCGGACTATTCCGGCGGGCACTATCAGGCGCTGGAGCTTCGCCCCGGCGCCCTGGCCGGAGGCCCTTGGCGCGTCACCTATCCGCGCGCCTTCACTGGTCTCGATTGAGACGCTTCGGCCGCGCTCAGCGGTTCCGCAGCTTGAACACGGCGCCGTCGCCAAACGTGCCGCCGAGAAAGGTGGTGCCGTAGAAATTGCCGGAAGTGTCCATGCTCAGCCCGGTGAAGGGAGAACTCCCGTCGCTGCCCGTGAAAGTGTGCACGATCCTTTCCGCGCCATTGCGACGGATCTTGAAGATGATGCCACAGCCGCATTCCCCGCCGCCGGCGCCGCCGCTCGATGTCGTGCCGTAAAGACTGCCGAGCGCGTCCATCGCCAGTCCACCTTTTGGATAGGAGCCGTCGCTGCCGCCCGCGAAAATGTGAAGCCCCGTCTCTTTGCCATTCGCGGTGAGCTTGAAAACCGTGCCGCAGGTGGCGCCGCTGTCGTCGCAGACCATGCCGCCGTTGTTGGTGGTGCCGTAGAGCGCGCCTGTCTCGTCCATGATTACGGGCGCGGCGGGATTGGCGCCGTGGCTTCCGCCCTCGAAGGCATAGAGCACGGTCTCGCTGCCGTCCGGCGACAGCTTGAAGACGGTGCCGCAGCCCTGCCCGCTGCCGTCGCAGTCGATCCCGCCGGTGGCCGTCGTGCCGTAAAGATTGCCCGCTGCGTCTCGGAGCAGGCCCGCGGCCGGATAGAACCCATCCGTGCCGCCCAGGAAGGAATAGAGCACTTTCTCCTTGCCGTCGGTGGTGAACTCGAAGACCGCGCCGCTCCCCGCGCTGCCGCCGCCGGTCGTCGTGCCATAGAGATTGCCCGCATCGTCGGAAATCAGATCCGCCACGGGGCGGGAGCCGTCATCGCCTCCGCTGAAGCTGAAGAGCACGCTTTCCTTGCCCGCGGGCGTGACTTTGAAGATCGTGCCGCGGCCCGACGTGCCGCCGAAGAAGGTGGTGCCGTAGAGATTGCCCGCGGAATCCATCGTCACGCCGCCGACCGGCAGCCAGCCGTCGCTGCCTTCGCCGAAGATGTGCAGCACCGTTTCCTTGCCATGCGGCGTGAGCTTGTAGACGGTGCCGCAGCCGGAGCCGCCGCAGCCGGTGCCTCCGCCTGCCTGCGTGGTGCCGTAGAGATTGCGTTGCGCGTCAACGTAAACGCCGGCCTGGGTAAAGGCTCCATCGCTCTGGCCCCCCGCGAAGCTGTAAAGGACCCGCTCCTGATGCGCCTGCACCGCGACGGGAACGAACAGGGCCATCACGAGGGCCGCTGCAAAAATTCCGAGCATTGCCGGATTTCGCCTCACCGATTTCCCCCTAAGTCTGTCGGAAAGAGGATGAGCCATCCTTAGGTGTGGCGCAATGTCGATGAGCGAAGGCGGTTGCCGACTTACGGATTGCGCAGCTGCTGGGCGGGGCGCGCGGCCAGTGCCGCCCAGGCCGCGAACATGCCGAACGCCAGCGTGGCTAGTCCGCCGCCAAGCACCGTCACCAGCGCGGCTCGAAGGTCGAAGACGAACGGCACCTCGAACACCTGTCTGCAGATTTGCCAGGCGCCGAGCGTGCCCGCACCCAGCGCCAGCAATCCGGTGACCGCTCCGATCAACCCGTATTCCATCGCGTAGACGCCGGCGATGCGCGCGCGCGTGGCGCCCAGCACCTTGAGCACGGTCGAGTCGTAGATGCGGGCGCGCTGTCCCGCCGCGATGGCGCCCGCCAGAACCAGAAGGCCGGCGAGGATGGTCACCAGGCTGGCGGCGCGCACGCCGTCGCCCAGCTCCTGCAGCAAGCCGTTGACCTGCGCGATAGCGTCCCGCACCCGCACGGTCGAGACATTGGGAAAGCGGTCGGTCACCGCGCGATAGACCGCCTCTTCGTCTCCGGGCGGCACTCGCACGGTGGCGAGGAAGCTGTGCGGCGCCTTGTCGATCAGCCCCGGCGACAGAATGAGAATGAAATTCTGCTGGCCGTTGGAGAAATGGACGTCGCGGAGATTGGCGATGCGACCCTCGATCTCGCGGCCCAGCACGTTCAGCATCATGCGGTCGCCGAGCTTCAGGTGCATGCCTTGCGCCAGCTCGGCGTCGAAAGAGATCAGCGTCGGGCCGTTGTAGTTCGCGGCCCACCACTTGCCGTCCGTGATGTTCGTTCCCTTGGGCGGTGACGCCGCATAGGTGATGCCGCGGTCGCCGTTCAGCGCCCAGCGCGATCCCGGCTCGACCTTGGCCTCCGCCGCCGGCACCCCGTTCAGCGATACGATCCGTCCACGGATCATCGGGGTGCGCTTGTAGTCGCGGGCGGTGGGAAAGCGCGCGATGGTGCGGTCGAAGGCGGCGGTTTCGTCCGGCTGGATGTCGACGAAGAAGAAGGTCGGCGCCTTGCCGGGCAGGCTGTCCATCACCTGCGCCGAGATGGTGCGGTCGAGCAGGGTGACCGCGGTCAGCAACGTTAGTCCGAGGCCCAGGGCCACCACCACGCCAGTCGTCGCGGCGCCCGGCCGCACGAGATTCGCCAGCGCCAATCGCAGCGCCGGGCTTCGCGGCCGCGGCAAGCGCCGCAACAGGAAGCGCAGCGCGCCCGCGACCAGCCGCAATGCGATCAGCGCGCCCGCCACCCCCGCCAGGAACCAGCCCGCGAAACCGGGCGACGGCGAGATCACCAAAGCCAATCCAACGACGAACAAGCCCGCGCCGGCCGCCGCGGCGAGATAAGGCCAGCGGCCGCGTGCGCCCGTCGGCGCCACGATGTCGCGGAACAGGCTGGCTGGCGGAATCTCTCGCGCTCTGGCCAGCGCCGGGATCGCGAAAGCCGCGGCCGAGAACAGTCCGAACACGGCTGCAAGCATCAGCGGTCCGGCGTAGACGCCATATTTCGCCGGAGCCGGAATCTGCGCGCCGTAGGCCCATTCCACGATGAAGGGCAGGGCGGCTCCCAGCGCCAACCCCACGATCACAGCGAACACCGCGATCGCCATCACCTGCAGGAAGAACATTAGAAAAATAAGCCCGCCGTCCGCGCCCAGCGATTTGAGGGTGGCGATTTCGGCCCGCTTGCGGTCGAGGAAGGCGCTCACCGCCTGTCCGGCGCCGACGCCGCCGACGGCCAGCGCCGTCAGTCCCACCAGGGTCAGGAACATGGTGACCTGCTCGACGAAGCGGCGGAGGCCCGGTGCGGCGTTGTTGCGGTCGCGGATTTGCCAGCCGCTGTCCGGGAACGACTGCTTGGCCGCGCTGCGGAATTCGGCCGGCGATGTCCGCGGCGGCAGCGCCACGCGGTAGCGGTATTCGATCAGGCTGCCCAGCACCACGAGCCCCGTCCGCTGCAGCGCCTCGCTGGAAATCAGCACATGCGGGCCCAAACTGAAGCCGCCGGAGATGCGGTCCGGCTCGCCGGCCAGCGCAGAGGAAATGCGAAAGGTCTGCGAGCCGATGCGCATTTCTCCGCCCACGGACAAATGCAGCCGGTCGAGCAGGGTCTGCTCCGCCGCGGCGCCGCAGACCATTTCACCGTTCGTCCTGGTGCAGGACAGCGCCGCCGCCATCGACCGCTGTGGGACGAGCGCCACGCTGCCGTAGAGCGGATAGCGTCCGTCCACTGCCTTCAGCTCGATGAGTTGACGCTCGCCTTCGGCACCGTCCTTGAGCGCGTAAGCCATCGCCCGCATCGACACCGCTTGCGAAACCGTGCCGTAACGCGACAGGAAGGCGCGTTCGGCTCCCGTCGCCGGCCGGTGCACCAGCTCCACCGACACATCGCCGCCGAGCAAGGTGCGTCCTTCGCTGGCCAACCCCGTCAGCAGCGCCTGCGCCAGCGAACCCACGCCGGCGATCGCCGCCACACCCAGCACCAGGCAGGCGAAGAAAATGCGGAAACCGGAGAAGCCGCTGCGCAACTCCCGCCGCGCCAGCTTCACCGCGAGGCCCACACGGCTCATGAAGACGTCACGCGCTCATCCGCCACAATGCGGCCGTCCTTGAGCCGGAGGATGCGGCTGCATCGCCGCGCCAGCACCTCTTCATGCGTCACCAGGAACAGCGTCGTCCGCGCCCGCGCGTGCAGGGCGAACAACAGCTCCGCCACTTCGGCGCCGGTCTTGGTATCGAGATTTCCCGTGGGTTCGTCCGCGAACAGCACCTTCGGCCGGGGCGCGCTCGCCCGCGCCAGCGCCACCCGCTGCTGCTCGCCGCCGGAGAGCTGGCTCGGATAATGATCGAGCCGCGCGCCGAGTCCGATGGTTTCCAGTTCCACCTTGGCGCGCTCGAAGGCGTCGCGGGCGCCCAGCAGCTCGAGCGGCACGGCGACATTCTCCAGCGCCGTCATGGTGGGGATGAGATGGAAGGACTGGAAGACGATGCCGATATTGCCGCGGCGGAAGCGGGCGAGCGCATCTTCGCCCAGCGCGGTGATGTCAGTCCCGGCGACGACGGCGCGGCCCGAAGTGGGCGCCTCGAGTCCCGCCGCCACCATCAGCAGCGAGGACTTGCCGGAGCCCGACGGCCCGACCAGCGCCACCGCCTCGCCCGATTCGATCGAGAGCGAAATGCCCGACAGGATGTTCACCGGTCCGGCCGCGCTCTTCAGCGTCAGCCGGATGTCGTCAAGGGCGATGGCGGGAACGGGGGCGTGCATGGCTGGGCCCTGTGCGCGGACGCTCGCGGTCGCGCAAGCGGCATGATAGGCGATATGGCATGAACCGAGGCCGATTCAAGCTGGGAGAGGTGGTCTTTGCGGCGATTCTGCTCATAGCGGCAGCGCCGGCCATGGCCGCGCCGGTGAAGATCCTGATGCTCGGCACCAGCCTGACCCAGGGCTACGGCCTGCCGCCGGGCACCGAAATCCCCGCGGCGCTGCAGGCGAAGCTGAAATCGGCAGGCATCGACGCCACGGTCATCAATGCCGGCGTGTCCGGCGATTCCTCGGCCGGCGGATTGGCCCGGCTCGACTGGTCGCTCGCCGACCGGCCCGATGCGGCCATCGTCGAACTCGGCTCCAACGACGCGTTGCGCGGCATCGCGCCCAAGCAGACCGAGAAGAATCTCTCCGCCATTCTCGCCCGGCTCAAGGCGGCGCACGTTCCGGCTCTGCTGCTGGGCATGATGGCGCCGCGCAATCTGGGGCCGGAATACGCCCACGAGTTCGATCCGATCTATCCGCGCCTCGCCAAACAATACGGTGCCGCGCTCTATCCCTTTGTGCTCGAGGGCGTGGCGCTGGACCCCAAGCTCAACCAGGCCGACGGTATGCATCCCAATCCCGCCGGAGTGAAAATCATCGTCGCGCGCATCTTTTCTGACGTGAAGGCGCTGGTCGCGCAGGCGCGCGCCAAGCACGGAGCAGCGAAATAGATGTTCCGCCGTCTTCTCTCCGTCGGCGGATTCACGCTGCTCTCCCGCATCACGGGATTCCTGCGCGACATCCTGATGGCGGCCGTGCTGGGCAACGGCGCGCTGTCCGACGCCTTTCTCGTCGCCTTCCGCTTCCCAAACTATTTCCGAGCCATTTTCGGCGAAGGCGCCATCAATCCCGCCTTCCTGCCGCGCTATGCCGCTTTGCGCGCCAAGGGCGAGCATGGCGCCGCGGCCCTGTTCGGCGACCGCGTGTTCTCCTGGCAGATGACGGCGCAGCTGATCGTGCTGCTGGCCGGGCTGATCGCCATGCCGTGGATCGTGCGTGCGCTGGCGCCGGGCTTCGCGGCGCATCCCGGACAGCTCGCGCTTGCCATCGAGCTGTCGCGCATCACCTTTCCCTATCTGATCCTCACCGTGGTGGCGGTGCAGCTTTCCGCCATGCTGAACGCCAGCGAGAAATTCTGGGCGGCGGCGGCATGGTCGAACTTTCTCAACCTGGCGATGATCGCTGCGATCCTGCTTGCGCCATGGTTTCCCGATGCGGCCTATGCCGCGGCGTGGGGCGTGCTCGCCGGCGGCGTGGCGCAGCTGCTGTTCATCCTGTGGGCGGCGGCGCGCCACGGCATCACCTTGCGCATCGCCCGGCCGCGCTGGACGCCCGAGATCAAGGAGTTCTTCAAGGCGCTCGGCGCCACCACGCTTGGTACCGCCAGCATCACCATCGCGCCGTTCGTCGACACGCTGATCGGCAGCTTCCTGGCGACCGGCAGCCTGACCGCACTCTACTATTCCGACCGCATCAACCAGCTGCCGCTGGGCGTGCTCGGCATCGCGCTCGGCACCGTGCTGCTGCCGGAAATGTCCACCCGCCTCGCCAGGGGCGACCGCGCCGGCTCGGACTCGGCGCAGAACCGTGCCGCCGCGCTGGGCCTGTTGCTGACCTTGCCCTTCGTCGCGGCATTCTTCCTCGTGCCATCCACCATCATGCGCGGCATCTTCGCCCATGGCGCTTTCGACGCTCATGCCGCCGATCTCTCGGCCGCGGCGCTGACCGCTTACGGAGTCGGGCTGCCGGCATTCGTTCTGGTGCGCATCGTGGCGGCGACCTATTACGCGCGCCACGACACGGTGACGCCGGTGAAAGCCACCATCAGCTCCATCGTGGTCAATATCGCGCTCAAATTCGTGTTCGTGTGGGGACTGGGACTGGGCGTCGCCGGCGTGGCGCTCGGCACCTCGCTGGGTGCCTGGGTCAATGTCGCGATCCTTGCCTGGTATGGCCGCCGCGATCGGCTGTTGACGGTGAACGCCAGCTTCCGGCGCGCGCTGCTTCCCATCCTGCTTGCCGCCGCCGCCGCCGGTCTGGGCGCCATCGCCGGCGCGGAGCTTGGCGCGCGAGTCGTCACCGGTGCGCTGAAGGACGAAATCATGCTGGCGCTCGCCATTGTGCTCGGCGGCATCGGCTACTGCGCGGTGACCTATGCATTCCGAAAGATACTGCCGCTTGGCCGCCTGGCGGGATCAACCACATGATCCGGCTGTTCGTGGCGCTGGCGCTGCCGGAGTCTGTGGCGCAGGGCCTGCTCGCGATGCAGTTCGGCGTGCCCGGCGCGCGCTGGATGAACCGCGAGCAGCTGCATCTGACTCTTCGTTTCATCGGCGAAGTGGACGGACGCGACGCCGAAGCCATCGACGATGCGCTCTCCGCGATATCCGCGCCGCGCTTCACGCTCGAGCTCAAAGGCGTGGGCGAATTCGGCGGCAAGAACCCCCGCGCGCTGTGGGCCGGCGTGGCGACAAGCGAACCGCTCCTTCATCTGCAGCGCAAGATTGAGACCGCCATCCAGCGCATCGGCCTTCCCGCCGAGGAGCGCAAATTCACCCCGCACGTGACGCTGGCGCGGCTGCGCGCCGTCTCGGCCGGCCGGGTGATGGACTTCCTGCATGACCACGCGCTCTATGCCAGCGGCCCGTTCGAGCTGCGCGAGTTCGTCCTGTTCTCCAGCCACACCGCGCCGGGCGGCAGCCTCTATGTCGCGGAACGCAGCTACCCGCTGCGCTAACCACCCTCGATCGCTTCCATGGCGTCGTCGGACAGGCCGAAATGATGTCCGATCTCGTGAATCAGCACGTGACGCACGATGTCGCCCAGCGTCTCCTCGTTCTCCGCCCAATAGTCGAGGATCGGCCGCCGGTAGAGGAAGATCGCCGTCTGGCCGCCGTGCACCTGGCCCGCTTCGTAGGCCGCCAGCTCCGGCCCCTGGAACAATCCCAGCAACTCGAACTCGCTCTCCAGATCCAGATCGGCGATCACCTCGTCGTCCGGGAAATCGGCGACGCGGAAAGCGATGTCGCCCACCAGCGCGCGAAACTCGCGCGGCAACGCGTCGAACGCAGCCCGCGCCAGCGCGGCGAGATCGTCGAGCGACGGCGCTTCGGTTTTTGACCAATCCATCGTGATGGCAGTCCTTGTTTGCGGCCAAACTCTGTCATGGCCGGGCTGGGCAGGCCATGACAAGATGGGGACGATTTGCGAGGAGGCTTCAATGCCGAGACTTGACGCAGCCGCGCGGGCCGCCGCGCTGAAGGACTTGCCGGAGTGGCGCGAGGTTTCCGGCCGCGACGCCATTTCCCGCAAGTTCGAATTCAAGAACTTCAATCAGGCTTTCGGCTTCATGACGCGCGCGGCGCTGCTGGCCGAGAAGATGGACCACCATCCCGAGTGGTTTAACGTCTACAACAAAGTCGAGGTCACGCTCTCCACCCACGACGCCGGCGGCATCACCGACAACGACATCCGCATGGCGAAGGCGATGGATGGCTATGCGAAGTCTCTCTAGCGCGCTGGCGCTCTTGACGGCTGCCGCTGTGCCCGCCACTCAAGCCGCGCCGCCGATCCTCTACACGAGCATCTCGCCGGCGGAATTCGAATCCATTCTCAAACAGCACGGCGCCAAGTTGTGGCGGGTGCGCGGTGAGGCGCCCGAGATCGTGCATGTCCGCATTCTGGACGCCGAGGAATTCGAAGTGCGCTATTGGGGCTGTGAGGAGGCGAGACCGCCCGCCTGGGTCTGCGCCTATTCCATCGACAGGATCTACCGCAACCTCCATCTCACGCCGGCGCAAGCCAACGAACTCAACCGCGGACTGGCGATGGGCCGCGTCTATGTTCTGACCTCGAACCAAGGCCCGCGCAGGCGCGGCGACGTCGTGCTCGACTATACCGTCTCGCTCGGCAAGGGCGTCACGCGCGATTACATCCTCGGGAGCTTCGGCGCGATGCTGCAGGGCATCGAGGACCATTTCGAATCCGGCCTCGATCGCCTGCACCTTCCGCGACCCAGCGAATGAATTGATTCAGTCGGCAGTCGCGCACTTCGAGGTCGGGCCAATCCCTGCATAGCCGCAGACGCGGAAGAGTTCGGCATCGCAGAGGTCGCCCCCCTTGCCGGCGCGCGTGTCGAGCAAGCGCTTGTAGGCTTGTCGCGCGGCTTCGGCGGGCACCTTCTGCGTGCACATCAGTTTGAGATTGTTGATCCCGGCGAGCGTGCTGCGCGGATCAAGTCTCAGGGCCTGCTCGGTCGTCTTGCGCGCCTCTGCGATCTTGCCGCTGCGCAGCAGCGAATAGCCATACAGGGTAAGCGTTTGCGCCTGTGACTGCGGCGTACCGCCTTCAACCTTCAGGGCCCGCTGAAAGCTGTTGGTCGAACCGCGAATATTGCCTTGCAGCCGTTGCTGGAGCGCCTCCGTAATGAGCGCCGCACGCTTGGTGTCGTCGAGGCTGGTCTGCAGCGTCTTGTCGATCTCCGGACAGATATCGCTGCGGACTTTCATCAGCTCTTGTGACGACGGCAAACTTTGCAGCGCCGCGTCGAGGTCGGCGCAAGCCTTGCCGACGGCCGCCTTCGAATCGGCGATCTGTTTTTGCAGTCCTGGCAATGCCGTGTTGAGGGCCGCGATCTGCTGAGCCTGCTGCGCGGCAAGGGCCTTTTGCTCCTCGAGTCTTTTGGTGGTCGATGCCAGTTGCGTGTTCATCGCCTGCAGTTGCTTGCGATCGATCGCGAGTTCGTGGTGCGCCTTGGCTACAGAATTCTGTAGGTCGCCGACATAAAAAAATACGAAGCCGAAGATCCCGACGCCGATGGCAAGCATTGCCCAGGTCAGGTAGTCAATGTGCCGCCCTGTGCCCTTCGTGCCGCTGCCGCTCATTTCTTGCCGAGCCACGCGCTGGGCGAGAAGACGCCCGTGAAGTCTACCTGCTTGGTCGCAACCACGCCGCCGATGACGAGCAGCAGCACCACGGCCGCAACAATGATCATGGAGAAAGTGAGCAGATGCCCGTCCGAATATTGAAAAACGCCCAGGCAGCCGCGCAAGCCCAGCAAGGAGCAGAGCGCGATCGCGATCGAAATCGCCAGGCGGGCAACCCTCGGATCGGTCGAGACCGTCTGTTCAGATGGTGGCACGCCAGCCCTCCAAGCGCGGCAGGCAGCGGTTCGCAATAATCGTAAGAAATCCGGCCCCGCCTGTCTCCGGCAAGTATAGGGTTCCTGGAGGCCAAGTCTACAATTTTGCTTAGCTGGATCGGGCCGCAGCGCTGCTCCCCAACGGTGCGAGCCCCCCGCCGAGCACGCTCAGCAGCACCAGCGAGGTTAGAAAGGTCGCGTGATACCAGATCGGAAACTTGGCCCACAGCATGTAGTGGATATAGAGAAACGGCAGCAGCAGCACCACGCCGGCCCACAGCGGCGCCTGCCTGCGCTCCCGCGCCACCAGAGCCGCCACCAGGCCGCCAAGGATTGAGCCGATGCCGCTCTCGGTGAGTCGTGCCGCCATCATCGGCACGGTGAAGGTCATCGCTTTCTCGACTGCGGCGTAGTCGGGCCAAGCATGGCGCAGTGCGAAGTCCAACGCCACCACCGCCACGAACCAGGTCACCACGCCCGCGACAATTCCCCCGATCACTCTCATCTTCGCCCCCCTTCAGTTTCAGAAATCACACCTCAAACCGATAGCTCGCGCCGTCGCGCTTGATGCGACCCGCGGTCGGCGCGGCGAAGTGCGTGCCGATCACGAGAATAGGCTGGTCGGCCCAGTCCTTCAGCATCGCCCGGCGCGTCGCCGCCGCCGCATCCTTGTCGGTGTCGAATTCCGGCGACCATTCGGGATGCGCGATCTGACAGGGATGATGCATCATGTCGCCGGTGATGACGGCGCTCTCGCCGCGCGACTCGATGATCACGCTCACATGGCCCGGCGTGTGGCCGGTGGTTGGCGTCAAGCGGATCTCCGGCGAGATGCGGTGATCCATCTCCACGGTCTGGGCAAGGCCCGCCTCGAAGATCGGCTTGACCGAATCCGCCAGGATCTCCTGCTGCTCCGTGTCGCCCGCCGCGCTCCAGTGCTCGTATTCCTTCTTGCCGATGAGGTAGCGGGCGCTGGGGAAGGTCGGCACCCAGCGGCCGTCCTGAAGCATGGTGTTCCAGCCCACGTGATCGACATGCAGATGCGTGCACACCACGGCGTCCACGCTTTCGCGCGGGAAGCCGGCCTCGGCGAGGTGCCGCAGGAACGAGGTCTGCAGCGTCTGGCCGCGCAGCATGCTGCGCGCCTTGTCGTTGCCCACGCAGGTGTCGACCACCAGCTTCAGCCCCGGCGCTTCCACCAGCAGCGCATGAATGGAGAGCACCAGGGCGCCTTCCGGCGTGACGAAATGCGGATAGAGCCACGGCATCGTCTTCAGGGCCTCGGGCTCGGCCTGCTTCAGGAAGGTGTGTTGCGGGTGATAGGGAACCGGCAGCTCCATCTCCACCACCCGCGTCACCGTGACGTCGCCGATTCGCCAGCTGAGCATGTCCCCCTCCGGATTCTCGCCGCCCGCAGCATGGCGCAAGCGGTGCGCCCTGGCGAGGCCCCGCAACCTTTCCTTGAGCCGTCCGTTCTCTTTCTGCCCAATCAACGAGGAGAGTTCATCATGGCGGACGGCAACGGGGGCGGCGGAAATTCGGCACTGGCACTGCTGGTGGGCATCCTGCTCGTCATCGTGCTGATCGGCGGCTTCTTCCTCTATACCGGCGGCCACTTCGGCGGCCCAGCTTCGACCACGCACACCGTCAACCTGAACGTGAAGGCGCCCGCCAAACCCGGCGGCGGCTGATCTCCCGATCGGAGAACGTCTCAGTTTGAAGTCTGGCGCGGTTGCGCTGTCGGGAGGGTCTTAGGTTCAGTACTGTAAGCCCGAGTTGGTGACGGCGCCTCGCGCGTGCTTTCCCCTGCACAATCGCAGCCGGCGCACGCGGAATCAATATCTTGAATTCCGGCTAGCTATCACATTGACAGCAGCATCACCTCGAAGCGGAGACTACTTCACCATCTTCCCGACGACGAGGCGGACGCCGCGCACTTCTTGCGCGCTGGGCGGGCGCTGCGCTGCGCCGTATTGCGTCACCGACAGGCGCAGTGAGACTCGTCCCTCATGGAACAGCCCAGCGGGCAAGTGGAAGGTGTAGCCGCCCGCGATCTGGTTCTCGCGGATACCGAAGGGCTGGATGGTGCCCACATAGATGCCATCCCCGGTGTGCACCGAAATCGCCGCCGCCTTTGCCAGCACGCCGGCATCGATCCGCACGCTCGCCTCTTCGCCGGCAGCCAGCGCATGCGGCAGCGTCAGCACCACAACGCGCGCATCGTCCCCCAGCGCCGCGGACGCGAGCAACACCAGCGCGGTGAGGGCGAGGCGGGCTACCACACCGTGAGGCTCGCGCCCTTGAGAGCCGACGCTCCTGGCGCCGCGCCAGTGGGCCTGGTCGCGCGCATGGTCTCGCCGGCGGCGTGCGGCGCGGCTTTGGCCGCAGCGACTGGCGGTACGGGCACAGCCTGGATCTGCAGCGGCCCCGGCGCCAACCGGCTCGCCTTGTCGGCGGGGATGGGCACGGTGAAGGTGGTGGCGCCTGCCATGCCCGGCATGAAGCCGAAGAACGCGACCGCGCCAACGTAATATGGGCTCGCGGGCGTCGCGGTGGTCGTGCCCGCGGGCGCGTTCGCCAGCACGAGGAATTCACGCGGCGAATCCAGGGTCGGCGGATTGGGGATCGTCACGTGCACCACCAGCACGCGGTCCTTCGCCAGCGCTCCGGGCGGCACCGCGAGCGAGGCGACGCCCTTGTTCATCGCGCCCGCGACCGTGCCGCGCAGCGACGCCGGCACCGGCGCGCGGGCCGCGACCACCACTGGCTTCGGCTCGGCGTATTCGTAGTCGAAGCGGCCGATGTCGAAGTAGTCGGACGCTTTGGCGTCGACAAGAGCCTTGCCGTTCTCGTCGACGAAGAACGGAAAGGGCTCTGTCATGAACTTGTCGATGTCCTTGGGCTTGTAAGGCTTGCCGGCGGCGATCTGGCTTTGCGTCCAATTGTGCCACAGCCGGTCCATGTTGGCGTGATGCAGGAAGAACAGCGGGTCGGAGGGCGACAGATTGTCCTGCATGAAGCCCATCTGGTCGAGCGGCACTAGGCCCGCGCCGCCGCAGAAATTGTGCGTCAGATCATGCGGCGTGCCTTCGAGTGCGGCGATGTCGGTGCTGACCTGGCCGTGGTCTTTGGTCTGTCCGCTGTTGAAGGTCTCGAAGTCCGGCGCCTTCATGATCGCGGCCACAGTCGACCCCGAGGTCGCGTCCGTGGTCTTATCGTCGAGGTCGGGTTTGTCCTTGGAGGGATAGCGCGCGAACGGAGTCTTCGCGAACATCGCGCGCTTTTCCACCTGCTCCCACAGCTCCTTGGTCGTCGCCATGTCACGCTCGCGCAAGAGCTTGCTCTGAACGTCGGTGAGCTTCGTCCAATAGGCCTCCAGCGACGGGCCGATGAAGTTCTGGAACGTTTTCTCGTCCGACGTGTATTTGCCGAAGCTTCCGTCGGTCGGCGTCAGCACGCCGTCGAACATCCCGGCGGGCACGCGCGGCGCGACCGACCAGTCCCAATAGGGGAAGGCGAAGCTCTGGTTCTTGCTGTAGCGGCGCACGGTGCGTTCGAACCAGCCCATATAGCCGCGGTGCCATACCAGGAACCACCAATTGTGATGCGGGCAGTCATAGGTATGAACGAAGGCGTTGCGGAACCAGTTGTGCGGATTTTGCGGCCCGAGATCCCGCATGACGGCGATGGCCTCGCGATACGAGTCGAGCATCTTCTGGCCTTCGGACGTGTTGACCGGATAGCGGACATATTTCGCCGCGGCCCGGGCGGCGCCGAAGGGCAGGGTGGATGCAGCCGCCGCCGCCGCACCGGTCTCCAGGAAATAGCGGCGGGTGAAACCCGAATTCGACTTGCGCATATCGGACCCCTCGAAAGTTTTACACAGTAACCACGGGTAGGAACGAAATAAAGGAGGCTCTCAGCCCGCCCGCTTCGCCACCCCCGAGATCGCCGCCTCGACTTCAGCCGCCGAAGGATGGCTGGCGACCGGGCTCATGCAAATCGGTGACTCTCGGCCGTTTGCACTGCGGCGATGAGCGGGTCACATCTTCGCCGCGTTCTTCACCAGGTCCTCCACCACGCTGGGATCGGCGAGCGTCGTCCAGATTCGACATGTTACCTTCGGCGGTGAAATCCAATTCGCCGTCCTGCAGCGAGGCGGCTGAAGCGAAGTTTGGTGCGGTATTACGATACCAAGCCCAGCCGCCAGCCGATTAGTTTCCAACGGGCGTCGTCCCGACGAAAAATAAGGAACCATTGTTCGAGCCCGAGCGGGCCGGATGAGCGGTCGTATTCGAGATAAGCTAGCGACGCGTCGTCGTTGAACAGGACTCGAGAAACCCAAACGCGAGTGCCATCAGCGAACGAATCCCGCAAAAATGTTGCGAGGCCTCCGTTGTAAGCGGCGACTTGCCGCAGAAATTTGCGGCAGCTCTTCAAACTGGCTGGCACCAAGTCTTTGATATGGAATGTGGCCAAGTCGGACGCCGATATCGCGTTATTCCAGCCCGACTGTTCTATCGTTCCAAAAGTTTTTCCAGCGACAATACGTAGACGTGGCTGGGCGCTGAAGCCTTGAGGATTGTAGTCTTGGTTTGTCGCGGGCGGCAGGGAGTCCAACTCCTCGATCAGATTGTCCAAGACCTCACATTCCTGTTGGCTCACCGGGGGCAGTGACCCCGCTGTTGCCTGGGTGCCAAGAATCAAGCAACCGCAAATGAGTGCGAGCACGGCAGCTTGATTTTTCATTGCTTATTTCTTCGACGCTTTCTTCACCAGATCGTCCACCACGGTCGGATCGGCGAGCGTCGAGGTGTCGCCCAAGTTCGACATGTCGCCTTCCGCGATCTTGCGCAGGATGCGGCGCATGATCTTGCCCGAGCGGGTCTTGGGCAGGCCCGGCGCGAACTGGATGACGTCGGGCCGCGCGATCGGCGAGATCTCGCGCGACACCCATTGTTTCAGTTCAGCGTTCAACGCGTCGGTCGCCGCCACGCCCAGCTTCAAGGTCACGAAGGCGTAGATGCCCTGGCCCTTGATGTCGTGCGGGAAGCCGACCACGGCCGCCTCCGCCACGTCGTGATGACCGACCAGCGCGCTTTCCACCTCCGCGGTGCCCAGCCGATGGCCGGAGACATTGATCACATCGTCGACGCGGCCGGTGATCCACCAATAGCCGTCCTCGTCGCGCCGACAGCCATCGCCGGTGAAATACTTGCCGCGATAGGTCTTGAAGTAGGTATCGACGAAGCGCTGGTGGTCGCCATAGACGGTGCGCATCTGCCCCGGCCAGGAGTCGAGCAACACCAGATTGCCGCTGGCCGGCCCCTCCACCGGCTTGCCGTCGGCATCGACCAGCTGCGGCCGGATTCCGAACAGCGGCTTGGTCGCCGAGCCGGGCTTCAGGTCGGTGGCGCCGGGCAGGGGTGAGATGAGAATCCCGCCGGTCTCCGTCTGCCACCAGGTGTCGACGATGGGGCAGCGCGAGTCGCCGACCGTGCGCCAGTACCACAGCCAGGCTTCCGGATTGATCGGCTCGCCCACGCTGCCGAGCAGGCGCAGGCTCGCCCGCGATGTTTTCTTCACCGGCGCCTCGCCCTCGCGCATCAGCGCGCGGATGGCAGTGGGCGCGGTGTAGAAGGTGTTGACCTTGTGCTTGTCGATCACCTCCCAGAAGCGCGAGCTCGAAGGATAATTCGGCACGCCTTCGAACATCAGCGTGGTGGCGCCGTTGGCCAGCGGCCCGTAGACGATATAGCTGTGCCCGGTCACCCAGCCGACATCGGCGGTGCACCAGTAGATGTCGCCTTCATGATAGTCGAAGACGTATTGATGCGTCATGGCGGCATACATCAGGTAACCCCCGCCGGTGTGCAGCACGCCTTTCGGCTTTCCCGTCGAGCCCGAAGTGTAGAGGATGAACAGCGGGTCTTCGGCGCCCATTTCCTCGGGCGGGCAATCGGCGGAAACCTTCGCGGCTTCCTCGTGATACCAGACGTCGCGGCCGGCCCGCATCAGTTCGTGCTTGCCGGTGCGCTTCACCACGATGACGGTCTTCACCTCGGGGCATTTGGTGAGCGCGAGATCGGTGTTGATCTTGAGCGGAATGGGCTTGCCGCCGCGCAGGCCTTCGTCTGCCGTGAGCACGATGGTGGAAGCGCAATCCTGGATGCGGCCCGCCAGGCTGTCGGGCGAGAAGCCGGCGAACACCACCGAATGCACCGCGCCGATGCGGGCGCAGGCGAGCATGGCGTAGGCTGCTTCCGGGATCATCGGCAGATAGATGGTGACGCGGTCGCCCTTTTTGACGCCGTGCGCCTTCAGCACATTGGCGAAGCGGCAGACTTCGCGATGCAGTTCCTCGTAAGTGATGTGGCGGCTGTCCTTGGGATCGTCGCCTTCCCAGATGATCGCTGTCTGCTTGGCGCGCTTCGACAAATGCCGGTCGATGCAATTGGCGGAGACGTTTAGGATTCCATCCTCGAACCACTTGATGAACAGGTTGTCCGGATCCCAGGAGACGTTCTTGACCTTGGTGAACGGCTTGATCCAGTCGATGCGCTTGGCCTCCCCGCGCCAGAATCCGTCGGGATCGCTCAGCGAGCGCGCATACATCTCCTCGTATTTGGCGCGATCGATAGTGGCGCGCTCGCGCCATTCCGCAGGTACAGGGATCAGCGTGTCGGACATGAGTTTCCCGCCGGGATTTCGGCCGCGATATTGGCTGGCCTCGCCGCCCCCTTCAACCCTTCGGCGGCCAATCCTGCGCCCCATGCAGGACGCGGGTGATTTCAACGATCGCGCCGGAAATTCTATAAATCAGAAGGTATGGCGTGCCGGAGACGACAAGTTCACGCGTGTCCTTCGCGCGACCCGCTCGACCCATCAAGGGATATTCCTTCAAATGCTCTGCGGCAGTGTCAAGTCTTTCACGTATCCGGTCTGCCGCCTGGAGATTGTCTTGAGAAATATACTCCCAGATCAGATCGGCATTGCGTTCGGCGGTCGGCGACCAGATGAGTTTCATGCGGCCTTCCGGCGGAGCGCCTTGCGCCGCTCGGCGGATTTCTCCTTCCAGCGGCGAACGACTTCCTCGTGCGGAATGCCGAGTCCCGAGTCCAGTTCTCGCAGCCCCTCATTGACTGCTTCGACGAAGGCAAGCTCGCCATCCACGTAGCGATCGAGAATGTCCTCGATCGCCCAGGAGCGGGTGCGCTTGGCTGCCTTGGCGTAGGTTTCGAGCCTCTTGGCCAGCGAGGCCGGAATCCGGGCGGTGACGGTGACAGATTTGGCTGCGCGCTTGAGCATTTGTGTACCTCGTATTCAGGCGTATTACATTGTACACAATCTCGGGTGGCGGGCAAGTCACAGAATTTCCTCGTTATCCTGACCCGGGCGCGGGGGATCGCGGCGGATGGAGGCCGGCGTCTTGGAGAACTTCACCGGCGGCTTCATCGCCCGCCAGGTGCCTTCGCTCTCATGCTCGCGCAGCTGGAAGAAATCGACCGCCTTCAGGTGCGGATCCTCCAGCACGCCCTCCAAGGTGTTGGCGCGCATGATGGGAATGCGGTTGGCGTCGCCCACCTTCATCCATTCCTCCACCGTGTAGGCGAGTGCGGCCTCGCGCAGCATCTCGTAATAGATCGGCACCCGCGACTTGCCCTTGGGCGCATCGGCGAAGCGCGGATTCTCCAGCCCGCCGGTCACGCCGCCCAATTCCATGAAGCGCGACGCCGTCGCCCGGCTCACCGGCTGGATGCAGATATAGCCGTCCTTGCATTTAAGCGGCCGCCGGTCGTTCCCCAAGGCCACGGTGTGCCCGATATGGCTGACCGCCGGCGAGAAGGTCTCGCCGTATAAATGTTCGGCCAGCATGAAGCTGGTGAAGCTCTCGAACATCGGCACTTCCACGAACTGGCCTTCGCCGCTCGCCTTCTGGTGATAGAGCGCGGCCAGGGTCGCCCACAGCGCATGCAGGCTCGACACCTTGTCTGCCACGAAGCTCGGCAGCAGCCGCAGCTCCTCGTTGCCGTCGACGCGGGGCAGCAGGTCCGCCGTGCCCGAGGCCGCCTGCACCAGATCGTCGAACGCCTGCCTGCCGGCATAAGGCCCATCCGAGCCGTAGCCCACGCAATGTACATAGACGATGGACGGATTGAGTTTCGTCACTTCGTCATAGGCGAAGCCGAGCCGCGCCATGGCGTCCGCCCGCACATTGTGGATGAACACCTGCACGCCCGGCACCAGCTTGCGCAGCTTGGCGCGGCCGTCTTCCGTTTTGAGATCGAGCGTCACCGAGCGCTTGTTGCGGTTGAGCGACATGAAGGTGGCGCTCATGTCCTCGTGCTTGGCGAATTTGGAGTTGTGGCGCTGGCGGTCGCCGCCGGGATTCTCCACCTTGAGCACCTCGGCGCCGAGGTCGCCCAGGATCTGGGTGGCATAGGGGCCGAAGATGAATTCCGTCAGGTCGAGAACCGTAACGCCGTGGAGCGGGCCGTTGGCAGGCATGCGGGAACCCCGTCGAATTGCTAGAGTGGCGCGTCGGACGGGAGATTAGGCCATGGCGGTAAAGGCACAAGCGGCAACGAAGCCCATGATGACCGATCACGGCATCCGGGCGAAGACCGGTAAGGGCTGGGAGGAATGGTTCGCCGCGCTCGACAAGGCCGGCGCGGCCAAGCTCGATCACCGCGGCATTACCGACCTACTGGACAAAAAATGGGAGCCGGGGCCGTGGTGGGGCCAGATGATCGCGGTCAGTTATGAGCGTGCCCGCGGCATCCGGGCGATGAACCAGAAATGCGACGGCGAATTTTCCGTCAGCGTGACCAGGGTGATGCCGGTGGGATTGGCGGAGCTGTTCGCCGCGGCCACCGACCCAAAGTTGCGTGCGAAGTGGTTCCCGAAGGGCGCCTTTGAGGAAACCTCGAAGACAACGAACAAGTACTGGCGTGGTAAATGGAAGAAGGCCGGACGGCTGGAGGTGGGCTTCTACGCCAAGGGGCCAGGCAAGGCGCAGATCGCGCTGCAGTCCAACAAGCTCTCTGGTCCCGAGGCGGTCGAGACGGAGCGTGCCGCCTGGAAAAAGGCGCTGGAGAAGCTGCAGGCGATGCTTGCCTCATGACCCAAACTGGCGCGCGGCGGGAGATGCGCTAAGATGAAGACATGAGCGACGCTCCAACCATTCTCGATCTGCCGCCGGCGCCGCCGCATCTGGCGAACGATCCGGTCTTGCGCCGCGCCAAGGAAGGCTTGCGCAGGATTTACGGCGAGCGGCTGGCGGGCGTCGTGCTCTACGGCTCGCGCGCTCGCGGCGATCAGCGGCCCGATTCTGACTACGACATATTGGTGCTGCTTAAGGATCACGGCCGAGAGCACAAACCAAGTCACCGGTTGAACGAATTGGCACTCGAACTATTTGACTTTGGGCCGCCGGAGGTAGAGGTAAACTTCCTTCCATTGGATGAAGATGCGCTCGCGCGTCGAACGATCTTCACGCACAACGTGCGAGAGGAAGGATTCCGCCTTTGAAACCCGAGACGGAGGATGCGCTTGGAACTGCGCATGAGCATCTGGATGAAGCCAATTCTCGCAATTCATCTGCCGAGCGTTGCCGGGCGCCAAGCCGACATTGCAGCCCTGACGGCAGTGCGCGGGCTCGTATTCGAGCTTAGGGGCAAAGGGCCGAAGAGCCACAAGGGCGTGAAGGCCCTCGTTCATGAGGTCGTAAAGGAGGGTGTTCCGATCGAGCGCGACCTCTTGGACATCTTCGACGAAGGTTTCGGCCTCAAGGTCGTGGCTGACTACGGCAATCCCTCCAAGATTACGGAAGGAGATGCACGGCGATCGATCGACATGGCGACGAGATTGCTGGCCCGAATCGAGTCCATCTTGGCGGAGAAACGCTAGAACCATGCAGCTCCATCTCTCCACCTGGCCGGAAATCGGCAAGTATCTCGAGACCTCGAAGGCCATCCTCATTCCCATCGGCTCGACCGAGCAGCATGGGCCGAACGGCCTGCTCGGCACCGACGCGCTGTGCCCGGAGATCATCGGCAAGCGCGCCGGCGACGAGGCGGGCATCCTGGTGGCGCCCACCTTCAATGTCGGCCAGGCTCAGCACCACATGGCGTTTTCCGGCACCATCACGCTCAGGCCTTCCACCATGATCGCGGCGATGGTCGATTGGGCCGAAAGCCTCGCCCGCCATGGCTTTGAGCGGCTCTATTGGCTGAACGGCCACGGCGGCAACATCAACACCGTCAACGCCGCCTTCTCCGAAATCTATCACGGCATCAGCTTCGATCGCGCCGGCTCCAACCATCCGCAGCTGCGCTGCACCTTGCGCAACTGGTGGGAACTGCCGGGCGTGGGCGAGGTCTGCCGCCAGCTGTTTCCAGTGGGCGAGGGCCATCACGCTACGCCGTCGGAAGTCTCGGTCACCTGGTTCGGCTATCCCGAAGCGCAGAAGCGGGTGGAGATGTCGCCCAGGATCGCGCCGGTCGGCCCGATCTACGATGCGGAAGATTACCGCCGCCGCTTCCCGGACGGCCGCATCGGCTCCGATCCGTCGCAGGCGAGCGTCGAAGCGGGCGGGAAGATCGTCGCCGCCGCGGTCAAGGCTGTGATCGCGGAGTTCAAGCAGTTCTCGGCGTCGTGAGGGTTACGCCCCAATCTGTCATGGCCCGCGAAAGCGGGCCACCCAGGTGAAATCGACAAGGTTGCTTTCCGAGCGCCGATATTCTGCTCCGCGCCTTCGCGTGAATCTTTTTTCTCACGCGGAGCCGCGTAGCCGTGAAGATGGGCGTCGTGCAGAACCCAACTGGGTGGCCCGCTGTCGCGGGCCATGACATCGGAGGGTGAGCGGAAGCGGTGATCGCGGAGTTCAAGCAGTTCGCGGCGTCGTAGCGGGTCGCCATTCGTAGCGCACGTCCGGCGTGCGCTCCTCGTTGCCGCTGCCGTCGGTGAACTCGACGGCCACGCAGCCGTGCCGCTCGTAGAAGCGCCGAGCGCCTTCATTGGCCTGGAAAGTCCAAAACTGAAATCCCTCCGGATGTTCGCGCATCGCCCGCTGCAGCAGCAGAGTGCCGATGCCGTTGTTGTGATGCGCCGGATCGACATAAAGCTGCTCGAGCCAGCCCTGATGCAGGCAGGCGAGCCCCAGGACGCGGCCCTCGCGCTCCGCCACCCAGCACTCCTTGCCGGCGATCAACCCCGCGATAAAGGCGCGATCCTCCTCGTCGGAATGCATCTTGGGAACGAAGCGCATGCTGCGGAACGCGGCGCTGAACACCGCCGCCGTCTCCTCGGCATCGGCGGAGGTGGCGTGGCGAATGGCGGCGGGCATGGCGCTAGGCTCGCGGCTTGTCGTGCCGAGCCAGCCAGTCGCGCAACGGCGCCAGGCCCTGCGCCGTGGCCCGATACACCCGGCGGCGGCCGTCCGCGGCCTGCTCGACCAGTCCGTGCCGGCGCAGCAGTGTCAGATGTTGCACTACGGCCGTGCGCGAGATCGGCAGCTCGCGGGCGAGTTCCCCGGCCGTCGAGGGGCGCCGCGCCACGCGCTGGAACACCACCAGGCGCGAGGGGACGCCGAAAATCTTGAAGATCGGCAATGCGGGATGGCGATGCATCGGCTGTGTCATGGAGCGAGCTCGCGCCTCAATGTGTCAGGCCACACTAACACATTTGCACGGGACCGTCAGGCTGAGGCTATGCTCGGCGCACACGCTTCATTGGGGGTTGCCATGATCGACGGCGCGCATGTGATCATCTATTCCAAGGACGCGGAGGCCGACCGTGCCTTCTTCCGCAACATCCTCAAGTTCGAGCATGTCGATGTCGGCCGCGGCTGGCTGATCTTCAAGCTGCCGCCTTCCGAAGTCGCGGTGCACCCGTCCGACGAGAACGATCTGCACGAATTTTATCTCATGTGCGGCGATCTCGACGCCGAAATGGCGCGGCTGAAGAAGTCCGGCGTCGCGTGCGAGCCGCCGTCGACACAGCCCTGGGGCATTCTCACGCGGATTGCACTGCCGGGTGGCGGCAAGCTCGGCCTCTACCAGCCGCGTCACCCGCGAGCCTAACGGCTAGCGTACGAACGTGTTCTTCACCCGAACGGACACCAGGAAGTATGGAATCCAAATGGCGACCGCGATGACCGTGCGGACGATGCCCATGGTTGCCTCCCCGACCATCTTCGGCGAGTGCGGGAGTTCGGGAAACTGCGTGACCAGATAATAGCTCGCCCCAACCAGGACCAGCAGCAGGATGTAGAAGACGATCATCAGCCGGGGCACGCTCTTCTTCTTGCGGAAGAACTGAATGAGGCAGAAGACCGCGTATGCCACGATGAGGAGCGAAAACAGGCTGAGCGCCATCGCAAAGTCGACGCCGGGTGAAAACTCAACGGGTGGCGCGGGCGCCGTTGCGGCTTGCGGTGCTCCTTCCGCCAATCCGTTCGCAAATCCTTTGGCAAATCCTTTTGCCAAATAGAACAGGATGAGGCCGGCGTTCAGCACCAGGTGGATAATCGGAAGGATCAGCCAACCTCCGATTCCGACCGGTGCGTACACCATTCCGCCGGTTTCCAGCGGCTTCGTCTCCGGTTCGGACATCGACATTTCCCGTGCTCAAGGCAGCCTTAGCACGATCCGCAACGACCAGGAATGCCGAGGGGATCGTCGCTTGACTTCGCGGCGGACGAATCCGATGAATCGCCTATCCCAGGGGCGCCCTCCGAAGCCTTGGCGTAGGAGGGCTGAGATCGCGATGGTCGCGGGTCCCTTTGAACCTGATCCGGTTAGTCCCGGCGTAGGGAGAGGCAAATGAACAAACCGATTCTCCGTCCGCAATCCATCGAAGTCACCCGCGGACCCTTGCCCGGCTCGCGCAAGATCTACGAGAGTGGCGTGCCGTTCCGCGAGGTGGCGCTGTCGGGCGGCGAAGACCCAGTGCGCCTCTACGACACTTCCGGTCCGTATACGGATGAATCGGCGGCAATCGACATAGAGAAGGGCCTGCCGGCGGTGCGCCGCGGCGGGATTCTGGCCCGCGGCGACGTCGAGGAATACGAGGGCAGGGTGCGCCGGCCGGAAGACGATGGCCTCAAGCGCGGCGAGTTCTTGTCAGTGGCGCAGTTCGACCGGCGCGAGCGCAAACCCTTGCGCGCCAAGGCCGGGAGCAACGTCACGCAGCTTCACTATGCGCGAACTGGCCTCGTCACCGAGGAAATGAAATTCATCGCCGCCCGCGAGAACCTCGGACGTTCGGCGCTGGCCGATGGAAACTCCTTCGGCGCCGCCATCCCGCGCGAGATCACGCCGGAATTCGTGCGCAGCGAGGTGGCCCGGGGCCGCGCCATCGTTCCCGCCAACATCAATCATCCCGAGAGCGAGCCGATGATCATCGGCCGCAACTTCCTCACCAAGGTCAACGCCAATATCGGCAATTCCATCGTCACCTCGGGCGTGGCGGAGGAAGTGGAGAAGCTGGTCTGGGCCATCCGCTGGGGCGCCGACACGGTGATGGATCTCTCCACCGGCCGCCACATCCACACCATCCGCGAATGGATCGTGCGCAATTCTCCTGTGCCCATCGGCACGGTGCCCATCTATCAGGCGCTGGAGAAGGTGGGCGGCGTCGCCGAGGAGCTCACCTGGGAGATCTACCGCGACACGCTGATCGAGCAATGCGAGCAGGGCGTGGACTACTTCACCGTGCATGCCGGCGTCAGGCTGGCGCATATTCCGCTCACCGCCGAGCGGGTCACCGGCATCGTGTCGCGCGGCGGCTCGATCCTGGCCAAGTGGTGCCTGGCCCATCACCAGGAGAACTTCCTCTACACGCACTTCGAAGAGATTTGCGAGTTGCTCAAGCAATACGATGTGTCGTTCTCGCTGGGAGACGGCTTGCGCCCCGGCTCGACCGCGGACGCCAATGACGCGGCGCAATTCGCCGAGCTGGAGACCTTGGGAGAGCTCAACCGCATTGCCCAGAAGCACGACGTGCAGGTGATGATCGAAGGCCCCGGCCATGTGCCGATGCACAAGATCAAGGAGAACATGGACCGCCAGCTGGCGGCCTGCGACGAGGCGCCGTTCTACACGCTAGGGCCGCTGGTGACCGACGTGGCGCCCGGCTACGACCACATCACCTCGGCCATCGGCGCGGCGATGATCGGCTGGTTCGGCACCGCCATGCTCTGCTACGTGACGCCCAAGGAGCACCTGGGCCTTCCGAACAAGAAGGACGTGAAGGACGGCGTGATCACCTACAAGATCGCGGCGCACGCGGCGGATCTCGCGAAAGGCCATCCGGGCGCGCGGGATCGCGACGACGTTCTCTCCAAAGCCCGCTTCGAGTTTCGCTGGCAGGATCAGTTCAATCTCGCGCTCGACCCCGAAACAGCGCGCGAGTTCCACGACGAGACGCTTCCCGCCGAAGGCGCCAAGGTCGCGCACTTCTGCAGCATGTGCGGTCCCAATTTCTGCTCGATGAAGATCACGCAGGACGTCCGCGACTACGCCGCATCTCTCGGCATAGCGGAAGAGGCGGCGCTGGCGAAAGGGATGGAGGAGAAGTCGGCGGAGTTCCGCCGCGAGGGCGGCGAGATTTACCGGAAGCT
>DATCOJ010000199.1:0-3959 GCA_036564785.1 Rhizomicrobium sp. | reverse complement strand
AAATTCTCGCGCGGATCGCGCTCGAATTTGCCCCCTCCCGCAAGGGGAGGGGGGAGACGTTCCTGCTCAAAACGTTCGCCCCCTCCCGCAAGAGGAGGGGGGAGGGAAATCGAAAAACAATTGGTGTCCACTTCGCGCGCCAGCGGAATCTCGCGCCAGCCGAATCTCGGCGCGCCCATGTCGACGCTCACCAACCCGCGCGCCTCGCTGCAGGCAAGCGGTCCGCCTTCGCTGTCCAGCCGCACCGCGCTCTTGCCGTTCTCGTCCATCAAAAGACGCGCCACGCAGCGCGCTGCATTGCCGCAGGATTCCACTTCGCCGCCATCGGCATTGAAGATGCGCATGGCGGCGTCGGCGCCATTGAGGCTCTTCTCGATCACAATCACCTGATCGCAGCCCACGCCGAAGCGGCGGTCAGCAATGGCCTGCGCGGCGCGAGAATCGAGCGCCAGCGCCCGGTTTCGCGCGTCGAAAACGGCGAAATCGTTGCCCAATCCGTGCATCTTGAGAAATGGCGTCATGGCCCGCGCTATATAGGCTTTGGGCCGGGTTCCGGCCAGCCCGGTTGACCTTTGCGGCCCGAATTCCCAAAAGAGCCGCCGCTGACAGCGGAGATTTGGCAATGCGGTTCGGCAATTTGGTCCTGGGCGTTTTGCTCATGGGCGCGGCGGCAGGAGCCTGGCAGGCGATGGGTGCGGGAGAATCCAAAAAAACATCCGGCGAAGATCCCTATCTCTGGCTCGAGGACGTGCATGGCGAAAAGCCGCTCGCCTGGGTCAAGGAGCAGAATGCGCATTCGCTCGCAATCTTGAAGAGCGATCCCGACTATCAGAAGAATTATGACGCCATTCTCTCGGTGCTCGATGCTTCCGACCGCATCCCCATGGGCCGGCTCGACCACAATTTCGTGTTCAATTTCTGGCAGGATGCCGGGCATCCCAAGGGGCTGTGGCGGCGCACCACCATTGCCGATTACGCCGATGCCGCGCCGCATTGGGAAACGCTGCTCGACATCGACAAGCTGGCCGCTGACGAGCACGAGAACTGGGTGTGGGGCGGCGCGGATTGCGCGCCGTCGCAGTCGCATTGCCTGGTCAATCTCTCGCGCGGCGGCGGCGATGCTCATGTGGTGCGCGAATTCGATTTGGCGACAAAGACATTCCTCACGAGCGGCTTCACGCTTCCTGAAGCGAAGTCCAACGCCACCTATGTCGACGAGGACACGATTCTGTTCGGCAGCGATTTCGGCAAGGACTCGCTGACGGCGTCCGGCTATCCGCGCATCGTCAAGCTGTGGCATCGCGGAGCGCCGATTGCCGACGCCAAGACCGTTGTCGAAGGCAAGCCTACCGATGTCTCCGTCGATCCGCTGGTGGCCCGTGGACCCGATGGGCCGACGCCAATCGTCGCCCGCGCCGTCAGCTTCTTTCAGGCGGAATACTACGTCGTGCAGAACGACGGCAGCACACGGAAGCTGCCGCTGCCGCTGGGCGCCGACGTCAAGGGCGTCACCAAAGGCAATCTGATCTTCACCCTGCGCGAGGACTGGAGCTTCGGCAACGCGCGTTTCGCCAAGGGCTCGCTCGTCGCCATGCCGCTCGGGCCCGCCGGCGCCGGGATCGCCATGCCGGTGATCGCCACGCTCTATGCGCCGGGCCCGCGCTCGTCGATCGAGGAGGTGGCCGCGGGACGCGACGCCGTCTACGCCTCGATCTACGACAATGTCACCGGCAGCGTGCATTCGTTCCATCCCGTCGATTCCATCGCCAACAAATGGAGCGATGCCAAGCTCGATCTTCCCGCCGGCGGCTCGACGCATATCGTCAGCGCCAACGATTGGGGACCGGAAGCGCAGCTGTCCTTCGAGAGCTATCTGACGCCCACCACGCTCTATCACGACACCGGCGACGGCAAGCCGGTGGCGCTGAAATCGCTGCCGGCGCGCTTCGATGCCTCCGGTCTCGTCACCGAGCAATTCGAAGCGGTGTCGAAGGGCGGCACCAAGATCCCGTTCTTCGTCACAAGGCCGAAAGCGCTCGCCGGCCCGGCGCCCACCGTGCTCTACGGCTATGGCGGCTTCGAGATCGCGCTGACGCCGTCTTACTCCTCCAATTTCGGCAAACTGTGGCTGACGCGCGGCGGCGTCTTCGTGGTGGCGAACATCCGCGGCGGCGGCGAGTTCGGCCCCGGCTGGCACGATGCGGCGCTGCTGGAGAACCGCCAGAAGGCCTATGACGATTTCCAGGCCGTGGCGGCGGCGCTGGTGGCGCGCGGCATTACCACGCCCAAGCAGCTCGGCATCATGGGCGGCTCCAATGGCGGACTGCTGGTCTCAGCCAATATGGTCGAGCGGCCCGAACTGTTCGGCGCGGTGGTCTGCCAGGTGCCGCTCATCGACATGATCCGTTACACCCAGATCGGCGCCGGCGCCTCCTGGGCGGCCGAGTATGGCGATCCCGCCGATCCCAAGATGCGCGCGGCCATCCTCAAATATTCGCCGTACCAGAACGTGAAGAAAAGCGTCGCCTATCCACCGGTGCTGTTCGTCACCGCCACCAGCGACGACCGCGTCACCCCGGTGCATGCCCGCAAGATGGCGGCCAAGATGGAAGCGCAGGGCCACGACGTGCTGTTCTACGAGAACACCGACGGAGGCCACGCGGCGGCTGCCAATCACAAGCAGGCGGCCGAGATGTGGGCGCTGTCCTTCGTCTATCTGAAGCAGAAGCTGGGACTCGGCGCCGCCGGTGCGTCACCTGCGCCCGCCGCCGCGGCGCCGTAAAACGGGGAGAGCAATCGTGCGTCCGATGAGACTCGCTTTCGTCGCGGCAGCCATGGCCGCCATCGCCGGCACGTCGCTGGCCGGCGGCAATCCACCGTCCGACCACGATCCCTATCTCTGGCTCTCCGACATCGAGGGCGCCAAGGCGCTCGCCTGGGTGAAGGCTGAGAATGCCAGGAGCGACGCGGTGCTCAAATCCGATCCGGACTATGCCAAGGACCGCGATCTCATCCTGGCGTCGCTGAACGCCAACGACCGCATTCCCGATCCCCAGCTGGATCATGAATGGGTGTTCAATTTCTGGCAGGACGCCGAGCATGTGCGCGGGGTGTGGCGGCGCGCCACCATCGCGGACTACGCCAAGCCCGATCCCGCCTGGCAGGTGCTGTTCGACGTCGACAAATACGATCGCGACACCGGCAAGAACTGGGTGTGGCAGGGGGCGGACTGCACGCCGTCCTTCGCGCGCTGCCTGGTGCGGTTGTCGCCGGGCGGAACCGACGCCGCGGAGGTACGCGAGTTCGATCCCAAGGCCGGGGCCTTCGTGGACGACGGCTTCGCGCTCGCCGCCGCCAAGTCCAACGCCTCTTACGTCGACAACGACACCATTCTGTTCGCCACCGATTTCGGCCCCGGCTCGATGACGCCGTCCTCCTATCCGCGCATCGTGAAGATCTGGCATCGCGGCGAGAAGGTCTCCGACGCTAAGACCGTGTTCGAGGGTCAGCCCAACGACGATGCCGCGAACGTTACGGTCTATCGCGGGCCCTACGGCGTGGTGCCGCTGATCGTGCGGCGCAAAACCTTCTTCACCGCCGAGCACTACGTCGTCCGCCCCGACGGCACCACCGCGAAACTGCCGCTGCCGGACGGCGCCGACGTGAAGGGCGTGACGCAGGGCCAGCTCGTGTTCACTTTGCGCGACGCCTGGACGCCGCTGGGAATATCACCCCCCTCCCCTTGCGGGAGGGGGCAATTCGAACATGCGCAGCATGTGAGAATTGGGGGAGGGGTTCAGCACGAGGCGAATGCCCCCTCCCCCGAATTGCTTCGCTGCGCTCGCAATTCGCCCCCTCCCGCGAGGGGAGGGGGGAGAATTCAGAAAGGCTCGCTGGCGGCGTTCCCAGTCCTTGCTTTTGCGCAGAGCGGAAAGATGCAGCCGGTGGCCGTGCTCTAC
>DATCOJ010000198.1:0-3823 GCA_036564785.1 Rhizomicrobium sp. | reverse complement strand
GCTTGCGGCTTTCGCCCGCGCGCTGGCGAAGCTGGCCGATCCATCTTCACTCTCAGAGTCGCGCGCAAAAGCCATGCGGCGATTGGTGGGCGCGATGACGGCGCATCCGGAGCTCGTCGCGGGCACGGGGCGTTCCGACACCATCCTGATGCGCGCGGCGAAGGGACGCGCCGCCACCAAGGCGGGTGCGGAAGCATACTACGCGGCCATCATCCCCGAATCGGGATTGGGCATCGCGCTCAAGATCGACGACGGCGCCGGCCGCGGCGCGGAAACGGCAATCGCATCGATTCTCGAATCCTTGGGACTGCTCGGCCAAGACACGGTCGCGCACGAACTGGCGCAGGCGCCAATCCTTAACACCGCCGACGGAATCGTCGGCGAGCGGCGGCCGGCGGCTGTTTTGCGCGAATTGCGGCTCAGCTAATCCGTTCATTTTGTTCATAAAGCGCGGCAAAAGCGCCACGTCCCCCTGCCAACGGAACCCCGGGGGGAACCAAAGCGGAGTCTGTCGACTTTACAGGCACAGTATGGCGAAGCGGAGGGCGCGTTAAGTTTTAGGACGTAGCACCATGACGACCGCAATTATTGCCCAGCGGGGCGAATATCTCGACATCCGCAACTTGCGTTTCTCGCGCAACCAGCGCGACGCCGGCATCGAGCATCTGGAATGGGAAAACCGCATCAAGCCGTTGCGGCCGATTTCCTACGACATCGCGCTCGGCCTGTGTCTGACGCTGCTGGCCGCGAGCACGATGTTGTTCTTGTAGACGGACGAGAAACCTCGCCGGCGCCTCCCTCGCGAGTCTGCAAGGGAGGCTGTCGAAAAGCGAAAGGATTCTTGATGGAACGGACGCCGCGCGATCAGTGCGAAGTCTGTTCCTTCGCCGCAGCGGCTTCGCGGTCGGCCGCTTCCATGGCCGGAGTGTAGCCGGCGATGCTGCGGATCGGACAGCGCTGACCGCCACTGCCGAAATTGCGCACCTCGACATCGTCGCCCGATGACACGCAGCTCAATTCCATCGAGCCCGGCGAGCGGAAGCTGATCCGCTGCTTGAAGGTCAGGTTGGGGCAGTAGCCCATCAGCGCGACCTTGAACTTCTGATGGAAGTTGTCCTCGACGATCAGGGTCTTGTTGTCGAGCGCCTTCCAACTGTAGATCTCGCCGAAACGCAGGCAAGCGCGCGCCGGCGCATTGGGCTGGGCTTGTGCCGCAACCGGAATGGAAATCAAGGCGGCGAGGCCCGCCGCCGCCAGCAACTGCATCTTCATGGCACCCGATCCTTCGGAAAAGGCGCCCCTCCCGGGACCGAGTATAGCCGATCGCGGGCGCCCGCGCCCATCCCGCTCACGGCAGCGTGTTCGGCTTGGCGTGGGAAGCCGGCTTGCCTAAGGTCGGGCGACAGATATCGGGGAGACGTCCATGAAGGCCGCGCTTTGCACCCATTACGGGCCGCCGGAGGAACTGGAAATCCGGGATGTGCCGGACCTGAAGGCAGGGCCGGGACAGGTGGTGGTGGCGGTCAAGGCCTGCGGGGTCAATTTCCCCGACGTGCTGATGATCCAGGACAAATATCAGTTCAAGCCGGCGCTGCCCTTCGCCCCCGGCGGCGAAGTGGCCGGCGTGGCGAAAGACGTCGGCGAGGGCGTGGCCAACATCAAGGTGGGCGAGCGCATCTGCGTCTCCACCGGCAGCGGCGGCTTCGCGGAGCAGGCGCTGGCGGATGCGCGGCGCTGCATCCCGATTCCCGATGGCGTCGGGGACGACATCGCCTCGTCGTTCATCGTCACCTACGGCACCTCATGGCACGCGCTGAAGGACCGCGCCGATCTGAAAGCCGGGGAGAATCTGGTGGTGCTGGGCGCAGCGGGCGGCGTGGGACTTTCGGCGGTCGAGATCGGCAAGGCGATGGGCGCGCGGGTGATCGCCGGCGCCTCGACGCAGGAGAAGGTGGATTTCGCCAAAAAGCATGGCGCCGATGACGGTTTCGTCTATCCGCCGACGCCGCTGTCGCGCGACCAGCAGAAGGCGCTCTCGGAGGACATCAAGCGGCTGACCGGCGGCCAAGGCGCGGACGTCCTCTACGATCCCGTCGGCGACGACTATGCCGAACCGGCGCTCAGGGCGATGAACTGGAACGGCCGCTATCTGGTGATCGGCTTCGCGGCCGGCAATATCCCCAAGGTGCCGCTCAACCTAACTCTGCTCAAGGGCTGCCAGATCGTAGGCGTGTTCTGGGGCGCCTCCACCGCGCGCGATCCCAAGCATGCTCAGGAGAGCTTGAAGCAGCTCATGGGCATGATTGCGCAGGGCAAGCTCAAGCCGCATGTCTCCGCACGGGTGCCCCTGGCGCGGGCCGGCGAAGCCATCCGTATGCTGATGGATCGCAAGGCGCATGGCAAAGTCGTGGTGACGATGGGTTAAAATGATCGTCATGGCCGGGCTTGACTCGGCCACCCATCGCGCGAGCGTCCGCGAGCGCGGAAGAGTCTCTTCGGCGCGCGGACGCGCGCCGGATAGGTGGCCGGATTAAATCCGGCCATGACGGCTTTTTGGATTATTTCGCGAATTGCGACCACACGAGCAGTCCCACCGTTCCGGCCATCAGCAAGGTGGCGAGCCAGCCCAATATCTTGAGCCAGAGCGGCAGCGCGAGCCCGCCGCGGCTCTTGCGCTTGGCCACTACGATCATCATCGCCAGCATGATCGGCACCGAGACGACGCCGTTGATCACCGCCGTCCAGAACAGCATGGAAATGGGATCAATGCGCGTGAGCGTGAGACCGGCGCCGGCCAGGGTGGCGGCGCTGACGATAGCGTAGAAGCCGATGGCGCGGTTGGCGGGCAGCTCCAGGCTGCCGCGCAGGTGGAAGGTCTCCGCCACCGCGTAGGCCGCCGAGCCGGCCAGCACCGGCACCGCCAGCAACCCCGTGCCGATGATACCGGCCGCGAACAGCGCAAAAGTGAAGTTGCCGGCGATGGGCCGGAGCGCCTCGGCCGCCTGCGTGGCCGTCTCGATCTTGGTGATGCCGTGTGCGTGCAGGGTCGCAGCCGTGGTGACGATGATGAAGAAGGCGATGAGGTTGGAGACGATCATGCCCGACCAGGTGTCGATCGCGATGTGGCGGAAGTAACTCTTGCTCAGCTGCGGCTCGGCATATTTGCGGCGGAGGCTGAGGCGCGATTCCTCGGCCTCCTGCGAAGCCTGCCAGAAGAAGAGATAGGGGCTGATGGTGGTGCCGAACACGGCGACCACGGTGAGCAGCATGTCGCGGGTGAGGGAAAGCTTGGGCAAGAAGGTCGCCGCCAGGACTTCGCCCCACGGCACGTTCACGGAGAAAGTCGCCGCCACGTAAGCGAACAACACGAGGGTCAGATATTTCAGGTAGCCGGCATAGCGGTGGTAGGGGATGGTGATTTCCGCCACCAGACTGGCCATGCCGAAGGCCAGCGCATAGGCAATGGCCGGGCCGCCCGCGACCATGCGCAGCGCCTCGCCCATGGCGGCCAGATCGGCGGCGATGTTGATGGTGTTGGCGATGACCAGAAGGCCGACCAGCAACAGCAGCACCGGCGCCGGCAGCCGCTTGCCGATGTTGCGCGCCAGGCCCGCCCGCGTCTCCCAGCCGATGCAGGCGCTGATGATCTGGATCGCCGCCATGAAGGGCAGCGTGAGCAACATGGTCCAGGTCAACGCGTAGCCGAACTGTGCGCCGGCCTGGCTGTAGGTGGCGATTCCGCTGGGGTCGTCGTCGGCGGCGCCGGTGATCAGGCCGGGACCCAGCTTGCTGAGGGTGGCGGAATGCAGGCGCGATTTCAGGG
>DATCOJ010000197.1:0-18041 GCA_036564785.1 Rhizomicrobium sp. | reverse complement strand
TCATGTAGTGCGCCGCCGGCGTGACTGGAATCAGATCCTTCGATGGGTCGATTCCACGCGCGGCACATATCGCGAAGATTCCGGGAAAGCGCTTTCGAAACTCCGGGCCCAACATCCGGGCGTCGAGCCATACGTGCCGGCCTCCCACTTTTTCGCGGAAGATCTCGCGAGCAACCACATCACGCGGCGCGAGCTCGGCGAGTCGATGCTTCTTGAGCATGAATCGCTCACCGTCCTCGTTCAGGAGGACCGCACCCTCGCCGCGCACGGCTTCCGAAATCAGCTGTAGCGGATTCTCGGCCGTGTCGAGAGCGGTGGGATGGAATTGCACGAACTCCGCATCGGCGATCATGGCGCCGGCGCGGGCGGCCATGCCGAGGCCTTCGCCCCGCGACTCCAGCGGATTGGTGGTGACGGCGTATAGCGCGCCCAATCCGCCCGTCGCCAGGACAACGGCTGGCGCGCGAAACAGGATCAGCCGCGTGTGCGGGCCGGAGCCATAGCGGGCGAACAAGCCGACGACTCGTCCGTCCTCGACGGCAAGTTCGATGGCGTGAAAACCTTCGAGCAGTGAAATGGAGCGCGTCGCCAAGGCCCGCTCAGCCAGCACGCGAGTGACTTCTGCGCCGGCCCGGTCGCCGCTCACATGCACGATGCGCGCATGAGAATGCGCCGCCTCGCGCCCGACGGAGAGCGTGCCGTCTGCTTTTCTGTCGAAAGGAACGCCGAGCGCAGCGAGATCGTGGATGCAATCCGAAGCTTCGCGGGCCACCATGGCCGCAATCCCGGCATCGACCGTTCCCGCGCCCGCTGCGATCGTGTCGGCGGCATGGGATTGCCAGCTGTCCCCGGCGCCCACCGCGGCGGCAATTCCGCCTTGCGCCCAGGGGCTGGAACCGGAAGCGCCTGGCCGCGATCCGGCGAGCACCAGGGCTGGAAACGGCGAGAGCTTGAGCGCGGTGTAGAGGCCGGCGACGCCGGCGCCGAGAATCAGCGCGCCGCCGCACTCGATGACATTGTCGAGATCGGCGCTCATGAGCTTACGCCGCCGCGCGGGCGCGAGGCGCGCCCACCGAAAGCATGCGCTCGACCGAGGCTCGGGCGCGCGCCGCGATCTCCGGATCGACCTCGACGGCGTAGGTCATGGTCTGGAGCGAGCGCAGAATCTTCGGCAGCGTGATCCGCTTCATATGCGGACACAGATTGCAGGGCCGCACGAAATCCACATCGGGGAATTCCACGGCCACGTTGTCGCTCATCGAGCATTCGGTGACCATCACCACGCGGGGCGGCCGCTGGGCATCGACATACTTGATCATGCCCGAGGTCGAGCCGGTGAAATCGGCTTCCGCCACCACTTCCGGGGAGCATTCGGGATGGGCGAGCACCACCACGCCCGGATTGGCATCGCGATAGGCGCGGATGTCCGCGGCGCTGAACCGTTCGTGAACTTCGCAGCGGCCCTTCCAGCCGATGATCTTCACGGCAGTCTGCTTGGCCACGTTCTGGGCGAGGTACTCGTCCGGAATCATGAGGACGGTATCGACGCCTCTTTCACGCGCGATATCTTCCACCACCGCCACGGCGTTCGAAGAGGTGCAGCACACATCGCTCTCGGCCTTCACCTCCGCCGAGGTGTTCACATAGGTCACCACCGGGAGCCCGGGATATTTCTGCCGCAGCAGGCGAACGTCGGCGCCGGTGATGGAGGCGGCAAGCGAGCATCCGGCCCTGAGATCGGGAATGAGAACGGTCTTGTCCGGGGAAAGGATCTTCGAGGTCTCGGCCATGAAATGCACCCCGGCCTGCACGATGACATCGGCGCGGGTCTTTGCCGCTTCGCGCGCCAGCTGGAGCGAGTCGCCGACGAAATCCGCCACGCAATGGAAAATCTCCGGCGTCATGTAATTGTGGCCGAGAATGACGGCGTTGCGCGTCTTCTTCAGTTCGTTGATGGCTTGAACGTATGGCGCATGCACCGGCCATTCGATCTCAGGAACCACATGCGCGACCTTGGCATAGAGGCTGCCGGTGGCGCGGGCCACATCGGGCGTGAAGGGAAGAATGTCTGCGCTGTGTGCGGCCGTTGTCATGCCAGCCTCCTATTATGCTCGTTTTGAGCATATATATGGGCTAAAAATACCGGCCTTCAAGGGCCGGCCGGAAAGAGCGTTTATGCTAACGATGAGCACTATTGCGTCAAGTGAAATCTCTCAGTCGACGCCCAGCTCACCGGAAAAGCCCACGAAAACAGTCTCTTAGGATTCCCGCGCCAAGCCGCCTAGCGGTCCTTCACGAGAATGCCGAAGAGGCCTTTTTGATTGAACCGTCGGGGGTCGGGGCGCACCGGCTCGGCCTCGCACACAAAAGATGCGGCGGTGGAAATCCGCTGGAGGAACGACCCGTAGCCCGCATTGGTGTCGATATCGTCCACCACGGCGACGCCTCCCGGCTTCAGCGCAGGCCAAACGCATTCCAGCTCGAACAGGACATTGCGCTCGGTATGCAGGCTGTCGTGCACGAAGAGGTCGACGCTTCCAAGTCGCGAAATCAATTTCGGCAGGCAGCGGCGGCTCGATCCGGCGAGCAGAGTCCAGCGTTGCCGCAAGCGCTCCTCCACCGCGATCCCGACACGGGCCTTTATCGCCGGATCGAGCGGCGGCCGATCGATACTGTGGAGAGCGCCGCCTCCATTGCGCTCGAGCGCCTCCAGAATCAACCGCGAGGTGAAGCCGTGACCTACGCCGGTTTCCACCACATGGACGGGCTTCAAATGCCGCACGAGGCACCAGATCGCGCGCACCAGAGCCGTGTCGCCGTCGTTGTAGCCCGCAAAACTGGCGGGGCCGACATCGATGCCCTTGCCGCGCACATCTGCGACGATCTTTGGCCATAGGCGCCGGAACTCTTCGGCTTCCGCGCAAGGCCGGCGCGCGCCAAGCTGCTCATGCAGGCGGCTTTCCCAGTCGGACAGCGGCTGGTGATGGTGCACCGGCGTGCGGTACTCCCAACGCTGAACGATCTTGTCCTGCAGCTTTTCCCAGGTGCCGGCCGGATCGCGAGCCAGAGCGCCCGCCAACCGCTTGGGAAATCGCAAAGCCTGTTCGAGCGAACCCAGCATCTCTCAGCTCCCGGCTGCCGGCTCGGGAAGCGGTGCGCTCCGAGGCCTGCTGGCGACGGGCACGACCCGAGCAAATTGTTTGCGCCCGGCGAATTTCGCAATCGGAGGCAGGCTCTGAAGCGAGGCGCGCAGAATCGCGGGATCGTCCCACGGCACGTCATGGTGGCCTTCGCGCAGGCATTCGCCCGCGGGATCGCGCAGCCATTGGCGGGGAAAGAACACCACGGTGTCGCTGGCGATCGGATCGCGCGCCGCAGCGCCGGACATCACGCACCCGCATAGCGCCGCGGCCAGATCGCGGCCGGGTCCGAAGGGCAGGGTGCCGCCCTGCGTGGCGCGCGGATTGATCTCGATCAAATGCGCCGTACCGTTCGCCTCGCGGATGAAATCGAGGCCGTGCAGGCCGGAAAGTCCGAAGTGGTGAGCGAGGCGTTGTGTCGCCTCCGCCATTTCGCAATTGTCGATGCGCCGGATGATGGAGGGCGGTCCGATGGCGCCATCGGCGACGAGGACATCGTAGTAGATCGCGGCCCTGATTTCGCCTTGCCAGCAGGCGAAGGCGCTTGCCGCCGGGCGGCCGTGCACGAAGCGCTGGATGCTGACCCTGCCCCTGCGCGGGGTGAGCGCGGTCAGAAGGTGATGGCTGTCGCGGCGGCGCACGGCGCGGCCGAGGCTCCTGATACGAGACGGCGGCGAGGCCAGCTTGGCAAACGCGGCTCTGGCTTCGGTGCGCGTCTTCGCCACCACCACACCTTCGCCGCCCCAGCTGCCGTCCACCTTCAGCACCACAGGCGGACCGAGAATGTCGAGGCAATGTTCGAGCGCCTCTTCGCTGGCGACGGGATAGGTTTCCGGCACGCGGATACCGAGCCCGCGCGCAATTGCGAGCGAGGCCGTCCGCGACATCACTTGGCTGTAGCGCTCCGGCCGCCCCAGCGAGCGTTCGATCAGCCCCGAAACCGAAGCTTTCGCGGGCTCGTCCGCATGCAGCTTGAGCAGATTTCCCACGGCGCGGTCGTCGCAAGGCACGATCAGATCGGGCGCGGAACGGTCGATGGCTTGGCGCAGCGAGGCCAGTCCAAGAATGGGACGATGAACATAGCTCGCGGCGACATAGCGGCTCGCCGCCACCGGAGCATGCTTCGGCGCCAGAGCGACGACCTCAGCCCCGGCAAGGGCAAACCCCGCGGCATGCCTGGCCGTCGAGGTCCAGCTCACCGTCGTCGAGAGGAGAATCTTGCAGCCCATCTGCGTGGCAATCGTCCCGGTTCAGTCGCGGCCGTTGCAGGAAGCGTTCCTGGCACGGGATTGGAAAGAATGGACGCGTCAGCCCGGATCGTCGGTCCGTCCGGGTTCTTTTGGGACGAATGTTTCGAAACGGCATGCGGGGAACCATGAAAGAGATGTGCGATGTCGCGGTGATCGGAGCAGGGCCTCACGGCCTTTCCCTGGCGGCGCATTTGGCGGCGGCCGGAATTGATTTTCGCGTGTTCGGCAAACCCCTCAGCACCTGGGCCGAGCACATGCCCAAGAACATGGTGCTCAAGTCGGACGGCTTCGTCTCCAATCTCTCCGCACCGGCTGCGGACTCGACGCTGAAGGCCTACTGCGCCAGGCACGGCATCGCTTATGCCGACCAAGGCCATCCGGTTCCGCTGAACGTGTTCCTCGATTACGCCACGACCTTCCGCAAACGCTTCGTTCCCACCCTCGAAGAGAAGGACGTGGTCTCGCTGACCCGCGAGGGCGATGCCTTCACGCTGGTCCTGGAAACCGGCGAAAGCTTGCGCGCGCGCACCGTGGTGCTGGCCGTCGGCATCACCTGGTTCGCGCACACGCCGGAGATCCTCGCCAGGCTGCCCAAGAACTGCGTTTCGCACAGCTTCGAGCACCGCGACGGGGATCTGCTCAAAGGCCGCGAAGTGGCGATCCTGGGGGCGGGAGCTTCCGCGGTCGACCTCGCTTGGTTGATGCACGAGCACGGCACTTCGGTGCGCATCGTCTCGCGCGCGCCAATCATCGAATTCAACAAGGTGCCCGACGCCTACGAGGAATCGCTGATCGGCCGGCTGCACCGTCCCGCTTCCGGCATCGGCCGCGGCTGGCGTTCCTATTTCTGCGCCCAGGCGCCATTGTTGTTCTATCGCTTGCCGGAGGCTCTGCGGTTGCGGGCAATCGACAGCCACATGCATCCGGCAGGCGGCTGGTTCATGCGCGAGAAAGTCGAACGTAGCATCCCAACCCTGCTGGGCCGCTCCTTGACCGGCGCCGAAGCGCGCGACGGCCAGGTCAGCCTCAAGCTGCGCGACAAGTCGGGGCGGGAAGACGTCGTCGTCTGCGATCACGTCATCGCGGCGACGGGCTATGAGCCCGACATGCGCCGCGTTCCGTTCCTCGCGCCGGAGCTCGTCAAGCGCATCAGCCCGCAGCCGAAGGTCACGCTGCTCTCGGACAATTTCGAGACCGCGGTGAAGGGACTCTACGCGGTGGGCCTGCCGGCCATGTACAATTTCGGACCGCTGATGCGGTTCATGGTGGGAGCGGAATTCGCGGCGCCGCGGGTGGCTGCAGCGCTGGAGCGACGCTTGGGCCGCACCGCCGGCAGGCGCGCGGCTTAAGCCTCGCAAGTCGCACCGAATCGACCGTCGACCAGAGCGTCCGCCGGGGTTTCGATTCCGCTCGCGGACCCCATTTCCTTACCGAAGAATTCGTGTAAATTCAGCCTGTTAGCTGAAGGGGCTCGAGATGCATCTGCGAACCGTCTGGCTGTCCACCGCGCTTGCCTGCGCTGCGGCGCTTTCCAGCTCCGCCGTCCTGGCGGCGGGCGATTTCGAGTTCTCCGGCCGCGCCCAAGCGGACTATTCGAACATCGACACGCCGGGGGCCGCCACCAATGTGTGGAGCGGTTCGGGTGCGGCCAATCTCATGATCACGGACCCGGGGCTGAACGTGCAGTTCAACTTCCTCAACGATTCCTACAACGCCGCGCCCAAGAACCAGGACTATTGGGGCTATGGCGGCGATCTTTATTGGCGGGACTATGCCGGCGCGTTCGGCGCCAACATTACGGTCCACGCGCTTGCCAATGGCGGATCGGGCGACGATTTGAGCTACGGCCTGTTCGGCGAGTCTTATCTGCTTCGCCAACTGACCCTGCGGTTGAAGGCCGGTCACGTCAGCAACAACATCGATGCCAACTACGCGGACGCCGGGATGGTGGGATATCCGTCGGACAATCTCGCGCTCAGCCTCGATCTCGATTACGGCAAGCTGCAGCACGGCAGCGAAGAGTTGCGCGAGACCGCATTTGCGGCGGAGTACCTTCCGGTGCCGCAGGTCCCCATCAGCGTGAGCATCGGCTACGGATTTGCCGATCTGAGTCAGCTGAAAAAGAACATGAACATCCTGTCGGTCGGACTGAAGGTCTATTTCGGCGGCCAGGGGAAGACCGGCTCACTGCGCGACCGCCAGCGCAACGGCGCCCTCAGCTGGGACGGCGCGCCCTCCAACACCATTGTCGGGCTGCAATTGCCGGCACAATGACGGCGGGTTCCCCTGCCGAAAGGGCGAAGCTTACAAACCCTTAACCATGTTGCTCAACTGTCACAGAACTTGGGAAGTTGGGCCTCGCGGCACTTTTTTCCCTTATTCGGCACGCCTCCCTTTCCTATTTTCCGCCCGCGAAGCAGGCCGGACTGAGTCTGCAAACTGTCGGAGGATCACGTGAAACTTCGTTCAACGATTTTGGCTTCGGCCGGCGCTTTGGCGCTTGCCACGTTCGCGACTGGCGCCGCTCAGGCTGAAGGCGACTTCTCCGGCGTGCTCAGCGGGGACTATGCGCATATCGACGCCAGCGGCGGCGGTGGCAGCGCCAATTCCTGGGGCATCAACGGCTCGGGCGCATTCGGCCTCGGCGGTTCCGGCTTGGCGGGTGAAGTGGATGGCGGCTATGCGCGGCTTTCCGGCGGGGGCGTCGATGCCAATGACTGGACCATCGATGGCAGCGTTTTCTGGCGCGCCACGCAGGGCCGCATCGGCGCAGTCCTGGGCTACAATTCCAGCGACATCGGCGGCAGCGGCGGCACATTCCACGCCACCAATTACGGCGCGTTCGGCGAGTGGTATGCGGGCCATTCGTTCACCGTCGGCGTCAAGGGCGGCGGCTTCAACGGCAGCTCGAGCGTCAAGGGCGACTATCTGGGCGCCGCGGTGACGGCGTATGCCATGCCCGATCTCGCCTTCCAGGGCAGCTACAACTACCTGCACGTCAATCACATCGGCAACGAGAACGACTGGTCTATCCAGGGCGAATGGCTGGTCTCCGAGCAGACGCCGGTGTCGATCTTCGCGGGCTACGAGAACAGCGATTTCTCCGGCACGGGACACGTCAATACGTGGTTCATCGGCGTGAAGCTCTACACCAATTCGAACGGTCCGGCGCCGCTGGTCGACCGCCAGCGCAACGGCGCGGCGACCTGGGGCACCCAGTTCGCACCGCTTGGGTTCAGCCTGCTCTAGATCAGGCGTCAAACGGAAAGATCGGCCGCGCTGTCGCGAGACGGCGCGGCCGATTTCTTTCGCGCCTCAAGCGTTCAAGCGCCGTGCACCGAGCCGGACGCCCGCAATCGGCCGCTCTCCCAGGATCTCGCGGCGGAAGCGGAACAGTTCGGCCGGGCGGCCGCGCGCGCTGGGCGCGAACTTTCCCGTACCCTCGACCAAACCCTGGCCTTCCACCAGCCGGCGGAAATTCTGCTTGTGCAGGCGGATGCCGGATATGGCTTCCACGGTCCGCTGCAGGTCGAGCAGGGTGAACGCTGCCGGCATCAGCTCGAACACCACAGGCCGGTATTTCATCTTGCCCCGCAGCCGCGCGATTGCGGTTGCCAGGATGCGGCGGTGATCGAACATCATGCCGGCGCCGAGCGCCGGAGCCGGCATGGAGGCGCCGGCCGCCAGGCGTCCGTCGCGGCGGGCTTCCTCCACCAGGCCGGCTTCGTAGAGAAGCTCATAGCGATCGAGCACGCGCTCTTCGTCCCACGCCACGCCGTCCAAGCCGAAACACAGGCGGATGCGCGCGCGCCGTTGTTCGGCCTGGACGGCACCGTCCCCAGCTTTCGCGAAGGCGCGCAAAGCCGGCGCGATGGCGGAGTCAATGATGGCGGGTTTGGTCTGGCGCCAATCCTCCCAGGGAAAATAGCGATACCATTCCCCCCACACGGTGCCCGGCGCCTTCAGCGCGGCGGCCGGACGCGTCAACGCAAGATATCCCACGGAAACGACGCGCGGCCCTTCACCGGCCTTGACCAGATGCCGGCCGCGGTCACCGAAGGTGTAGAGCTGCTCGGCATAATCCAGCTCGAGATAGGTCTGCTCGGCTACCCAGCTGCGCAAGCCGCTTTCCAAAGTGCGGTGGCGCAGCGGATCGAAGGGACCGAAGGGGAGCGCATCGGACTCGCCTTCGTGATGGACGACAAGAACGCGCGGCCGCTCCTCCTCGACGGACACGATGGCCGCGCTCAGGCCGATGCGGACGACGTTCTTCGGGCCCGCGCCGCTCATGGCATCCGCAGCGTCAGGGGCAGTTCGACGCGCTCGCCTTCCGCCACCATGGTGCCGCGGCCGATGGATTCGATGGCCGCGATCATCCGGCCGCGGCGTGCCAGCGCCTCGTCGGCGATCCGCACCATGAGGCTGTTTGGAGAGGCGTGAGGCGCGCGCGCGCGGAGCAGGCGCGCGACTTCGGTTTCGCAGCCCGCACCCAAGCGATCGCAAAGCAGAATATAGGCAGCGGCCGTGGAGCGGCTCACGCCCGCCCAGCAATGCACCAGCATGGGCGCATCGGCGCTCCAGCCCCGGCCGAACTCCAGCAGCGAACCGATGTGATGGGCGCCCGGCGGATGTTCGCTTTCCATCGTCTCCGTCACATCGTGCACGCCGAGGCGCAAATGCCGCTCGGACAGGACGCCTTCCGGCGTCTCGATCATGTACTCCGGCGAAAGAAGGGTGATGAGATGCGACGGCCGATAGTCGCGGATGGTGGCTTCCACGGCGGAAAGCGGCGTGACGAGAATCATCGGCATGACCACGCCTTGGTAGCGGAGGCGCCCGCGGCAGAAAAGGGTGGGTGGCAGGCTATGCCGTCAACCGGCGGAAGCGCTCCAGGAACTGCGTCTGTGCTTCCACCGGTCCCAACGGCACCAGTTTCGGCCGCCGCAAGCCTTCCGGCGGTGCACCGAAATAGCGGCGCGCCTCAAGCGGCGAGAATCCGGCCAGCTGTATCGCCTCGTGGAAGGCCGATACGCGGTCGGCGCGCTTGATGAGAACCAGCAGATCGGTCGGCGGCCGAGCCGGCAGCCCGAACCGGATATGGATGGCGCTGAGCAGTCGCAGCTCGAATTCCTTGTAGTCGATCCCGACCGCGACCTTGAACGGGCTGATCAGGTCCCCGATCACATATTCCGGCGCGTCGTGCAGCAGCGCGGTGAGGCGGGCCTCGCGGGCCAACCGGGGCCTTAGCTCGCTGGCCAGGCGCTCCACAAGCACGCAGTGCTGGGCGACGGAGAAGGCATGCATGCCCACCGTCTGTCCGTTCCAGCGCGCCACGCGGGCCAGCCCGTGGGCGATGTCCTCGATTTCGATGTCGAGCGGCGACGGATTGAGCAGGTCGAGCCGCCTGCCGCTCAACATGCGCTGCCAGGCCCGCGTCTCTTCCCTCTGTCGCATTCTCGAAAAACCCCGGCACGGACTGTGGATTTACGTTAATTTGCGGCTGTGGTGCCAGGCGGCCTGCCGCCCCGGCCGCGGCTTGCTATAGTGAAAACCACAAGACCGGACAAACGGGCGTTTCGGGTGTCGTTGGGGAACAAATGACGATAAGGCCAGTGCCTTCGGACCGGCTGTGTCTGAAGACGGACCCCGCGCGGCTTCCGTTCGACACCACCGCCAGCCTTCCCGATCTCGATCGTCCCGTAGGCCAGGAGCGCGCCATGCGGGCCGTCGCCTTCGGCGCGCGCATGGCCCAGCCCGGCTACAACATGTTCGTCACCGGGCCGCAGGGCAGCGGCCGGCGCAGCGCGGTGAAGAATGCGCTCGAGCGCATCGCCGCGACCATGCCGGCACCGCCCGACTGGTGCTACGTCCACAATTTTTCCGCGCCGCACCGGCCGGCCGCGTTGCGTTTTCCGGCGGGGCAGGGCGTCGCCTTCAAGGCGCAGATGCGCGAGTTCATCGAGACTCTCAAGGCGGCGATGCCCAAGCTGTTCGAGAGCGAGGACTATCGAAAGCGGCGCGGCGCCATCGAAGACGAGTTCCGCCGCACCGTCGACGGCACGCTCGAAACCTTGCGCCGCACGGCGGAGGCGCAGGGCCTTGCACTGATCGAAATCGAGGGCCGCTTCGACTTCGCACCGCAGAAAGATGGGCTGGCGCTTTCCGAAGACGAGTATCGCCGGCTGTCGAAAGCCGATCGCGAACGCCTGGACGAGCGCAGCCGCAAGCTGCACGACGAGTTGGAAAAGACTCTCGCCAGGCTCGAGGCTCTTCGCACCGAGGCCCAGGGCCGCGTGCGCGCGCTCGATCGGGAATTGGGCGAAGCGGTGGTTCGCAGCCTGCTTGGCTCGGTGTCCGGCCGCTACAACTCCAACCGCGAGGTCCATGGCTATCTCGAAGCGGTGTTTGCCGACGTTGTCGCCCATATCGACGCCCTGCAGGCGACGGCACACCATCAGGCGCGATCCGACGATGGGCGGCGCGAGGAAGAGGTTCCCTTCCATCGCTACGAAGTGAACCTGCTGGTGGACAATTCCGACCTGAAGGGCGCGCCGGTCGTTCCGTTGGCCCTGCCGTCCTTGTCCAATCTGGTCGGCAAGGTCGAGCACGTGCCGCTGCTGGTGACGATCATCACCGATTTCATGTTCATCCGGCCGGGCGGTCTGCACGCGGCCAATGGCGGCTTCCTGCTGATCGATGCGCTGGAGTTGCTGCAGCAGGACGTCTCCTGGGAAACGCTCAAGCGCGCGCTGCGCGAGGCGCGCATCAAGATCGAGAATTTGGCGGAGATTCTGGATCGCAGCCAGACCGTGACGATTCAGCCGGAGCCGATACCGCTCGATCTCAAGATCGTGCTGTTCGGCGAGGCCTGGCTGTTCTATCGCCTGCGCGAGCTCGATCCCGATTTCGCGGAGCTGTTCAAGGTCCAGGCGGACTTCGCCTCCTCCGCCGACCGCAACGACGCCAATTGCGGCGCGCTTCTGCGCCTGTTCTCCACGGTCGCGCGCAGCGACGGGCTCAAGCAGCTCGATCGCGGCGGCGCGGCGCGCATGATCGACGAGGCCGCGCGGCTGGCCGGCGATGCGGAGAAGGTCACGGTGCGGACGGCGCGCCTCGCCGATCTCCTGCGGGAAGCCGACCACTTCGCCGCCGAAGCGGGACGTTCGCTCGTCTCCGCCGCCGACATCTCCGCGGCTGTTGCCGCCAAAGAGGATCGCGCGGGACGGCTGAAAGCGTTGGAGCAGGAACTCATCAGCCGCCGCATCGTGCTGATCGACACGGAGGGCGCCAAGGCCGGCCAGATCAACGGCATCACCGTGCTGAGCGCCGGCGGCTTCGCCTTCGGGCTGCCGGCGCGCATCACGGCGCGCGTCCGGCCGGGCCCGGGACATGGGCACAGCCAGGTGATCGACATCGAACGCCAAGCCGAGTTCAGCGGGCCGTCCCACACCAAAGGCGTGCAGATTCTGACGGGCTATCTCAATGGCCACTATGCCGGCCATCGGCCGTTGTCGCTCGCCGCCAGCGTCGCCTTCGAGCAATCCTATGGTCCGATCGACGGCGACAGCGCGTCTGCCGCGGAGCTGGTGGCCATCCTGTCGGCCATCGCCGAGGTGCCGCTCAAGCAGGGTATCGCGCTCACCGGCTCCATCAATCAGCATGGCGCCATGCAGCCGATCGGCGGCGTCAACGAAAAGATCGAGGGCTTCTTCGACGTCTGCCGGATGCGCGGGCTGGGGCGGCACTGCGGCGTGATCATCCCCAGGGCCAACCTCGCCAATCTCATGCTGCGGGACGACGTGGTGGACGCCGCGAGGCGCAATCAATTCGCCATCTATGCCGTGGAGACGGTGGACGAAGTGATCGAGATCCTGACCGGTATGAAGGCCGGCGCGCGCCGCAGCGGCGGACGTTTCCCCGGCGGAACCTTCAATCGCCGCGTCGCCGATCGCCTCGTATCCTTTGCCCGGCCGCGAATCCTGCGGCCCATCCGGCTGGACGGCTGGTGGCCGTTCTGAACGAAATCGGGGGTTTCCTCCGAGAGTCCCGCCTATCTTGACTTGCGCGACGCAAGGCGCGTTGCTTGTCGCGCAGCATCGGCGTGGAGGCGCAAGTGTCCATCGTCAAGATTCTGGCGCCGCTGACCGGCGGCGCGCGAGACGCCATCGTCCTGGAAAGCGCCTTCGCCGCAGCCGCTCCCTTCGCCGCTCATGTCGTCGCTCTGTTCGTGCGGCCCGATCCGGCCGAAGCGATGCCGTTTTTCGGTGAGGGGATTTCGGCTGCGGTGCTGCAGGAAGTCGTGGATGCGGCGCGCGATGCCGCCGACAAGGCGTCGCGCGATGCTCAGGCGCTGTTGGCCAAGGTGGCGGCCGACGCCAATGCGGACGTGATCGCAAAACCTGAGAAGCGGGATCGACCCAGCGCCTCGTTCAACGAAGTGCAGGGGAATTTCGCGGATCGCGTGGCGCAGGCGAGCCGTCTGGCGGACCTTGTCGTCTTCGGCCCGCTCAAGAGCGGCGATAGGCCTGGCCTGGGGGAAGCGTTCGAAGCCGTGCTGATGGAGGCCGGCCGCCCGGTGCTGCTGACGGCGCAAGTCCCGCCGCGCAATTTCGCGCGCCGCATCGCGGTCGGCTGCGACGGCAGTGTTGCTTCCGCCCACGCCGTGACGGCGTCGCTGCCCTATCTCAAGATCGCCGCATCGGTGGAACTGTTCACCGTCAAGCGCGGCGAAGATTGCGGCAGTCCCTGCGACGAGGTTCGCGAATATCTATCGCTGAACGGCATCGCCTGCAGCGAGCGGCTGCTCGACGCGGGACAGCGGCCGACCGGCGAGGCGGTGCTGGATGCCGCTTCGCAATGCGGCGCCGACCTCTTGGTGCTCGGAGGCTATGGCCACAGCCGCCTCCGGCAGGCCTTCGTCACCGGCGTGACCCGGCACGTGGTGAGCCACGCGGAATTGCCGCTCTTCCTGGTGCACTAGATCAGAAGAACCAGAAGCGCGCGCAGACCACGATCAGCACCGCAGCCAGCGCCACCCGCACGGCGGTGTCCGATGCGCGGGCTGAAACGAAGCTCATGACCACGATGGCGGGAATCGATCCGGCGAGCAGGGACGTCAGGATGTGATAGTCGATCGATCCCAGGAATGAATGGCCCAATCCCGCGACCAGCGTCAGGGGTACCGCGTGGGCGATGTCGGAGCCGACGATGCGGCGCGGCTCCATCTTGGGGTAGAGCATGACCAGCGCCATGACGCCGATGGCGCCCGCGCCCACCGATGACAGCGTCACCAGCACGCCCAGGATGACGCCGGTCAAAACGGTCAACCGCCACACCAGCTTGGGGTTTGGCTCTCCGATATGGTCGTCGTACCAGCGCATGATCGGCTTGCGAAACACCAGAGAGACGGCGGTGAACAGCAGCGCCAGGCCCAGGACACGGGTGATGAGGAGCTTGGTGGTGGCGCTGTCGATCTTGAGCAGATAGAGCGCGGCCACCGTCAGCGCGGTCGCGGGAATGCTTCCCAACGCCAGACGCCCGACCACCCGCCAGTCGATGGTCTTGTTGTAGCCATGAACCAGCGAGCCGCCGGTCTTGGTGATGGAGGCGTAGATCAGGTCGGTGCCGACCGCCGTGGCCGGATGCACGTTGAACAGCAGGATCAGAAGAGGCGTCATCAGCGAGCCGCCGCCCACGCCGGTCATACCGACCAGGCCGCCGACCAGGACGCCGGAGATCACGTAAAGGGGATCGAGCGACTGAAGAAAGCTCATCATGACGAATTTCTCGGATGGAGGGCTGCGGTTCTACCGGGCCAAGCCGTCGGAGACGCGTCGTTCAAGGTCTGACATTGACGGAAGTTCCCCGGCCCAGTGCGGCGCAGCCTAGCACGGGCCGTGCCCTTTTCGCCACCCCGAAGGTGGCGGACGTTAACTAGAGCCTCTTGAGGATGACGCTGCCCGCCGTGTAGCCGGCGCCGAAGGAACACAGGTGTCCCAGGTCGCCGGGCGCAAGATCGGCGCTGTATTTGTGGAAGGCGATGATGGAGCCGGCCGAGCTGGTATTGCCGTATTCCTCGAGCACGTTGGGAGCCTCTTCGGGCGAGGGCTCGCGGCCCAGCACTTTGCGCGCAATCAGGCTGTTCATGTTGATGTTGGCTTGATGCAGCCAAAGCCGCTTCAAGCTGGCCGGCGCGATGCCCTTCTCGGCGAGATGCTCGAGCATGAAGTCGGCCACCATCGGCACGACCTCCTTGAACACCTTGCGGCCTTTCTGGGTGATCAGCTTGTCGGGAGCGCCGATGGTTTCCGGTGTGAAGCGGTTCATCGGCCCGAAATTGTTGCGGATGTTGTTCGAGTATACGGATTTCAGACGGGTGCCGACGATCTCCCAGGAATTCTCGCCGTCCGCATGCTGCGCAGGCTCCAGCACGCAGGCCGTGGCGGCATCGCCGAAGATGAAATGGGTCTCGCGGTCGCGCAGGTTCAAGTGACTCGTGCAGATCTCGGGATTGATGCAGAGGATGGCGCGCGCGTGTCCCTGGCCGATCATGTCGGCGGCAGACTGGATGCCGAACGTGGCCGACGAGCAGCCGGCCAGCATGTCGAAGCCGAAGCCCCCGATGCCGAGCGCGTTCTGAATCTCGATGGCGATCTGCGGGTAGGGCCGCTGCATGATCGAGGCGGCGACGATGACGCCGTCGATATCCGCGGGGCTGCGGTTGGCGGCCTGAAGCGCCTGCTTGGCGGCGGCCATCGAAATCTCCGCGGATAGCGACGGCTCGTCGTTCGGCCGCTCGGCCAGGCGCGGGCACATGGTGTCCGGATCGAGCATCCCGTCGCGGGCCACGACATGGCGGCTGCGGATGCCCGACGCCTTGAAGATGAATTCGTCGCTCGACTTGAGCAGCGCCGGCACGGCGTTCGAAGCGATGGCTTCGGCGTGGGCGGCATTGTAGTGACGGACATATTCGTTGTAGGCGCCGACCAGTTCGGCATTGCTGATCTTGTCCGGCGGCGTGTAGAGCCCGGTGCCGCTGATGGCGATTCTGACCACTTAACCCTTTTCCCTTCGTACGTCCCCCTTGTGGGTTAGGCTGGCCGACCGCGCCGCCAAACGCAAGCGTTGCCTGTCTTGTTGACCGATTGGGCTCGCCTTCCTAAACCATCCCGTCAGACCCGCGCTGCGGACGGATTGGCGGCTGGTCGGCCTGAGCGGCTGAGGTCCGCCGATAGGATCGAAGACATTGGAGTCTGGCTCCAAGACTCACCAAGTAATTCATGTTCGGATTCGAAATAACGTGACTTCACTGTCTTTGCCGTCGGGGTTGCGGGGATGAGCGACATAGCGCTGGTGCTGTTTTCCGGCGGCCAGGATTCGACAACCTGCCTTGCCTGGGCGCTGGAGCGATTTTCCACCGTCGAGACGGTGGGCTTCGACTATGGCCAGCGGCACGCGACCGAACTCGCGGCCAGGCCCAAAATCCTGACGCGGTTGCGCGCGGAATTTCCAGGCTGGCGCTCCAAACTGGGAGTCGACCATTTGTTATCGCTGGACATGCTCAAGCAGATTGGCGGCAGCGCGCTGACCGAGCCTGCCGAAATCGCCATGGGCGCCAACGGATTGCCGACCACCTTCGTCCCCGGCCGCAATGTCTTCTTTCTCACGGCGGCGGCGGCGCTCGCCTATCGCCGCGGCTGCCGCGACCTCGTCGCCGGCATGTGCGAGACGGACTATTCCGGCTATCCCGATTGCCGCGCCCAAACCGTCGAGTCGGTCGAGAAAACACTCAGCCTCGCGATGGACACGCATTTCACCATCCACACGCCATTGATGCGACTCGACAAGGCCCAAACCTGGAAACTTGCCGAGACGCTTGGCGGCAAAGTGCTGGTCGAGCTGATCGTGGAAGAAACGGTGACCTGCTATCGCGGCGACCGCGAGCATCGCCACGACTGGGGCTATGGCTGCGGCGATTGCCCGGCCTGCGCATTGCGGGCTCGCGGATACGCGCGCTACATCGGCGCATGAGTTACCAGGTCAAGGAGATTTACTACACGCTGCAAGGCGAGGGCGCCCGCACCGGCCGCGCCGCCGTGTTCCTGCGCTTCGCCGGCTGCAATCTGTGGAGCGGCCACGAGAAAGACCGCTCGCGCGCGGTTTGCCAGTTCTGCGATACCGATTTTGTCGGGACGGACGGACCCGGCGGCGGGCGCTTCGCAGACGCGCAAGCGTTGGCCAGGGCGGTCGCCGGGACGTGGCCGCAAGCGGACGGCGCCAAGCCCTATGTGGTCTGCACCGGAGGCGAGCCGCTGCTGCAATTGGATGAGCCGCTCATTGCGGCTCTGCATGACTCGGGCTTCGAAATCGGCATCGAGACCAATGGCACGCTGCAGCCGCCGCGAGGATTGGACTGGATCTGCGTCAGCCCCAAGGCCAATGCCGAACTGAACCTCATGCGCGGCAACGAATTGAAGCTGGTCTATCCGCAAGCGGGCGCGCCGCCCGAACGCTTCGCGGAGCTTGCCTTCGACAATTTCTTTCTTCAGCCGATGGACGGGCCGCAGCGCGAGCAGAACACCCGCGCCACCATCGATTACTGCCTCAGCCATCCGCAATGGCGCTTGTCGCTGCAGACTCACAAGCTGATCGGAATTCCCTGAGATTCAGAATCGAGTGATCAGTGCGTCGAGATCCGGGCGGACGCGCTCCTCGAGCGGCACCGCCGGTTTCCCGATGTAGATGAATCCAGCGAGGCGCTCTCCAGGCCTCAGGCCGATCCCCGCGGCGACCAGCGGGTCGTAGGCGCACCATTCCGTGATCCAGTTCGCCACGTAGCCCTGCGCATGCGCCGCAATCAGGATCGACATTCCGGCGGCGCCCGCGGACAGGATTTGCTCCCATTCCGGAATCGCGATGCCCTGGCGCGCGCGACTGACCAGACCGATCACCAGGGGCGCGCGCAGGAAGCGGTTGCGTTCCGTCGCCACTCGCTCGGGGCTCGCGTCGGATTCGTTCGACCGAACCGCCGCCGCGAGAATCTCACCCATACGCGCCCGGCCATCGCCCTCGAAGAGGATGAACCGCCAGGGCGCGAGCTTGCCGTGATCGGGCACCCGCGCCGCGCAGGCGAGAATCCGCCGGAGTTCCGCCGCTGTCGGTCCAGGGCCGGTCATGGCCTTGGCCGAGCCGGAGCGGCGGGATTGCAGGAGATCGAGACAGCCGGGAGCCGGCCGGTTGAGAACGGGAGCGTCAGTCATATAAGCCGCCAGGAATACCGGTTATGATTTGCGCGAGAGGGCGAGAGCCCTATCTAACGATTGGTCACTGGTATCGAACCATGACGATGAATGACGGCGACCCCGAGGTCCAGCGCGCCCGCTGGGAAGTGCGGCGGTTCAAGCAGCATTTGCTGACCTATGTCGCGGTCGTGGGCGTGCTTTTCGTCGTCAACCTGCTGAGTGGCGGTTGGCCGGGCCATGTCTGGTTCTTCTGGATTGCCCTGATCTGGGGCATCTTCCTGGCGCTCCAGGCCGCCCACCTGTTTGGCGACGATATCGGCCGCGAGTGGGAGCAGCGCATGGTGGATAAAGTGGTTGCCCGGCGCCGGCGCGAGGAGACTTCGGCCGGCCCCCGTCCGGTCTATACACCC
>DATCOJ010000196.1:0-9550 GCA_036564785.1 Rhizomicrobium sp. | reverse complement strand
CCCTCCCGCAAGGGGAGGGGGGAGACACTACGTCTTTGAAAATCCCCCATATGGGATGGAATGAGCTGAACATCGTGCAGCCGCATCCGCTGCTGGAGGGGCTTGGCGATCACCCGCACGCCTATTTCGTGCACTCCTATGGATTCCGCGCCGCCCATCGCTCCGACATTCTGGCAACCACGGACTATGGCGGCGAGGTCGTCGCCATGATCGGGCGCGGCAACATCGCGGGCACGCAGTTCCATCCCGAGAAGAGCCAGGCGGTGGGGCTCGCGCTGCTGAAGAATTTTCTAGAGTGGCGTCCCTAGTCAGTCACCAAACAAGCGTCCAACGTATTGTTGTCATGGCCCGCGACAGCGGGCCACCCAGGTGACGCATATTCATTGTCGGCGAAAAGACCCAGTGTCACTATTGAATGCAACGTCGGCCCCGACTGGGCGGCCCGCTCTTGCGGGCCGTGACAAAGAGGCTCTGTTGGCATGTCACTTATTCTTTTTCCCGCCATCGACCTGAAAGACGGCGCTTGCGTGCGGCTGAAGCGCGGCGAGATGGACTCGGCCACCGTGTTCGCCGCCGAGCCCGCCGAGCAGGCCGCCAAGTTCGAGCACGCGGGATTTGAATGGCTGCATTGCGTCGATCTCAACGGCGCTTTCGCCGGCCGCTCGGTCAACGCGGCGGCCATCCATGCCATCCGTACACGGATCAAGCTGCCGATCCAGCTCGGCGGCGGCATCCGCGACCGCGCCGCCATCGAATCCTGGCTGGAAGCGGGAATCGCGCGCGTCATTCTCGGCACCGCCGCCCTGCGCGATCCGGCGCTGGTGAAGGAGTCCGCGCGCGCGTATCCCGGACGCATCGCCGTCGGCCTCGATGCCCGCGACGGCAAGGTCGCGGTGGAGGGCTGGGCCGAGACGTCGGAGGTTTCCGCGCTCGATCTGGCGCGCCGCTTCGAGGACGCGGGCATCGCCGCTCTCATCTTCACCGACATCGCCCGCGACGGCATGTTGGGCGGCGCCAATCTGGAGGCAACGGATGCGTTGGCCCGCGCCGTGCGAATTCCCGTCATCGCTTCGGGCGGCATAGCGGGGTTGGCCGATATCCAAAGGTTAACGGCGCTTGCCAACCCCAATATCTTGGGGGCCGTGATCGGCCGCGCGCTCTACGACGGCCGCCTCGATCCGGCCGCGGCACTGGCTGCCGCGCGCGGCAATAATGCGAATTAACTCTCTGATTTCAAAGCCTTAATATCCTGTGGATAAAACGGCTTAGGCGCCTCTGCTGAGACGGCGAATCAGGTCGTCCAACTGTTCAAGTGTTTTGTAAGCGATCTTCAGCTCGCCACCCTTGGCGCCCTTGTGAGCAATCTCAACATGCAGCCCTAAGTTATTGGAAAGACTGGATTCCAAGGCTTTGGTGTCGGCATCTTTGTTGGGCCGCCCCACCCTGCCCCCAGATTTAGCCTTGGCCCTCGCCTCGGCCTGGCGCACGCTGAGCGCGCCTTCGATGAGCTCCTTGGCCCGCGCCTCGGGATCGGCGAGGCCGATCAGGGTCCGGGCGTGACCGGCCGTCAGCCGGCCGTCGCGGATCATCGCCTTGACGCCCTCAGGCAGCCGCAACAGGCGCAGCGTGTTGGCGATATGGCTGCGGCTCTTGCCGATTTCCGTTGCCAGCCGCTCCTGGGTATAGCCGAAGCGGTCCATCAGCTCGTGATAGGCCGACGCCTCCTCGATGGCGTTCAGATCCGCGCGCTGTACGTTCTCGATGATGGCGATCTCGAGCGACTCGCCGTCGCTCAATTCGCGCACCACCACCGGCACGTCGTGCAGCTTGGCCAGCTGCGCCGCGCGCCAGCGCCGCTCGCCGGCCACGATCTCGAAGGCGTTCGCTTCGCCGGCAACCGGGCGCACCAGGATCGGCTGCAGCACACCCTTCTCGCGAATGGAATTGGCCAGATCGTTCAGATCGTCGGGCGAAAAATTCCGCCGCGGCTGAAAGCGGTTCGGCCGCAGGAAGGCGATCGGCAGCGTGCGCGCGCCCCTGCCTGCTTCGCCGCGCGAGGCCGGCGCTTCGTCACCGATCAGCGCGGAGAGCCCGCGGCCCAAAGCGCGCGATCGCGTATCTTCGGCCATTTTGCTTGCCTCCGCGCTCATGCCGCCAGCCGCGCCCGTTCGCGCTGAATCAATTCGCCGGCGAGCTTGATATAGGCCTGGCTGCCCGGACAGCGCAGATCGTAGACCAGCGCCGGCAATCCGTGGCTCGGCGCTTCCGAGATGCGCACGTTGCGCGGGATCATGGTGTTGTAGACCTTGTCGCCCATATTGGCGCGCACGTCTTCCGCCACCTGATCGGACAATCGGTTGCGCTTGTCGAACATGGTCAGGATGATGCCCTGGATCTCGAGCGACGGATTCAAATTGGCGCGCACCAGCTCGATGGTCTTGAGCAATTGGCTCAATCCTTCCAGCGCGAAGAACTCGCATTGCAGCGGCACCACCACCGCATCGGCCGCCGCCATGGCGTTCACCGTGAGCAGGCTCAGCGAAGGCGGACAGTCGATCAGCACGTAGGAGAAGGGAGATGCTCCGTGTGCGGAGTATTCCGCCAGCGCGTCCTTGAGGCGGAAGTTGCGCCTGGGCAGCGCGATCAGCTCGAGCTCGGCGCCGGAGAGATCGACGGTGGAGGGCACCAGCGACAGGCGCGGAATCTTGGTCGGCATGGCCGCGTCGGCGATGCTGGCCGCGCCCATCAGCACATCGTAGCTCGTCACCTTGCGCTCGGAACGGGGCACGCCGAGACCGGTCGAAGCATTGCCCTGCGGATCGATGTCGAACACCAGGGTCGGGGCGCCGACCGCGGCCAGCGCCGTGCCCAGGTTGATGGCGGTCGTGGTCTTGCCCACCCCACCCTTCTGGTTGGCGACCACCAGGACGCGGGGGCGCGTCGGCTTAGCGGCGGGTTCGGGCAGCAGCGACAAGCGCGCGGATCTCCAAGACGGTCCCGGATGGATCGCTCCGGCTTTGGTGCCGAAAGAGCTGCATTCTCCAAGATTTACGGGCTTCGGTCAATTCGGACGCAACCGATTGACCCTTGAGGAACAGGTTTACCGTGCCCGCGGCCTGAAAAGGCTGTGCATAGGCGAGCAGCCTGGCGAGCGGCGCGCAGGCCCGGGCCGTGACCACATCGAAGGGTTCGGGCTTGGCCTGCTCGATTCGCGCGTTACGAATCTCGACCTCCGCGCCGGTCGTCGTCGCCGCCGCTCTCAGGAAGTCGCATTTCTTGGTTGTCGCTTCGTAGAGGATGGTGCGAAAGCCTGGGCGCTCGCGGAAGAGAATCGCCAGCACCAGGCCCGGAAATCCGGCGCCGCTGCCGAGATCGGCGAGGCTCAGGGCTTCCGGGGGAATGAACTCGGCGAGCTGCGCGGAGTCCCAGAAATGCCGCCGCCAAACATCGGCCAGGGACGCGGCGGAGACGAGATTGTGCCGCGCGTTCCAGTCGGCCAGGAGCCCGGCATAGGCCTTGAGTCGCGCCAAGGTTTCACGTGAAACGCCGCTGGCCGCAGCGAATTCTTCCGGCCCGAAGGTCTCAGGCAACGCGAACCACCGCAGCGCGATTGCGGACATGGGCCAGCACCAGGGTCAGCGCCGCCGGGGTGACACCGTCGATCCGCGCGGCCTGGCCCAGGGTGGCGGGCCGGATGGTGTTGAGTTTTTGAGTCGCTTCCGCCGACAGGCCGGTGACCGCGCCATAGTCGAGATCACTTGGCAGGATTCGCGCCTCCTCCCGCCGGAAAGCCACGATATCCGCCTCCTGGCGGTCCAGATAACCCGCATAGGCGGCGTCGATTTCGAGCTGTTGGACGACGTCGTCGGCGAGGCCCGACAACTCGGGCCATACCCCCTGCAAATTTTTGAATTCAACCTGCGGCAAAGCGAGCAGCTGAAGCGCGGTCCGGCGTGCGCCGTCGAGGTTCACTTCGATGCCATGCCGCCGAGCCTCGTTGGGGGTCAGGGTCAGGTGGCGCATCGCTGCCCTCGCCTCGTCCAGCCGCGCGGTCTTTCCGGCGAAGGCCGCCGTCCGCTCCGCCCCCACGCAGCCGGCCGCCTGGCCGATGGGCGTCAGCCGCTGGTCGGCATTGTCCGCCCGCAGCGACAGTCGGTATTCCGCCCGGGAGGTGAACATCCGATACGGCTCGGTCACGCCCTTGGTGACCAAGTCGTCGATCAGGACTCCGATATAGGCCGCCGCGCGGTCGAGCACGATGGCCGAGCCCTGCCCCGCCGCCCGTGCCGCGTTCAGCCCGGCCATCAGGCCTTGCGCCGCCGCCTCTTCATAGCCGGTGGTGCCATTGATCTGCCCGGCGAAGTAGAGCCCGCTGACGCGCTTGGTCTCCAGCGACGGCTTCAGCTCGCGCGGGTCGACATAGTCGTATTCGATGGCGTAGCCCGGCCGCCGCATCACGGCGTTCTCCAGCCCGGGAATGGTCTTGAGCAATGCCAGTTGGACGTCTTCCGGCAGCGACGTGGAGATGCCGTTGGGATAGACCGTGTCGTCGTCCAGCCCCTCCGGTTCGAGGAAGATCTGGTGGTTCTCGCGGCCCGCAAAGCGCACCACCTTGTCCTCGATCGACGGGCAGTAGCGCGGGCCGGTGCTCTCGATCTGGCCGGAATACATCGGCGCGCGGTGCAGATTGGCGCGGATGATGGCGTGGGTCGCGGGCGTCGTCCGCGTGATATGGCAGGCGATCTGCGGGGTGGTGATGGCCGTGGTCAGGAAGGAGAAAGGCGAGGGCGGATCGTCGCCCGGCTGCAGCTCCAACCCGGACCAATCGATGGTGCGACCATCCAGCCGCGGCGGCGTTCCGGTCTTGAGCCGCCCCATGGCGAAGCCGAGCCCATAGAGCGTCTCGGCCAGGCCAACCGACGGGCGCTCCACGCCGCCCTGCCCGATCGCGCCGCTGGTGCCGGCCGCCCGGCCCGCCGGAATCGTCCGCTCACCGATATGGATGAGGCCGCGGAGAAACGTCCCCGTGGTCAGCACCGCCGCGCCGCAATCGAGCCGGCGCCCGTCGGCCGTCAGCACCGCCCGCACCCGGCCGTCCTCGATCACCAGGTCCTCGGCTGCCGCCTCCAGGATTTCCAGATTGGGCGTCGCAGCCAGCGCGGCCTGCATCGCCTGCTTGTAGAGCTTGCGGTCGGCCTGGGCGCGAGGCCCGCGTACCGCCGGTCCCTTGCGCCGGTTGAGCAGGCGGAACTGGATGCCGGCGGCATCCGCCACCCGGCCCATCAGCCCGTCCAGTGCATCGATCTCGCGCACCAGATGGCCCTTGCCTAGCCCGCCGATGGCCGGGTTGCAGGACATCTCGCCGATCGTGTCACGCTTATGGGTGAGCAGGAGGGTGCGCGCTCCGAACCGCGCGGCAGCCGCGGCCGCCTCGCAGCCGGCATGCCCCCCACCGATGACGATGACGTCGAACCTGCTCATGGGCTCGGGTCAATAGGCGAGGCGATGGCGCCCGGCAAGCGATGTTTCACGTGAAAGAATGCGGCGGATGACAAATACCTTGTCATGGCCCGGCTTGATCCCCGCCCTCTCGGGGATGCCACCCATCGGCCGCGCGTCCGCGCGGCTGGATGACTCATTTCGCGCACCTGGGTGGCCCGCTGTTGCGGGCCATGACAGCGAGTGGTCACTTCCCGATGCAGAAGTCGCGGAAGACGACGTCGAGCAGATCCTCAATGTCGACGCGGCCGGTGATGCGGCCAAGGGAGCGCAGCGCCAGGCGCAACTCCTCGGCGATCAGTTCCGGCGCGGTCGCCACGAGGCTGCGGCCGAGCGCGTCGGCTGCGTCGTTGAGCGCGCGGCGGTGGCGCTGGCGGGTGAGGGGCGGGGAGGCGTCTCCGGAGCCGGTCGATGTCCGGACGAGTTCCGCCAGGGCGGCCAGCAGCCTGTCCAACCCTTGGCCGGTCTTCACCGACACCGCGAGGCCGTCGCGCACTGGGTGGGGCAGGTCGATCTTGTTCCACACCGTCAGTGTGGCGCGGCCTCGAGCGTCGGCGGGGAGGCCGGCAAACGGGTCGCCGGCCGAAGCATCCAGTAAAAGCAGCACGGCGTCGGCTGCTTCGGCGCGCTCCAGAGCCCGGCGCACACCCTCGGACTCGAGGACGTCGGCGCTGGCCCGCAGACCGGCGGTGTCGGCCACGATCACGGGATAGTCGCCCAGGTCGAGGTGGGCCTCGACCACGTCCCTTGTGGTACCCGGAATATCCGAGACGATGGCCACGTCACGGCGGGCCAGGGCGTTTGTCAAGGAACTCTTACCACTGTTCGGTGAACCGATCACCGTTAAGCGGAATCCGTCGCGCAGGATTTCGCCTCGCCGATTGTCGTTCAGATGCGTTCGAATTTCTTCAACAATTTCCGTAACTTGAGCCTTGGCTGTGGCAATGGCGTCGGGCGGAACCTCCTCGTCGGAAAAATCAATGGCGGCTTCGGCCCAGGCGGCGGCGCGAATCAGCCGCGTCCGCCAATCCTCGTAGAGCGCCGCCAGCGCGCCGCCGTATTGGACGACCGCCTGGCGCCGCTGGGCCTCGGTCTCGGCGTTGATCAGGTCGGCCAAAGCCTCGGCTTGGGTGAGGTCGAACTTGCCGTTCTCCACCGCCCGCCGTGTGAACTCGCCGGCCTCGGCAGGCCGCAGGCCGGGGAGGGCATCGAGCGCGGCCAGCAGGGCGTCGACCACGGCGCGGCCGCCATGCACCTGGAATTCCGCCACGTCCTCGCCGGTGAAGCTTCCCGGCTCCGGGAACCACAGCACCAGGCCTTCGTCGATCAAAGCGCCGTCGGAACCCGAGAATTTCCGCAAACTCGCCAGCCGGGGTCTGGGCGGCTCCGCACCCGTCAGCGCCTGAACCGCCGCCACGGCCGCCGGTCCAGACACCCGGATGACCGCCACCCCGGCCCGTCCGCGGCCGCTGGAAAGGGCAAAGATCGTGTCGTTAGACGGCAAGCCCATCAGCGCGAGGGCGCGTCCTTCTTGCTCTTGCCGCCGGCCGCGCGCAGGGCGCCGTCCCACAGCATTTTCTGGAACTGCTCGAAGCCCTGACCGCCCATCGGCATCCAGGCCTTGAGCATGGCCTCGGGATCGGAGGCATCGACCGCGGCCTTCATGCGCCGCTTCATTTCCTCCAGCATCTCGGCCTGCAGCCCGCTCACGTCGGGCAGGCCCATCAGCCGGCGCGCCTCTTCCGGCGTCATCTCCAACTCGATCTCGATCTTCATCGCTTGTGACTGCCGCTTCCGCCGCGCTAGGAAGCTAGCAGCTTTCATCGCCAGACACAGCAAGGCGCCTCGATGACCCGCAATCTGCTCGCCGACGAGACCAGTCCCTATCTCCTCCTGCACAAGGACAATCCGGTGCATTGGCGGTCGTGGAGCTCGGAGGCGCTGGAGGAGGCCCAGGCCGCGGGCAAGCCCATCCTGCTCTCCATCGGCTACACCGCCTGCCACTGGTGCCATGTGATGAACGAAGAGAGCTTTGCCGATTCCGAAACGGCGGCGCTGATGAACGAGCACTTCGTCAACATCAAAGTGGACCGAGAGGAGCGGCCCGATCTCGACCAGATCTACCAGGCCGCCGCCAATGCGCTGGGCAACAATGGCGGCTGGCCACTGACCATGTTCCTGACGCCGCAAGCCCAGCCCTATTTCGCCGGCACCTACTACCCGCGCGAGGAGCGCTTCGGCCAGCCGCCCTTCAAGCGGGTGCTGGAGGAGGCCGCGCGCATCTATCGCGAGAATCCCGATCCCGTCGCCAACACCGCGGGCCGGGTGCAGGAGTTTTACGCGCAATTGTGGAACCGCGACCTGCGCGGCAATCTCGATCCCACCATCCTCGACCAGGCTTCGCTCGCCATCGGCCGGCGCTTCGACATTTTCAACGGCGGCTTGAGCGGGGCGCCGAAATTCCCCTCCACCGGCCTGACCGAACTTCTGTGGCGCGCCTATCTGCGCACCGGCGCGGAGCAGTTCAATCAGCTGGTGCAGACCACGCTTGCCAGTCTCTGCATGGGCGGCATCTACGATCACATCGGCGGCGGCTTCCACCGCTACACCGTCGACGAGCGCTGGCTGGTGCCGCATTTCGAGAAGATGCTCTACGACAACGCGCAGCTGATCGATCTGCTCACCCTGGTGTGGCAGAACACGCGCTTTGCCGCCTATCGCGCCCGCGTGGAAGAAACCATCGAATGGGTGCTGCGCGAGATGATGGTAGAGCAGGGCTTCGCTTCCAGTCTCGATGCCGATTCCGAGGGTGAGGAAGGCAAAAGCTACGTGTGGAGCGAGGCCGAAGTTGACGCCGCGCTGGCCGGCACTTTCTCGCAGAAATTCAAGCAGGTCTACAACATCAGCCGCGACGGCAATTGGGAAGGCCGCAACATTCTCAACCGCTTGGGCGCGGCGTCGGTCTATCCGCTGAACGAGGCCGACGAAGCGATGCTGAAGCGCCAGCGCGCGCTGCTGCTGGCGGCGCGGCAGAAGCGCCCGCAGCCGCTGCGCGACGACAAGGTGCTGGCCGACTGGAACGGCATGATGATCGCAGCCCTCGCCAATGCCGGCGCTGTGTTCCGCAACACCGGTTGGATCGCGGCCGCCATCCGCGCCTTCGGTTTCGTCGAGCAGGCGCTGGGCGACGGCGACCGGCTCTATCATTCCTGGCGCAACGGCACCCGCCAGCATATCGGCTTCGCCGACGACTACGCGCAGATGGCGCGCGCCGCCTTCACCTTGTGGGAAGTCACCAACGACAAGAAGTATCTCGAGCGCGCGGAAGCCTGGATCAACGTGCTCAACGGGCATTTCTGGGACATGCAGAACGGCGGCTATTTCTACACCAGCGACGATTCCGATCCGCTGATCGTGCGCTCGCGGATGGCGTTCGACCAGGCCACGCCTTGCGCCAACGGCATGCTGGTGGGCCTGCTCGCGCGCCTGCATCTGGCGACCTGGGAGAATCTCTATCGCGACCGCTGCAACGCGCTGATCCAGGCCTTTTCCGGCGAGGCCGTGCGGGCCTACATCTCCATGGCGTCCTACATCGCGGGCCTGGAGGTGGTGCTCACCGGCTTGCAGATCGTCATCGTGGGGCCGCTGACCAATCCCAAGACGCTCGATCTCGTTTCCGCGGTGATGGGACGCAGCCTTCCCAACCGCACCCTGACGGTCGTCGATCCGCTGCAGTCGCTCTCCGAGGGCCATCCCGCCTACGGCAAGAAGATGGAGAACGGACAGCCCACGGCCTATGTCTGCCAGCGCCAGGCGTGCTCGGCGCCGATCACCAATCCGGTGACCTTGAGCCAGCTGCTGCAGCTGCCGCCGCGGCTCGCCACCCAGCCGACGCAAGGCCAGGCTTGAGGATGATGCTGGTTAGAACAACCGACTGGTGGATTCTCCCCCCTCCCCTTGCGGGAGGGGGCAATCCGAACAAGCGAAGCGCGTGAGGATTGGGGGAGGGGTGACGCGGCACCGCCCCCTCCCCCGCGTCCCCCGCATCAAG
>DATCOJ010000195.1:0-5047 GCA_036564785.1 Rhizomicrobium sp. | reverse complement strand
GAGAAAGGCGGGGCGGCCACATTCGACATCGCCCGCATCGACGAGATCGAGCGCGAGACCAAGCACGACGTCATCGCCTTTCTCACCCATCTGGCCGAGATCGTGGGGCCCGAGGCGCGCTTCGTGCACCAGGGCATGACGTCTTCCGACGTGCTCGACACCTGCCTGTCGGTGCAGCTGCAACGCGCTGCCGACATCCTGATCGCAGACGTCGATCTCCTGCTCGCCGCGCTCAAGCGCCGCGCGCTGGAGCACAAGCGGACCGTCACCATCGGCCGCAGCCACGGCATCCATGCCGAGCCCACCACCTTCGGCGTCAAGCTCGCGGGCTTCTACGCCGAGTTCGCGCGGGCCCGCGAGCGGCTGATCGCGGCGCGGGAAGAGATTTCCGTCTGCGCCATTTCGGGCGCGGTCGGCACCTTCGCCAATATCGATCCGCGGGTGGAGGCCCATGTCGCCACCAAGCTGGGCCTCAAGACAGAACCCGTCTCGACGCAAGTGATTCCGCGCGACCGCCACGCCGCCTATTTCGCGGCGCTTGCCATCACCGCGAGCTCGCTCGAACGGCTCGCCACCGAGATCCGCCATTTGCAGCGCAGCGAGGTGCTGGAGGCCGAGGAACATTTCTCGGAAGGCCAGAAGGGGTCCTCCGCCATGCCGCACAAGCGCAATCCGGTCTTGAGCGAGAACCTCACGGGGCTCGCCCGCATGGTGCGCGCCTATGTGGTGCCGGCGCTGGAAGACGTGGCGCTGTGGCACGAGCGCGATATCTCGCATTCCTCGGTCGAGCGCTATATCGGGCCCGATGCCACCGTGACGCTCGATTTCGCGCTGGTGCGCGCAGCCGGCGTCGTCGACAAGCTCATCGTCTACCCCGCGCGTATGAAGGCCAATCTCGAAAGCACGCGGGGCCTCGTGCACAGCCAGCGTGTGCTGCTGGCGCTGACGCAGGCCGGCGTCGGCCGCGAGGACGCCTACGCCCTCGTACAACGCAACGCCATGCGAGCCTGGAACGGCGAGAGCGATCTGCTTTCCCTGCTCAAGGCGGACAAGGACGTGACGCGTGCCCTGCCGCCCGCCGAACTCGAGAAATTGTTCGATCTCGACTACCACCTGAAGCACGTCGACACGATTTTCGCCCGGGTGTTTGGCGAGGGTTCGACGACGCTATAAGTCTTCCGCTTCCCCCCTTGTGGGGGAAGCTGGCTGGCAAGCGACGCGGGAGCGTCGCGCCGCCAGACTGAAGGGGGGGTGTTGATCGTGAACACCCCCCTTCCGTCGCAGCACTCGCTTGCGCGAGTGCGCGACACCTTCCCCCACGAGGGGGGAAGGGGAACGTGAATTCTCACTCCTTTGGTGGCCCCAATTTCGCCGCATCGGCACACTCTGCTCGCGCCCGGCTCTGGCGGGGAGGAATCGGTGGGCGCACCCAATCTCAAGAGATTTGCGTCGGCAGCAGTTGTCATCGCTTTGTCGCTGGCGCTGTCGGCCTGCTTCGACCTCACCCAGAAGGTGGCGATCGGGCGGGACGGCGCCGGCCGCTACGAGATCGCCATCACGGCGCAAGGCCTGCTGGGCGAAGCGCTGAAGGACAAGCGCGATACCGTCGTCGACCTCAAGCACAACCACGCCCGCACCCGCACCACCGAGAGCAACGGCCGCGTCACCCAGACGGCCACCATCGACTTCAAATCGCTGTCCGAGCTGCATTTGTCCGACGAGGCGCTGAGCCTGACCAATCACGGCGCCAGCTTCTTCGGCCTCGGTCCCTCGCACCTGACCTTCCGCCGCACCTTCCTGGTCGACCGCGCCAGGCGGGAGAATTCGCGCCGCAACGACGACGAGCGCATGGGCACGGCGCTGGCCCAGAGCATTTTCGGCGACCACAGCTACGTCTTCAGCGTGACGGTGCCGGGCTCCATCGAGCGCATCGCGCCGGTGCGGATCGGGCGCACCACCATCCGCCCCACGGTGACGGGCGATGCCTATAACGGCCATACCGTGACCTGGCGGATGCCGCTCTACAGCATGCTGCAGGCCAAGCTGCTGACCTTCGAGGTGGATTTCTCCGCCTATGGCTGGTTTCCCGACGCCCAGTCGGTGCCGGAGGGCTCGCTCTAGCGGCTCCTTCGCGGGGCTTTCTCCGGCGAAAATTTCGCGGAGGATCGCTCGGATTCCTGGGGCCGTTTTGGACGCAATACGAGCGTCGACAGGAACGCTGTTTTTCATCGCTGATCGGCTTCAAACAGGCGGATCGTGCATCGCGTTTCTCCAAGAAAGAAAAAGAAGGATTCTCACGCGGAGCCGCAGAGCCGCGGAGAAGGCATGGCCGCCTCCGCGTCTTCGCGTCCTCGGCCCGGCGAAGCGCCAACGGCGCGAAGACGGCTCCGCGTGCAAAACCTTTTCTCTTATGATCCGTCATCGCCCGGCCGACCCCGACCTTGGGGGAGGTCCGGGCGCCCCATTTTTTCATTGATGAAAATGGGTCACCCGGATCGCTCGCGAGAAACGCTCGCGACCGGGTGATGACGGATTTGTTGGGGTTGGGGTTGAATTTGTTCGGCGAATCCGCGGATTTCAGCCACGGTCCGGCGTTCAAGGCATAGTTTTGAGGATGGGAAGATTATGCAGAACCAGCGTCACGCTGTCAACTAGAAGTTGCAACCTGATTCTTCTTTTGTTTAAGGCACTGAGATCACAAGCAAATCTCACGCGGAGGGCGCGGAGGACGCGGAGGGTAGCCAGTCGATTAAGGCTCGGGCCGATCGAATTTTGAGATGGACCGCCATGGCCCGTCCGGAACGAGGTGTTCGGCTCTGCGGGTGACTGCGCCAACCAAGCGTTCCTCCGCGTCCTCCGCGCGCGCCGCAGGCGCGCCGCGTGAGTCATTTTTCTTGCGAGATCGAGCCGGTATGCGAGGTCCGGCTCGCTCGGCCATGACGTGGTTATTTGTTTGAAGGCCGGCGCTGGACAAAGCCCTTGCCGGTGAAGACCATCACCAGCGCGCCGCTTTCGTCGCGCGCTTCGTTACGGCTCATGACAAGCCCCCATTCGGGCCGCGAGCGCGATTCCACCTTTGCCGTCACTTCGGAGGAATAGGCGAGCGTCATGCCGGGCCGTACCGGCTTCAGCCAGCGCAACGCCTCGAACCCGGGCGACACACCGGCGCGCAGCACGCCGCGGTCTTCCTGTTTCTCCTGCGCGCGGCCGGCGATGGCGAGCTTCATCCACACCGCGACCGTGTGCCAGCCGCTGGCGATCAGGCCGCCGAACACGGTCTGCTTGGCAGCTTGCGGATCGATATGGAAAATCTGCGGATCGTATTGCCTGGCGAAGGCGATGATCTCGTCCTCTGAGAAGGTGTAGGTGCCGAGCTCGCGCCGCGCGCCGATTTCGATATCTTCCCAATATTGCGGGTTCATGGGCCGCCCCGCGTGGCGAACAAGGGCGTGGTGACGATGCGCGCCACCTGTTCGCGCTGGTTGAAAACGTCCCAGCGCATGGTGACGAAGCCGACGGCGCGCCGGGGATGTGCCCGCAATTCGAGAATCTCCACCTCCATGCGCAGCACGTCGCCGGGTTTCACCGGCTTGAGCCAGCGGCAATCCTCCACGCCGGCGCCGCCGCGCGCCGCGCCCGGCACGAACAGCGCGTCGCAGCACATGCGCATCGCCATGGCGCAGATGTGCCAGCCCGAGGCCGCCAGCCCGCCCAGCATGGAGCGCGCCCCTGCCGCTTCGTCCAGATGATGCGGCTGCGGATCGAATTCCTTGGCGAATTCTACGATCTCTTCCCTGGTGACCTCGTAATGGCCGAAGGCAAGCTTCTGGCCGACGAAGAAGTCTTCGAAGTGGGTGGGATTGCCGCTCATGCTCTGCTCATCCGTCGTCCCCGGCGTAACGGAGATGGCCGGATTTTGGAAGGGTGCCCTCTCTTGTGGAGGCGAGTCGAGCGTCTGTCGCTCTCCCGCCGCCAGGGATTGCGTCAGCTCGGCAGGAGAGGCACTCGCTTCAGGCACCGCGCGTCAGAGTCAAGGCTTCGTAATGTCGATCGCGTAGAGCCAGGAATGATACTGCTTCGGCGTTTCGCACAGTTGCACAGCGGGGATATAGGCGCGATTGCCGGAACGCGTGAACCGGGCTCTGGCGAACGGAACAGCGCAGGTCCCATCGGTCTCTTTTGGGATGCTGATCTCGAAGAGAGGCGCGCCATCCAGGGCGGAGAATGCCTGGATGAGCCCCGGCTCACCGTAGGTTTATTGCCCCCCAATCACGACAACGTCGTTCGAACGATCGACCATCGGGCCCGGCACGGGCCCTGCCGGAAGCAGGCTGCCGACGGTCCAGCGCGCACCATAGAGGTCAGTTCACAAGCTTGAGCCGGTACACCGTACCCATGCCGAACCCCATGTCGGATCCGCCCACCGGCGTTACGCCGTAGAGATTTCCATCCGGTCCCAGAGTCAGGGCGGTCGTGGGGTACGAGCCGTCCGGCGAGCGCGTGAAGGTGTGCAGCAGCTTGAATTTCGTTTCCTTGAGATTGATGCGGAACACGGTGCCACTGCGGTCGGGATCTTCCACCGGCAATCCGCCGATGGGTGCCGCGCCGTAGAGCCTGCCGTCCGGCGCCTGCAGCAACTCCGCAGTCGGGTTTTTCCCGTCGCGGGCGTAGCCGTCGTTATCGAAGTGATAAATCGCGCTCATCGCGCCTTTCAGAGTCACGGAATACAGCGCACCGGCACCATAAGTTCCGCAGTCCTCTGTCGCACCGTAGAGATCGCCGTTGCTTGCCTGAATGAGGCCCGCTTTGGGCTGGCAGCCCGCATCGGCATCGGCAAACTGGGCGAGCGTCAAGAAGTGCGAGCCATTCGGTTTCAGCCGATAAGCAGTGCCTTGTTCAGCAGAGGCTCCCTCGCTGGTCGTTCCATAGAGGAAGCCGTTTGTCGCCTGCACGAGACGGCCATAAGGATAGCGGCCCTCGGTGGCGCAATTGAAGGTGTGCAGAACTTTGACTTTCGAGTCGGCCCGCGAGAACGCGTACACTGTCC
>DATCOJ010000194.1:0-9292 GCA_036564785.1 Rhizomicrobium sp. | reverse complement strand
CCCCCTTCAGTCTGGCTACGCGACGCTATCCGCGTCGCTTGCCAGCCAGCTTCCCCCACAAGGGGGGAAGGGGAACGCTTGGGATTTTGCCTTAGCGCGTCTCCGCGGCTCCGCGTCTCCGCGTGATTCTTATTCCGCCGCCTGAGGCAGCTCCTTCGGGCGCCAGCGGAGTATCGGCTTCCGCGCCGCCAGCGTTTCATCCAACCGGCGGCGGGGGGCGAGGCGCGGGGCGCCTTCGAAGCGCGTGGTCTTGCCGGCCTTGGCTTCCTCCGCCAGCCCGCGCAGCACCGCGATGAAGCGATCGAGCGATTCCTTCGATTCCGATTCCGTCGGCTCGATCAGCATGGCGCCATGCACCACCAGCGGGAAATACATGGTCATCGGGTGATAGCCCTCGTCGATCATCGCCTTGGCGAAATCGAGCGTGGTGACGCCGGTGCCCTCAAGGAAGGAATCGTCGAACAGCGCCTCATGCATGCAGGGACCTTCGCCGAACGGCGCGCTCATCACCTCCTTGAGCGAGGCGAGAATGTAGTTGGCCGAAAGCACGGCGTCCTCGCTCGCCTGGCGGATGCCGTCGGCGCCGTGACTGAGCATGTAGGTCAGCGCGCGCACGAACATGCCCATCTGGCCGTGGAAAGCGCACATGCGGCCCAACGGCCTGGCGCCGGCCGGCACCTCCTCGCGATGCTCGATCAGGCGGAAGCCGCCGGAATCGTGCACCAGCAGCGGCAGCGGCGCGAAAGGCGCAAGTGCTGCCGACAGCACCACCGGTCCCGCGCCCGGTCCGCCGCCGCCATGCGGCGTGGAGAAAGTCTTGTGCAGGTTGATGTGCATGGCGTCGATGCCGAGATCGCCCGGACGCACGCGGCCGGCGATGGCGTTGAAGTTGGCGCCGTCGCAATAGAAATAACCGCCGGCGGCATGTACCGCGTCCGCCATCTCCTTGATGCGCGGCTCGAACAGCCCGCAGGTGTTGGGGTTGGTGAGCATGATGGCGGCGACGTCCGCGGCCAGCTTGGCCTCCAGCGCGTCGGCGTCGACATGGCCGTCCTCGGTGGCCGGCACTTCGTCGACGGTGAAGCCCGCCATGGCGGCGGTCGCCGGATTCGTTCCGTGTGCGGAGGATGGCACGAGGATGCGGCGGCGGCGGTCGCCGCGGGCTTCCAGCGCGGCGCGGATGGTCAGCAATCCGCAGAGCTCGCCCTGCGCGCCGGCCTTGGGCGACATGGCGACTGCCGGCATGCCGGTCAAGGTGGTGAGCCAGCGCATCAGCTCGGAGATCAGCGCCAGCGCGCCCTGCACGGTCTGCACCGGCTGCAGCGGATGCAGGTCGCCGAAGCCCGGCAGCCGCGCCATCTTCTCGTTGAGGCGCGGATTGTGCTTCATGGTGCAGGAACCGAGCGGATAGAGACCGGCATCGATGGCATAGTTCATGCGCGACAGCCGCACATAGTGGCGGATCACTTCCGGCTCGGAGAGTCCCGGCAGCCCGATGGGCGTGGCGCGGCGCAAACCGCCGAGGCGCTCCTCGCTCAGCTGAACCTCGGGAATGTCGACGCCGGTGACGCCGTCGCGACCCAGTTCGAAGATCAGCGGCTCCTCGTGGTCGAGACCCCGATCGCCGGAGAGCGTGGGCAGCTCGTTGGCTTCCACGGTGCCGGGCGCCGTCGGCCGCCCGCGCGAATTCATCGCGGTCATGACACCACCTCCGCCAACGTCTTGACGAAGGCGTCGCAGTCCTCGTCGCTCGCGGTTTCCGTGACCGCCACGATCAACAGATCGCGCAGGCCATGCTCGTGCGGAAAGAGCCGCGAGACGGGAACCCCGGCCACGATGCCGCGATCGGCCAGCTCGTCGATCGCCGCGACGGCGGGCTTGGGCAGCTTGAGAGTGAATTCGTTGAAGAAGGACGGCGTGCACAGCGACACGCCCTTGATCTTCGTCAGCCGCTCGGCCAGCGCCGCGGCGCGCACGTGATTGGTCCGCGCCAGCCGCGCGAAACCCTCCTCGCCCAGCAGCGACAGATGGATGGTGAAGGCGAGGCAGCAGAGTCCGGAATTGGTGCAGATGTTGCTCGTCGCTTTTTCGCGGCGGATGTGCTGCTCGCGGGTGGAGAGCGTCAGCACGAAGCCGCGCTTGCCGGCGGCGTCCACCGTCTCGCCGGAGAGCCGGCCCGGCATCTGGCGGAGGAATTTCTCGCGGGTGGCGAACAGGCCGACATAAGGCCCACCGAAATTGAGCCCATTGCCGATCGACTGGCCCTCGGCGGCCACGATGTCCGCGCCCTGCGCGCCGGGCGATTCCAGAAGCCCGAGCGAGACGATCTCCGCCACCACCGCGATCAGCAGCGCGCCTTTGGCGTGGGCCGCCTCGGCGATGGGTTTCAGATCGCGGATCAGGCCGAAGACGTCCGGGCTCTGCACCACAACGCAGGCGGTGTCGTCGTCGATCAGCGCGGCGATGTCTTCCGCCTTGCCGGGCGTAACGGGCGCGCGCTGCACGGCGCCGGAGAGCCCGGCGATGGTCTCCACGGTTTCGGCATAGTGCGGATGCAGGCCGCCGGAAAGAATGGCCTTGGAGCGGCGGGTGACGCGCTGCGCCATCAGCACCGCCTCGGCGGTGGCGGTCGAGCCGTCATAGAGCGAAGCATTGGCCACTTCCATGCCTGTGAGCAGCGCCACCTGGGTCTGGAATTCGAAGAGATACTGCAAGGTGCCTTGCGCGATCTCCGGCTGATAGGGCGTGTAGGAAGTGAGGAATTCGGAGCGCTGGATCAGGTGATCGACGGCGCTCGGCACATGATGGCGATAGGCGCCGGCGCCGCAGAAGAACGGCGCGGAGCCCGCCGCCACGTTCTTCGCCGCCAGTTTCGACAGCGCGCGCTCGACTTCGAGCTCGCCTTGGGTATGCGTCAGGTCGAAGGCGCTTAAGCCCACGACGGCCGACTGCGGTACGTCGCGGAACAGCGCGTCGATGTGATGGGCGCCGATACGCTCAAGCATCGCGGCGCGGTCGGTTGGGGTGAGAGGGAGATAGCGCATGGAATTCCTTTATCCGTCATGGCCGGGCTTGACCCGGCCACCCATTGCGCTCGCGTCTGCGAGCGCGAAAGACTCTCTTCGGCGCGCCGACGCGCGCCGGATGGGTGGCCGGATTAAATCCGGCCATGACGTTGCTTTGATCGATAGACTCACCATCACAACCCCTTCACGAATTCGTCGTATTGGGCGCGGGTCATCAGCTTGGCGAGCTCGCCCTTGTCGCCGACCTTGAGCTTGAAGAACCAGCCCCCGCCTTCCGGATCGGCATTGACCCTGGCCGGCTCGTCGGACAGCGCCGAATTGCTTCCCGTCACCTCGCCGCCCACCGGCGCGTAGACCTCGCTCGCCGCCTTGACGCTTTCCACCACCGCTGCTTCGCCGCCGGCGCCGACCTTGCGGCCCGCTTCCGGCAGTTCGACATAGACCACGTCGCCCAGCTGCTCGGCGGCGTATTTGGTGATGCCGATGGTGGCTTCCTCGCCGTCGAGGCGCACCCATTCGTGCTGATCGGTGTAGCGGGTTTCGCTCATGTGCACTCCATCTTCAATCAGGTTGCGCGCTTGTAGCGGTGGGGGAAGAACGGCATCGGCGCCACGCGCGCCGCCATCGGCTTGCCGCGGACCATGAGATCGAGCTCGCTGCCGTCGGCGGCGAACGCGGTTTCCACATAGCCCATTGCGACGGGGCCGTTCACGCTCGGCCCGAAGCCGCCCGAAGTGATGCGGCCGACGATACGGCCCGACTTGTCGGCAATCTCCGTGCCTTCGCGGGCCGGGGCCTTGCCGTCCGGCCGGATGCCCACGCGCTTTCTAGCCGTGCCATTAAAGACACGTTCCATGATCTCTTCGGCGGCGGGAAAATCCTTGTCCAGCTTGCGGCGCTTGCCGATGGACCACACGAGATTGGCTTCGACTGGATCGGTGCTCTCGTCGATGTCGTGGCCGTAGAGGCACAAGCCCGCTTCCAGACGCAGCGAATCCCGCGCGCCGAGGCCGATGGGCAGCACCTCGGGCTCGCCCAGCAGCGCGCGCGCCACGCGCTCGGCATCCTTGGCCTCCAGCGAAATCTCGAAGCCGTCCTCGCCGGTATAGCCGGAACGGCTGACGATGGCCGCAGCTCCCGTCACGCTCGCCCGCACTACCTTCATGAAGGTGAGTTTGCCGATCCCGGACGCGTGGCGCTCCAGCACCGCGCGCGCCGCAGGACCCTGCAGCGCCAGCAGCGCGCGGTCGGGCCGCGGCATGATGGTGGCCAACCCTTGCAGCGCCTGCGCGATGTAATCGAAATCGCCTTCCTTGGTTCCGGCATTGACCACGAGATAGAGATCCTTCTCGCCTTCCAGCCGCGAGAACATGAAATCGTCTTTGATGGTGCCGCGCGCGTTGAGCAGCAGGCCGTAGCGCTGCATGCCCTCCTTGAGGCCCATGACGTCGGCGGGGGTGACGCGCTCCAGCGCGCGGTCGGGCTCCTGGCCGGAGAGGAACGCCTGCCCCATGTGGGAGACGTCGAACAACCCGGCTTTCTCGCGGGTGTGCAGGTGCTCCTTCAGGATGCCGGCGGGATACTGAACGGCCATCTCGTAGCCGGCGAACGGCACCATCTTGCCGCCGAGCTCCAGATGGAGCGTGTGGAGCGGGGTCTTGCGGAGCGGTTCGTTGCTGGCGGTCATGACGTCCGATGGTTCGCGTTGGCGCGGATTCCGAACGCCGGAATTGCGCGCCCCTCTGTCATCGGACCTGAGAGATTTCCCCAACACCCCTCTAGCGGTGTCGGGTTACCCCTTCGGTGGACGCGCGCTATTGCGGCGCCGCTTTCCAGAAGTTCATCTCCTTCGCGGTCCTTTTGCCTGAGAGTTTCCGGGGCGGTTGCTCCTTCGGCCTACGCCCTCCGGGCTTCGGCCGACATGTCGGCCTTCGCGCTGGGCATATGTCTCCCGCGAGGGATCTTGTGTATGGCCGAGACCCACGCGCCTCGCGGCGGGCGGCCTCGTTGCGCTGCATCATAGGGGGCGTCAGCGTAGAGTCAACGAAAGGTGGTTAGATCAGCTCTCGGCCAACAGGTTTCGCCGACAGCCACTCGCGTTCCTCCTTTGAGCGCGGCGCATTGGGGTCGCATTGCTGCAAAAGCTCGTTGAGCGTGTAGCGCTTGCGCCCGGCCTTCCGCGCAACGGATCGCTTTCGTTGGGCAGATTTTGGCTTGTCTTTGCGACTCATGGCGGCTGTGAATTTCGTACCGCTTTGTGCCAAGAGCAAGCGATTAGTGGCGCCTCTCACATCCGCGCCGGGACCTCGATACCCAGCAAATCCAGCACCTTGGTCAGCGTCTTTAAGGTGAGTTCGCAGAGGCCCAGGCGTGCGGCGAGCAGGTCGGCGTCGGCTTCCGACAGGATGTGGTGCTCGGTGTAGAAGCGGCTGAATTCCTGAGCCAGCACGAAGGCGTAGTCGCACAGCACGTTGGGCGCGCGCTTGTGCTCGGCGGCGGACATCGCATCGGGCAGCGACAGCAGATGCAGCACCAGCCGGCGCTCCTCCGGCGAGCGCACATCCGGCGAAGACGACGTGAGACCCTCGCCTTCCGCGCGGCGCAGGATCGATTGGATGCGCACCGCCGCGTATTGCAGGTAGGGACCGGTGCGGCCTTCGAAGCGCGAGAAGCGGCCGAGATCGAAGATGTAATCGGTGATGCGGTGGTTGGAGAGATCGGCGAATTTGAGCGCCGCCAGCCCCACCATGCGGGCGATGCCGGCGCGCTCTTCCGCCGGATAGTTTTCGGCGAGCCCCTGTTCGTTGAGCCGCCCCTCCGCCTCCGCCGTGGTCATGGCGATGAGGTCGTAGAGTTTCATCACGCCGCCGGCGCGGGTCTTGAAGGGCTTACCGTCCGGCCCGTTCATGGTGCCGAAGCCGGCATGCTCCAGCGCCGCCTTGCCGTTCCAGCGCGCTTTGCGCCAGGCGCGGAACACCTGCTCGAAATGTCCGTGCTGGCGCTGATCGACGACATAGAGGATGAGATCGGGGTCCTCGCTCTGCACGCGATCGAGGATGGTGGCGAGATCGGTGGTGGCGTAGGTGACCGCGCCGTCCGACTTCACCAGGATGAGCGGCGGCAGCTCCTTCTTGTCCCCCGGTTCGGCGACGGGAACGATCAGCGCGCCTTCGCTCATCACCGCGATGCCGCTGGCCTTCATCCGCTCGATCATCGGCGCGACCAGCGGATCGACGCTGGCCTCGCCTTTCCACAGATCGAACTTCACCCCGAGGCTGGCATATTCGCGGGTCAATCCCTGCTCGGAGACGCGCACGAAATGCTGCCACAGCGCGCGGTAGCCGGGACGGCCGGCCTGCAGCTCGGCGGTGGCCTGGCGCGCTTCATCGAGGCGCTGGGGATCGGCCTTGCAGACGGCGGCCGCGGCCGGATAGAGCTCCTCCAGATCGTCCATGCTGACCGGCGATTCGTCCGGGTACGGACCTTTGTACGCGGCGTCGAAATAGATCGGCGCGATGCCGCGATGGCCGATCTCGGAAATCAGCTGGCCCATCTGCAGCCCCCAGTCGCCCAGATGCACGTCGCTGACCACGCGCCAGCCATTGGCGCGGAACAGCCGCTGCAGGCTGTCCCCGATGATGGCCGAGCGCAGGTGACCGACATGCATCGGCTTGGCCACATTGGGCCCGCCGAAATCGATGACCAGCTTCTGGCCCTTGCCGGCTTGCGGCGCGCCGAGGCGTTCGTCCTTCGCCATGGCGCCGATTCGCTCGGCCAGCGCCGCATCGGCGAGGTCGAGATTGATGAAGCCGGGCCCCGCGATCTCGACCTTGGCGAAGATCGGATCGGCCCTGAGCCGCGCGGCTATCTTCTCGGCGATGGCGCGCGGATTGGCCTTCTGCTGCTTGGCCGCCGGCAGCGCGCCGTTGCACTGGAACTGCGCGAGGTCCGGCCGGTCGGAGGCCTGCACCAAACCAAGCTCCGCCGGAAGCCCTTCGGCGGCGAAAGCGGCGCCCGCCATCGCCGTCAGCTCGGCACTCAACGCAGTCATGGCGCGTAGCGGCCCACGTGGCGGTTGTATTCGAGCTGTTCCTTGGTCAGCTGGAAGCCGACCAGAATGCCGTAGTCGCCCGGCCTCTTGTCGCGGCCGACGGTGAGCGTCAGCGAGGCGACGGAATCGGAAAAGCTGCTGACGGTCTCACCCGCCGCGAAACCGAAATTCACGGTGAAGATGCGCTTGGCAAGCACCTTGCCTTCGGTGGTGATGGCGACGAAGTACGGCACCTTGTAGGAAGCGGCGTCACCGGGCCTGGAGCGCTCGGCGCGAAAATTGATGTCGACGCTCGACTCCACTTCCTTGTCGTATTTGGGCAGCGAGCAATCGGCCTTGGCGCTGGCGATCTGCACGCTGTAGAGCAGGTTGGTGGGATCGGCGGCGGCGCCTGCATCCTGGCGCACGGCGATGGTCGCGGTATCGACCAGCACCGAGGCCGGGGGACATTTCGCCAGCTGGCTGGGCGAGGTGCAGCCCGAGAGCGCGGCCAGACTGGCGGCGAGCAGAAGCGGCGTCGAAATATGCTTGATCACGCGTGAAGCCTTTCGCGGCTTGACATTTGGGGTGTTCAGGGCCTTCTCCTCGGAAGGCGCCGAAACGGCGCGCGAATGTAGCCAAGTGAGCCGCTCATGGAAAGCCGCGATGTCGCGCTCGGAGAAAAGCCGCTTGTGACACTGCTGCTCGCGAGCCCGCGAGGCTTCTGCGCCGGAGTCGACCGCGCCATCCGCATCGTGGAGCTGGCGCTGGAGAAGTTCGGCGCCCCCGTCTATGTCCGCCACGAGATCGTGCACAACCGCTTCGTGGTCGAGCGGCTGGAGCGCATGGGCGCCATCTTCATCGATGAACTGGAACAGGCCCCCGAAGGTGCGCGGGTGATCTTCTCCGCCCACGGCGTGGCCAAGGCCGTTCCGCAGGAAGCCAGCCGCCGGGGGCTCTATCAGCTCGACGCCACCTGCCCGCTGGTCTCCAAGGTGCATGTCGAGGCCGAGCGGCACTATCGCGCCGCACGGCAGATCGTGCTGATCGGGCATGCGCGCCATCCAGAGGTCGAAGGCACCATGGGGCAATTGCCGGCGGGTGCCATCGTTTTGGTGGAGACGGTGGCGGACGCCCGCGCCTTCGAGCCGGCGGATGCTGCGAACCTCGCCTACATTACGCAGACGACACTTTCCGTGGACGATACCAGGGAGATCGTCGCCGTGCTGCGGGAGCGGTTTCCCGCGATCGCCGGTCCCCACAAGGAGGACATCTGCTACGCCACCACCAACCGGCAGGATGCGGTGAAGGCGATCGCGCCGCGGGCCGATCTGGTGCTGGTGATCGGCGCGCCCAATTCGTCCAATTCCGTGCGGCTGGTGGAAGTGGCCAAGCGCGCCGGCGCCGGCGAGGCCGTGCTGATCCGCCGCGCCTCCGACATCGACTGGTCCATGGTGAAGGGCAACTCGGTCGTCGGTTTGACGGCCAGCGCCTCCGCGCCGGAGATTCTGGTCGATGAAGTGATCGCGGCTTTCAAGGAGCGCTACGCGGTCGCGGTCGAGGAGATCGCGGTGACCAGCGAGAACGTCGAGTTCAACGTGCCCCGCGCTCTGGCGTCCTGAGACCGGCATGGCGAAGCAGCCGCAAGTCGATATCTTCACCGATGGCGCCTGCTCGGGGAATCCGGGACCCGGCGGCTGGGGCGCCATCCTGCGCGCGGGTCTGCACGAGAAGGAAATCTCCGGCGGCGAGCTTGCCACCACCAACAACCGCATGGAGATCATGGCCGCGATCCGGGCGCTCGAATCGCTGACGCGGCCTTCCACCGTCACCCTTCATACCGATTCGCGCTATCTCATGGACGGCGCCACGCTGTGGCTGCCGCGCTGGAAGGCGAACGGCTGGAAGACCGCAGACAAGAAGCCGGTGAAGAACGCCGATCTGTGGCGCGAGCTGGAAGCCGCCGCGGCGCCGCACAAAGTCTCCTGGCGCCACGTGCGCGGCCATTCCGGCCACGTCGAGAACGAACGCGCCGACGCCCTCGCCCGCGCCGCGATCGGGGAGCTGTAATCGCGGAGTCAATACTCACGCGCGTTCCCCTTCCCCCCTTGTGGCCGCCTTCGCTGAAGCTACGGCGTGCCAAGTGAGTCTCACTTGCCGCGGCGAAGCCTTTAGGCGGAGCCGGGGGGAAGGTGGCGCGTCGAGCACGAAGTGCAAAGACGCGACGGAAGGGGGG
>DATCOJ010000193.1:0-16336 GCA_036564785.1 Rhizomicrobium sp. | reverse complement strand
CCATCGATTCTGCCACCGAGGCACCCGTTGTTTTGCCCGCCGCGATGTCCTCGCCGTCGTCAGCCATGTGCGGCCATCCGGTTCAATTCGGATTTCTCGGACGGCGCAAGGCCGAGGCGATGCGCGATGGCGAATTGTTTCTGCGCGGCCGCCTTGTCGCCGGACCACAGCAGCGCCTCGCCCCATTTCAGATGCAGGCGGCCCCAGTTGGGCGCGTACTTGTCGGCTTCCTCAAATTTCGCCAGCGCCAGATCGGAGCGGTTCTTGGCGATCAGCGCCTCGCCCCACAGCTCGAGGGGATCGGCGAAGTGCGGGCCCTTCGCATGCGCCGCTTCGAACTTCGCGATGGCGCCATCGAGATCGCCTTTCGCCAGCAGCATGCGGCCCCAGTCGCTCCACACGAAAGGCGGCGAAGGTGCCAGATGCGCGGCGCGCGCGAACCAATACTCCGCGCCGCCCCAATTCTTCTCAAGCGCATCGATGGCGCCGCGGATCCTGAGGCAGAGCACGCAATCGGCCGGCGTTGCTTCGATCAGCTTTTGTGCCGTCGTCCTGTCTCCCGACAGCGCCAGCGCATAGGCCATGATCGGCGTGAACTGCCGCGAGGCGGCGGCCTTCCCCTGGACTCCAAGCTTCGCCAACACCGCCTCGAACATCGCGCGATTGGCCAGCATGGTCGACCAACGGCCAAGCAGCATGTCGGCGAAGGCGCGGCCCGCAGCGCGCCCAAACAGCACCGGCGGAGCCGAGGATGGCGGCAGGTTCCCATACGCCTGCCGCACGCCGCCGCCGTCGTGCAGGAAGGCGTAGGCGACGATATCGTTCTGCCGTGCATTCTCCACCTGGCCGGTGAATTCGGGCAGCGCCTCCACTTGCGCGTCGAAAGCGATCTGGCCCTTAAAATCGCCCAGGGCGCCGGCAAGTTGCGCTTCGTTCGTGGCCTTGCCGATGGCCCAGGCGCTCTCGCCGATATCGGGATCGCGCGGGCCCTCTGCGGTGGCCACGGCCTTGCGCGCGGCTGCGAGAGCGGCCTCATCATGTTGCAACTGATTTTCGATGCCGCCGATATTGGTGTGGACCAGCACGAAATTGGGTTTGAGCGCTTCGGCCTTGCGGAAGGTCGCGAGCGCCAGCGGAAAGTCGCCACGGTTGGTATAGAGATTGGCGATGCCGATATAGGCCCAGGCGCGATCCGTCGCCGATCCGTTGGCGATCAAGTCCTGATAGGCGGACTCCGCTTCCTTGAGACGGTTCGCGTTGGCCAGATAGACGGCGTAGCGATAGGGCTGCGTGGCGCGATAGACGGACTCCGCGGCGGCTTGCATCAGTTTGTCGAGATCGGCTTCGGCGCCGGAGAAGGTCGGGCTGGTGTCGCGCCCGGTGCGCGCGGTGACGGCGATACCCGTGGGCGTGCGCCATATCTCGCCGGTGATGCGCGTCTGATGGCCGAGCCAGGCGTGCAGCGAGCGGTTGAACTCGCCGATGGAGATTCCGGTATCGGGAATCTGCAGCTTGATGTCGCCGTCCCAATTGTTGGCGTAACTGGTAGAGGCGCGGCTCGAAGCCGTGGCCGCCTGCAGCGCGGAGAGTTTGTCGAGCAGCTTCGCCGCGATCACCTCGCCGCTAAGCCCGCGGCCGGCGAGCTCCGGCGGCACGGAGAAGGATTCCACCACCAGCCCATCGTCGTTCGCGGCATTCCACACCGCGGTGCCCAGCCCCACGGCGACGGCGATCAGGATGAAGGCAAGCGAGATTTCGAAAGCGAGCTTCATCACGTCGCTGATATGGCGGACGCGCAGGCTCCAGTGGCGCAGGCGATTCTCCTGCCGCAGGTCCTCGATCTGCAGCCGGGTGAGTCTGGTCTGCTCTTCGAGGAAGGCATCGGCGCGGGCGCGCGAGGAGGGATCGGCGCCGGCCGCCAGGGCGCCGGCAACCGCCGCGCCGGCGCCAGCCGGATAGTCCCGATCCTTGTCGTCCATGGCCCCGCCCGGATTCAACTGCGACTATCTTGGACGAATGGCAGCCTCCGCGGAAAGCATTCCCCCGCCCGTGAGTCAAAGAAAGAGTCACGCGGCGCGCCTTCGGCGCGCGCGGAGACGCGGAGGATCAGGCTCTCCGCGACTCCGCGGCTCCGCGTGAATCCTTCCTCGGCGCTCACAAAAAACAGTGGCCAAGGATATTGCACAATAACTGTAATGTTGAATATAAAATAATACGAAATCAGACTGTGATCTATTGATTTCTACGTCCGGCATTGCGACTTTTGTCTTATGGCAAAGGCAGCCGCCCTTCAGGTGCTGACGGCGAACCGGCTCCGCGACGGCGAGGTGGTCTATTGGCGCGGCGGCGATTGGGCGGACTCTCTTCGCGACGCCGATATCTTCGAGGATGAAGCGGAGGCCAAACGGGCGCTCGAGGCGGCGGCGCGCTTCGTCACCTGGCGCGTGGTGGTCAATCCTTATCTCTTCGCCGTCGCCCGCGACGAGGCTGGCGTGCATCCGCTGGAAGAGCGCGAACGCATCCGCGCCGCCGGCCCCACCATCCGCCGCGATCTCGGCAAGCAGGCTCTTCATGTACCGCTATGACGAATTCGACGCGACGTTCGTGCGCCAGCGCGTGGCGCAGTTCCGCCATCAGGTGGAGCGGCGGCTGTCCGGCGAGCTCAGCGAGGACGAGTTCAAGCCGCTCAGGCTGATGAACGGGCTCTATCTGCAGCTGCACGCCTACATGCTGCGCATCGCCGTTCCTTACGGCACCTTGTCGGCACTACAGCTGCGCAAACTCGCTTCCATCGCGCGCAAATACGACAAGGGCTACGGCCACTTCACCACGCGGCAAAATCTCCAGTTCAACTGGATCAAGCTTGTGGACGTGCCCGACGTGCTGGCGGAATTGGCGGACGTCGAGATGCATTGCCTGCAGACCAGCGGCAATTGCATCCGCAACGTCACCGCCGATCATTTCGCGGGCGCTGCCGCCGACGAAATCGAGGACCCGCGCATTCTCGCCGAGATCATCCGCCAGTGGTCAACCTTGCATCCGGAATTCACCTATCTGCCGCGCAAGTTCAAGATCGCGGTGAGCGGCTCCGCGCACGACCGCGCCGCGCTCAAGTTCCATGATGTGGCGGTGGAGATCGTGAAGAACGCGGCGGGCGAGAGCGGCTGCCGCGTGCTGGCGGGCGGCGGCATGGGGCGCACGCCCTACATCGGTCACGTGGTCGGCGATTTCGTGCCGCGCGAGCACATTCTCGCCTTCCTCGAAGCGGTGATGCGCGTCTACAACCAGTCCGGCCGGCGCGACAACATCTACAAAGCCCGCATCAAGATCCTGGTGAACGCGCTGGGGGCCGACGAAATGCGCCGCCAGATCGAACGCGAGTTCGCAGAGATCAAGGCGGGCGGAACGCTGCAAGTGCCGGCGGATGAACTGGCGCGCATCGCCGCCTATTTCGCGCCGCCAGAGTTCGAACCGTTGGCGGATGCCTCGCCGGACTTCGAGGCCGCGCGCGCCGCCGATCGCGAATTCGACCTGTGGGCCGAACACAATCTCTCGCCGCACAAGGCGCCGGGCTACGCCATCGCCACCATTTCGCTCAAGCCCATCGGCGGCGTGCCCGGCGATTGCTCCGCCGAGCAGATGGAGGCGCTGGCCGATCTGATGGACGAATTCGGGCTTGCGGAAATCCGCGTCAGCCACGAGCAGAACCTGGTGCTGCCGCATGTGAGGAAGCGCGATCTGCCTTCCATCTTCGCGCGATTGCAGGCGCTCGCCCTGGCGACCGCCAATGCCGGGCTCATCACCGACGTCATCGCCTGTCCCGGGCTTGATTACTGCGACCTCGCCAATGCGCGCTCCATTCCCATCGCGCAGACGATTTCCGAGCGCTTCGCGCCGCGCCAGCGCGAGATCGGCGAGCTGAAAATCAAGATCTCCGGCTGCATCAACGCCTGCGGCCATCATCACGCCGGCCACATCGGAATCCTGGGCGTCGACAAGAAGGGCGTGGAATTCTACCAGCTGCAGCTGGGCGGCTCCGGCGCGGAGGATGCCAGCATCGGCGATATCCTGGGGCCGGCGTTCGGCGCCGAGGAAATCGCCGACGCGGTCGAGCGCGTGGTGGACGTCTATCTCGAGCGGCGTGAAAACAGCGAACGCTTTCTCGACACCGTGCGGCGCCTGGGCCTCGAACCGTTCAAGGAGCGCGCCTATGCCGCTCATTAAGCACGGCTGCTTCGCCGAAGATCATTTCGCGAGCATCGCCGACGACGCACCGTTGCCCGTCAACGGCACTATCGTGTCCCTGGCACGGTTTCAGAAAGAGCGCGACGCTCTGGTGACGCGCAATGCGGCGCTGGGCGCGCGATTGAAGTCCTCGGAATCGCCGGAGGCGTTGGGCGGCGATGTGCATCGGCTGTCGGTCGTGGTGCTGGAGTTTTCCGCCTTCCGCGACGGGCGACCGTTCTCCTGGGCGCGGCTCTTGCGCACGCGGATGAACTACGCGGGCGAAATCCGCGCTTCCGGCAACTTCCTCTACGACCAGCTTGCTTTCATGGTCCGCACCGGGTTCGACGCGTTCGACGTGCCGGAGGGATTCACGCCGGCGCAATTCGACCGCGCGCTGGCCGAGATGTCGTTCGTCTACCAACCCGCCGCCGACGGCCGTAGAACCATCCGCGAGTTGCGCGCGAGTTCTTGACGCCTCGCACTTGCCAAGCTAGTAATACTTTTGTTGGAACGAGGTATTACACGCCATGCTCATCACCACCATGACCAGCAAGGGCCAGGTGACCATCCCCAAGCGCGTGCGTGACGGGCTGGGGCTCAAGCCGGGCGCCAAGGTCGAATTCGGCATGATCGCCGACGACATGGCCACCCTTAAGCCCGCCGGCAAGCGCAAGGTGAGCGAGTATCTCAAGCGGATCGAGAAGGTCCGCGGCACGCTCAAGACGGACATGACCACCGACGAGATCATGGCTCTGCTGCGCGGCGACTGACCGCCATGATTCTGGTCGATACCAACGTCCTGCTCGACGTCTTGAGAGACGATCAAGCGTGGCGAGAATGGTCGTCGAAGGCGCTTGCCTCTGCCGCCGCGCTGGACGAGGTCGTTATCAACCCCGTCATCTACGCCGAACTGTCCAGCCAGTACGAAGAAATCCGGGCGCTGGACACCGCGCTGGATTCGCTGCGCATCGGCTATTTCGAAATTCCAAGAACGGCGCTGTTTCTCGCCGGCCATGCCTTTCGCCGTTACCGTCGCGCCGGCGGGACGCGCGCCGGCGTCTTGTCGGATTTCTTCATCGGCGCCCATGCCGCCGTCGCCGCCGCAACCCTGCTCACGCGCGACAGCGGACGCGTCCGCAGCTATTTCCCGACGGTCGCGGTGATCGAACCTTGACTCTTCTACGAATTATACGTATTATCCGGACTTCAATTCATAGACTCACATGACCCAGACCGCGACGTCGCAGCAGTTCCAGCGCAAATTCGGCGACTACCAGCACCGCGCCCGCCGCGAGCCGGTCGAGATCACGCGCCATGGCCGGCGCGAACTCGTGCTGATGTCCGCCGAGCGCTACGACTGGCTGATGGCGGCGGTTCAGCGCAGCTTCCGCAGTGAGGACCTGCCCGACACCATCGTCGAGGCGGTTCGCAATGTCCGGATGGACAAGCGCCACAACCATCTCAACAAACTGTTGAAATAGCGCATGCCCTTGCCGGTGCCCGAGCCGGGGCTGGTCATACGCTATGACTATTTGTGGCTGCGCGAGTCCGATGCCAGGCGGTCATCCGGCAAAGACCGGCCGGCTTGCATCGTTGCCACCTTGGACGATCCGGCCGATCCTCGTCTCGTGCTTATTTTGCCGATCACGCATTCGCCGCCGAGGGGCGACACTGTGGGGATTGAGATTCCCCATCCGGTCGCACGAAAGCTCGGCCTGAGTGACGAGCGCTCTTGGGCCGTCGTTTCAGAGGCCAATGTGGACTACTGGCCGAATGCCGGCCTCTCGCCCGTGCCGGGAAAGCGTGGCGCGTTCGCCTATGGCTTCCTGCCGCCGGCGCTGTTCGAGCAGATCAAGCGCGGCTTCCTGAAGTTGCTGGCGCGAAGGCGCGCAAAGCTGGTCCGCCGCTGACTGCGATCCGAAATGCACGTCCTGAGCGAGCAGATCGGCCCTCTGCTCCCGCATCGATTAAGCCGCTCTTAATCCCGCGGCCGGTATTTTATGCGGCTATCGAGGTTGGGGTATGTTCGTAAGGCTCGGGCAAAAGCGGTCCACGCTGCTGTCGCGCTACACGGCCGATGTCGGCCGGCTGATCTCGCACAGACAGACCGAGACCGCGTTGCGCGCGGCCGCGGTGGAGTCCGCGCTCGCCAGCCGCTCCAAGTCCGAATTCCTCGCCAATATGAGTCACGAGCTGCGCACGCCGCTCAACGCCATCATCGGCTTCTCGGAGCTGATTTCCACCTTCGGCGCCGCCAGCGAAAAGGCCCATGGCAAGAGCGTGGAATATGCCGGCCTGATCGGGCGGGCCGGAACCCACCTGCTCAACATCATCTCAGACATCCTCGACATCTCGAAGATCGAGAGCGGCAATTTCACCCTCGACATGGAGGAGGTCTCGCTGGCGCCGCTGATCGAGGCCAGTGTCGCGCTGGTGGAGCCGCGCATGCGCGAGAAACAGCAGCGGCTCGAATTGCGCATCGCGCCGGCCCTGCCGCGCCTCCTTGTCGACGAACGGCGCATCAAGCAGGCCATCATCAACCTGCTGGCCAATGCCCACAAATTCACGCCGCGCTACGGCACCATCGTGCTGGTGGCGGCCGCCGACCGGCGCGACTTCGTAACCGTGGCGGTCAACGATTCCGGCATCGGCATGACGCCCGAGCAGCTGGCCCACGCCATGAAACCGTTCGGCCAGGTCAAGGCGGCGTACACGCGCGGCCATGAGGGGACCGGCCTTGGCCTTCCCATCACCAAGGCGCTGGTCGAGCAGCATGGCGGCCGCTTCTTCCTGTCGAGCGAGCCCAATGTCGGCACCATGGCGGCGTTCACCTTGCCCCGCGGCAAGCCAGCCGCGCCAGCGGCGTCGCTCGCCGACTCCCTATCGCGGCTTGCCGCCCATGGGCCGGCGCCGAAGCGGAGTCTCGCATGAGTCAGATCGCGGCGCGGGTCCCCGATTCCAGCTTCGGCGGAGACAAGGAGCCGATGCTCGCCGGATCGCGCCAGGTGGCCCACATCGTCTCGGTGGCCGGCGCCAAGGCCGTCGCGGTGATCGAGCAAACCTCCTCGCAAGCCGAACGCCGCACCGAACGCATCGAGATCGGCACCGTGACCAAGATCGCCACGCCGCGCTCGGTGGTGATCGGTCTGGTGACGGCGGTGTCGACGCCGATGCCGGAGAACACGCAAAACCGCCAGGAGATCGAGCTCGCGGAGCTCACGCTCGCCGGCGAGATCACCGTGGGCTGGGACGACCGGCTTTCCTTCCGCCGCGGCGTGGCCCACATGCCCACGGTCGGCGATCCGGTTTACCTGGCCGATAGCGGCGACCTGCGCGTCGTCTATCTGCAGCCGGGAGACGCGGCGCTGGAAATCGGCACGCTCTACCAGGACCCGGACATCCCCGCCCGCGTGCTGATGGACGAGCTGCTCGGCAAGCATTTCAGCATCGTGGGCACCACGGGCTGCGGCAAGTCCTCCGCGCTCACCTGCATCCTGCAAAGCGTGCTCGACGAATACCGCCACGCCCGCATGGTGATCCTCGACATCCACAATGAATATCCCAACGCCTTCGCCGACAAGGCGGAGCTGCTCGACACCGGCAACCTGCAGCTGCCGTTCTGGCTGCTGAATTTCCAGGAACTCGCCGCGGCCCTGGTGAGCACGGAAGACACCCGCGACGCGGAAATCGAGATCCTGAGCGAAGCGGTGCTGACGGCCAAGCGGCGCTATTCCGACGCCCAAGCCGGCCGGCTGCGCAAGCAGACCGACAGTATCGGCATCACGGTCGACACGCCGATCCCCTTCCGCCTGTCCGACGTGGTCGCCTATATCGACGAGCGCATGGGCAAGCTCGAGCGGGTTCGCAGCACCCTGCCCTATCGCCGGTTGACCAACCGCATCGACGCCTTCATCGCCGATCCGCGCTACAGCTTCATGTTCGGCAGCCTGCTGATCGAAGACACCATGGCCGAGATCATGGCGCGCATCTTCCGCGTGCCCGCCGCAGGCCGGCCGATCACCGTCATCAATCTCTCCGCGGTGCCGCCGGACATCATGGACGTGGTGATTTCGCTCCTGTCGCGGCTCGCCTTCGATCTCGCGGTGTGGAGCCAGGGCCGCGTGCCGCTGCTCCTCGTCTGCGAGGAAGCGCACCGCTATGCGCCGGCCGGGCAGGACAATGTCTTCCTGCCGACGCGCGCGAGCCTCGCCCGCATCGCCAAGGAGGGCCGCAAATACGGCGTGTCCCTGGCGCTGATCACCCAGCGGCCGTCGGAGCTCGATCCGACCATTCTCTCCCAATGCAGCACCGTCGTGGCCATGCGGCTTTCCACCGAACGAGACCAGGAAGTGGTGCGCGCCAACACCCATGAGGGCGCCTTCGATCTTCTCGACTTCCTGCCGCTGCTGGCGGATCGCGAAGCCATCATCCTGGGGCAAGGCGTGGTCATGCCGATGCGGGTGCGCTTCCGCAATCTGGCCGTCGGCAAGCCGGCCAGCACGGGACATACCGGCTTCTCAGATTCCTGGAAGACGGCGCGCTTCACCATGGAAAGCCTCGAAGAGGTCGTGCGGCATTGGCGGCTCAGCACCAAGACCACCAAGTCCGGCAACGCATCATCCTAACGGATGCGATCCGCCACGCGCTTGGCGCTCCCGCTATTGACCCCCGCAGCCCCGCCTCCTAAGACCCCGCGGCAGTGCGGAGTGCTGCCAGCGCATGAATGACGTCGTCACAAAAGAAAAGGCGAAGGCCGGCAAGGTCGAACCCGGTGCGTTGCCGCGCTTCGCCAATGTCGAGCAGCTGATCGAGCGGCTGTCGCCGTCCGTACCTGTCTATTGCATCTTTCCGGAGAAATTCGCCGTCGCGGCGAAACGCTTCGAAGCGTTTCCCGGCGATGCGCTCTATGCGGTGAAGGCCAATCCCGCGCCGCTGGTGCTCGACCAGGTCTATGCCGCCGGCATCCGTCACTTCGACACCGCCTCGCTGCCGGAAATCGAGCTGGTGCGCGGCCGCTTTCCCGACGCGCATTGCCACTTCATGGCGCCCGTGCGCATTGCGGGTGCGGCGCGCACCGCCTGGCGCAAGTACGGCGTCCAGGACTACGTCGTGGATTGCGATTTCGAGCTCGACAAGCTGCTGGCGGAAACCGACGGCGGCAAGGATCTGCGCATCTTCGTGCGCATCGCCACGCCGCTGGGCGGCGCGCTGCTGGAACTGTCGAGCAAGTTCGGCACCACGCCGGACGACGCGGCCCGGCTGCTCAAGCGCGTGGTGCAAGCGGGCGCCGCCCCCGGCATCACCTTTCACGTCGGCCCGCAATGCCTGTCACCCTTCTCCTATGCGCAGGCGATCGAGATGGCGCGACGCACCGCGGCGCTGGCCGGCATCGAGATCGCCGCACTCGACATCGGCGGCGGCTTCCCGGGCCCTTATCGCAACAACGACGTGCCGCCCTATCACTGGTATTTCGACACCATCCGCGAGGCGCTGGCCACGCTTCCAGGCCAACCCAACGTGTTGTGCGAGCCGGGCCGCGCGCTGATCGCGGAAGGCGTGTCGCTCGTCACGCAGGTGGTGCTGCGCAAGGACGACAAGCTTTATCTGAACGACGGCATCTATGGCAGCTTCGACGAGCTGACGCTGCCGGGCTGGACGGCGGACTATCCGCTGCGGGTGTTCTCGCTCGATGCCAGCCGCGCCGTGCTGCAGCCGGAGGGCCACAAGCCGTTCCGCGTCTACGGCCCCACCTGCGATACGCTGGACGTGCTGCCGCGGCCGCTGATGCTGCCGGAGACGATTGCGCCCGGCGATTTCATCGTCATCGACGCCATCGGCGCCTATTCCATGGCGCTGCGCACCAATTTCAACGGTTTCTATCCCGACACCTGGGCGATCATCGGAAATTGAGCCGTTCGCGGCCGAAAGATCGGCCAAAAGATCGGCCATCTGCGCTGGACATATATTAGTTTCTCCTGTATATTCAATGCACTATGTCAGGCACAAAATCGGCCAAAAAGCCAGTCAAAATCGCCCTGCTTGAGACCCCGCAGCGTATCGAGCCCGCGCGGCTGGAGGAGGCACCCGAGGCCATCTCGGACGTCGTCGCCGAGTTGTCGGCGGCCTCCGCCAAGCTGGAGCACGCCCTTCATCCCAAGACCGCAGCCAATCTCGCCGGCCTCGTGCGGATCATGAATTCCTACTACAGTAATCTCATCGAAGGTCATAACACGCGGCCCCACGACATCGAGCGTGCGCTCGCCGGAAAGTTCACGGGCGACCAGGAGCGGCGGAATCTGCAGCTTGAGGCCGCCGCCCATGTGCGCGTCCAGGCGGAGGTGGACGCCATGCACGCGGCCGGCGGGTTGCCGGACCCGGCCTCGCAGGACTTCATCCTTTGGCTTCACCGGGAATTCTATAGAGACGCACCTCGCGAGATGTTGCAGGTCCGCGGCGGCGGCCGCGCCGTCAGCATGAAGCCGGGTGTCTGGCGCGCGCGTCCGGAGCAAAACGTGGCCGTAGGCAGACACCAGCCGCCGGCGAGCGATCGCGTCGTGGATTTCATGCGCTATTTTGCCGAACGTTACCGCTTCGACCGCCTCGGCAAGGCGGCCAGGATCATGGCCATCCCGGCCGCGCATCACCGCTTCAACTACATCCATCCTTTCCCGGACGGAAACGGCCGCGTCAGCCGACTCATGAGCCATGCCATGGCGCACGAAGCCGGCATCGGCGCCCACGGATTGTGGTCGATCTCGCGGGGACTGGCGCGCGGCTTGGAGAGCCGCGGCGACTACAAGCGCATGATGGATCATGCCGACACTCCGCGGCAGGGCGATCGGGACGGGCGCGGCAATCTCTCGGAGCGGGCGCTTATCGAATTCGTCCTCTGGTTTCTTCGCATCTGCCTCGATCAGGTCGTGTTCATGTCGGATCTCTTCGAGCTGGAAACTCTGGCGCGGCGGCTGCGCGCCTATGTCGAGCGCAGCGGCACGCTGAAGTCGGAAGCCGCGCGTCTCCTGGAAGAGGCCTTGATCCGCGGTCAGTTCGAGCGCGGCGACGTTCCCCGCATCGCCGGCCTGCCGGAGCGAACGGCAAGGCGTGTGTTCGGCGACCTGCTGGCTGAGGGCTTGCTGGCATCGGATACGCCGAAGGGGCCTGTCTCCCTGCGCTTTCCCACCGCGACGCTCGATACGCTGTTTCCGCGCCTATTTCCGGAGACGTGACGGCGCCTACCAAACCTTAACGGGCGCGGCGCTACGGTCAGCCCCATGAGTGCCATCAACGCCAGGGAGCGGCTGACGCGGTTGGTCGAGCTGGCCGGACAGAACGGGCCCGGCGCCCGGCGCGCGCTGGTGGGCGAGCTTGCCGATCTCCTGCTCGACTGGCCTTCCAACTATCCGCCCAGCATGCGCGAGCCGTTCGAGGCGCTGCTCGAGAAGGCGGTGCAGGACGTCGATGGGCCGACGCGCGCGCGACTGGCGGAGCGCTTCGCCGCGACAACCGGTTCTCCGCTCGCCTTCCTCAACGCGCTGGTGTTCGACGCGGCGCCGGAAACCAGGGACGCGATCCTCGTGCGCAATGCCGCCGCCGATCCCGGCAGCGAGCGGCCCTTCGTGCTGAATGAAAGTGCGCTGATCGCGGCGGCGCGCGGCGCGCTCGCGGGCGACATGGCTCACGTGCTCGCCTCGCGCTTTCGGATCGACGCCGATACCGCGGCGCGGATCGTCGCGGATGAATGGGCTTATCTGCTGGCGGTGCTGTGCAAAGGCGCGCGTGCCAGCCGCGCGACCTTCTCCGCACTGGCACTGCTTGCGGACTCCGGCCATGCCGGCGACAAGAGCTATGCGCGGCTTGCCGTCTATGACGGCGTTGCGCAGACGGGCAGCGAGGCGCTGCTCAAATTCTGGCAGGTGCAGGCGCAGGCGCGCGACACCAGTCCGCAAGCCGCCTGACGTCCGCCCAGGCCGGTTAAACCATCATTTGGAACCTTGCCCGTGTGCCGCGCGTTGGCGCACTGTCTCGGGGACGGGAGGCCGCCATTCCAAAACGTTCGCGCGCTACGGGGATTTCCGCGCCGTTCTCCATGCGAAACCCGGGCGCCACCCTCGCCCTGCTTGTGCTCTGCGGATGCGGCGATCATGCGAGCCTGCCGGACACTGCGGGAATGGGTCCCCATCCGCAGCTGCCGGCCCCGCACCAGACCATGCTGCCCACCTTGAAGATCGCGCCGGCGGCACCCTGGGCCAACGGCGCCAAGCCGGCCGCCGCGGAAGGCCTTGCGGTCAACGCCTTCGCACAAGATCTCGCGCACCCGCGCCGCGTCTATGTGCTGCCCAATGGCGACGTGCTGGTGGCGGAAACCGGGGCCCCGCCCCAGCCCGGCGACCAGCAGGGCCTGCGCGGTTTCGTGCAGAAGATGATCACCAGCGCCGTCGGCTCGTCGGTGAGGAGCGCCAACCGCATCACCTTGCTGCGCGATGCCGACGGCGACGGCAAGGCTGAGACGCGCACGGTGTTTCTCTCCGGCCTCAACTCGCCCTTCGGCATGGTGCTGGTTGGCAACGACTTCTATGTCGCCGATACCGACGCGGTGCTGCGCTTTCCCTATCAGGCCGGAACCGTGAAGATCGAGGCCGCGGGCGAAAAGGTCGTCGATCTCCCCGCCGGCACCATCAATCATCATTGGACCAAGGATCTGACGGCGAGCCCGGACGGCTCAAAGCTCTACGCCACCGTCGGCTCCAACAGCAACGCAGGCGAGAACGGGCTTGCCGCCGAAGAAGGCCGCGCCGCGGTGTGGGAGATCGATCCCAAGACCGGCGAGCATCGCATCTTCGCGTCGGGCTTGCGCAATCCCAACGGTCCCAGCTTCGCGCCGGGCAGCAACACGCTGTGGGTGGCGGTGAACGAGCGCGATGAACTGGGCAGCGACCTGGTGCCGGACTACATCACCTCGGTGAAGGATGGCGGCTTCTACGGCTGGCCATTCAGCTATTATGGACAGCATGTGGACGACCGGGTGAAGCCGCAGAATCCCGATCTGGTCGCCAAGGCCATCGTTCCCGATTACGCCATGGGCGCCCATGTCGCGGCACTCGGTCTCGCCTTCGCGAACGGCGCCAGGCTCGGCGATGAATTCGCCGACGGCGCCTTCGTCGGCGAGCATGGTTCGTGGAACCGCGATCCGCTGTCCGGCTACAAGGTGGTGTTCGTGCCGTTTGCCGGCGGCCATCCGACCGGTGCGCTGCCCGTCGACGTGCTCAGCGGGTTCGTCTCGGCCGACGGCCACGCGCAAGGCCGGCCGGTCGGCGTCGCCATCGACAAGTCCGGCGCGCTGCTCGTCGCCGACGACGTCGGCAACACGATCTGGCGGGTGACGAAGCGGTAGGTGGCCCTAAGCCGCGATCACGGCGATGCGGCCGGAAGCCTGCGAGCGCGGCTTCTTCTTGATGACGATTTGCACGTCCCGGTCGAGCGCCGTCAGGAACGTCATCAGGCGCTCCACCGAAAAACCGTCGAGCTTGTAGTTCAGCAGCGCGGAAACCTTCGGCTGATTGACGCCCAGCAACTCAGCGGAGGCGGCTTGGGTCAGGCGCCGCTCTTCGATCAGTCGGTTGAGCGCGAAGGCAAGGCGCAGCTTGGTCTGGCGCTCTTCCGCATCGGGATAGCCCAAATCCGCAAACACGTTGCCCGAACCGCGAATAACCCTTTCGCTAGCCGCTTTATCGCGCTTTGCCGTAGTGCTCCTCATAGTCCCTCCGCGCTGTCTTCAAGCGTTGCGCAACCAACTCGATATCGCCCCGCGCTGTCTTAACACTGCGCGGGGACTTCTTTTGAAACGCATGCAGCACGTACACGATCTCGCCGAATCGCACGGTGTACACGGCCCTGTAGGTGTTGCCGTCATGATCCTCCACGACCTCGAGCACGCCGGGACCTAAACCCTTCCATGGTTTTGCCTTGGGATGCTTGCCGCCGAATTGCGCAATTCCCAACGCATTGCCCATCTCGTCGATCACGCGCTCGGGGAATTCCAGGAAATCGCGTTTCGAGCTTCCGATCCATGCCAGCGGCCTTTCGCCGGGCACCGGCATGCGGGCCATGTCACTATCCTAATTCAGGGATATTCTGTCAACACCCTGGCGGCCGCTTACGCCTTCTCCCAGATTCCGGAGAACAGCGGCTTGCCGGCGATCATGCGGCCGCTTGCATCCGTCATGCGGAAACCCTTCGCGGTCATGGCCGCTTCGGTCTTGCGCAAGTCCGCCAGCGCCAGGCGCGGAAAGGCCTGCCAGGCGGTGCCGGTGCTTTTCTCGAAAATGCCGGTGAGGCGCGGCTCGCCGCCCGCGCCGGAGAGCGAAATCCGCCGCGGCCGGAAGCCTTGCGCCGCGAGCGCTGCGGACTGCGCGTCGAAGTCGGCCGGCGCCAGCGCCGTCAGGATCTGCTGCGAGCTGGGATCGCCCTTTTCCCAGATGGCGGCGTAGCCGACGCGCGCGTCGACATGGGTCATGCGGTGGCCGGCCGCGAATTCGGCGCAGGCGCCCCGGAACTCATCGAGACTCATCCCGTGGCGCGAATGCCAATCGGGACCGGAGGCAAGCTCCCAGCACGCCGCGTAGCGCACGCCGCCGCGCGTATCGAAGGCGCTGACCCGGCGCAAGCGGAAGCCGCGCTTTTTGAGGGATACGTTATTCATGCCGTAGGCGGTGGCGCTGAGCGAACTCGCCGCGAACCACGCCGTATCGGGAGCGGCGATCCAGATCATGGAGGCATATTCAATGCCGCGCGCTTCGTCCTCGTGGATCAGAAGTTCCAGGAAGCGCTGCGCCGTCTGTCCGTTGGATGCGGGGTTGCCGACCAGCTTGGCGGCATGCCGGGCCGCTCCGGCCAGGCTGAATTGCAACGTGCCGCCGCCGAGCGCAAAGGCCGATGCGCAGCCCAAGGCCAATCGCCGCGAAATTGTCATGGATTCCCCCAACGCCGACAGCGAGGTGCCGATTTATTGTTCCGGCGCCATTATCGGCGCCGCGATGTTGCATTGCAACGGTCATTCGCGTTCATGGTTGCCGTCCGACAGGCGAAGCTCGCAGATCCGTCGCGCAAGCAACGCCGCACGTGTTCTTCCGCATGCGGTCATGCCGATCAATCCTCGCGGAATCGATGACAATGAATTTCAAAGGCTCACGCCGGCGAGCGCAATCGGGGAAGACAACCGCGCATGTCGAACGGGCGCGAGGGGGACCTGCTTTGACAAAGCACTCCGGAGGACTGGAAGCAGCTTCCTTCAAACCTCGCGCCGCCTCGGGTCGCTTTCGCCGACAGAGCCGAGCGCGCCCGCCCGGCCCTGAGGCGAAAGGGCGGTTTTCGGACCATTCCGGCGCGCGCCGCGGCGCGGTTTGACAAGGAATCGGGCCTGCTGGACTATTCCAGGGTTCAAGTGCCCGAGGGATTTATGGGCCTGGCCATTGGCAGCGGCGAGACCGGCGAGCGCTCCGGGCCGCAGCTTGCGAAGCCTCAGCTCTCCGACCTGCTGCGCGCCGCCGATCAGGCGCGCGACGAGCGGCAATGGCCCGAAGCGGCCCTTCTTTACCGTGACGTGCTCGATCTCGATCCCGTGCGCGCGCCGATCTGGGTGCAGTACGGACATATGCTGAAGGAGTCCGGCCGCACCGACGAAGCCGGCAAGGCCTACGAGAAAGCGCTGGCGCTCGACAGCGGAAACGCGGACACGCATCTGCAGTTCGGCCATCTGCTGAAGATCACCGACAAGCGTCTTGCCGCCATCCAGATGTATGCCCGCGCGCTGCAGCTCGATCCCGCGCTGCAGGATGCCCGCGTCGAACTGGAGCGGCTCGATGCCAAGCCGATCGCGGATTCCATCCTGGAGGGCAAGGCGCCCGCTTCGCTCTACTGCCAATGGCTGTGGCACGCCATCACCGTGCTGTGCGACGGCACGGTCACCTGCGGGCTGGACGATCCCTTCAAGCGGCGCAACTACGGCAGCCTGACATCGGCAACGCTGCAGGACATTTTCGCCCGCCCCGCCGTCAAGGAGCGGCGCCAGCGGCTGGTGGCGGGCACGCGTTGCCAGGATTGCGGCATGTAC
>DATCOJ010000192.1:0-21613 GCA_036564785.1 Rhizomicrobium sp. | reverse complement strand
AAATTCTTCGCGGCTGATGCCGCTCAGAATTTGCCCCCTCCCGCAAGGGGAGGGGGGAGAGCGAGAGTCAGGGCAGTTTGAATGGCGGATGCCGCGCGAAATCTTTCTCCTCCTTCGGTGAGGGGAGTAAGGGACGCGCCGTGCAGGGATGGCCCGCCATCCGAACCTGCGCGAGGTCATCCTCTAGTGTTACGCGATGAAGAAAATGGTGGGCGCGACAGGGATCGAACCTGTGACCCCTACGATGTCAACGTAGTGCTCTCCCGCTGAGCTACGCGCCCGCTTTCCGATAGGGGCGGCCTCTATAGCGTCCGCCCCGCGCCGCTGGCAAGCAGCGTCAGCGCTTGGTAATGTCTCGCAGAGGCGTCCCGGATTGAACCCAGTGGCGAATGCGGCTCAAAGGCTGGGCAACATCACGGCTACAATAGCTATTGGCCTGTTCCTGCTATTGATTTTCGGCCCGATCATCCTTCTCGCTGTTGCCTGTAGCTTCTATGGCGAGTGCCTGTAGTTCAAGTTGTAGCAGTGCCGGCCCCTCAAGCCGCGATCATGCGCTCCACTTCCTGGACGATCTCGCGCAGGTGGAAGGGCTTGGACAGCACCTTGGCCTGCTTGGGCGCGTTGGAGGAAGGGTGCAGCGCCACCGCGGCAAAGCCGGTGATGAACATGATCTTGAGGGCGGAATCCATTTCCGCCGCCCGCTTGGCGAGCTCGATGCCGTCCATGCCGGGCATGACGATGTCGGTGAGCAGCAGGTCGAAGCGGCCGGGCTTGAGCTGCTCGAAGGCCTCGGTGCCGTCGCCGAAATCGGTGACCCGGTGGCCGGCCTTGGCGAGCGCGGCGGCGAGAAACCGCCTCAGCGACTCGTCGTCCTCCGCCAGCAGAATTTGGGCCATTGCCACTCCCCCGCACGCCACTAAATCCTATAATCGGCAAACCGTAAATGCGGGTTAACAGGTGGGAGCCGGGATTCGTCCCCCGTTGCCCATGGGCCCACGCGATGCTCCACTAGAGGCCATGGATTCCCTCGATCCCGTCCTGGACGACCTGCACGCGGCGCCGTTTGCCTTGGACCGCCCGGAAACGCAGCGGCTGCCGCTGGTGTTCGCCTCGCCCCATTCGGGGCGCCTCTATCCGGCGGCGTTCCTCAGGCAGAGCCGGCTTTCCGGCGCCAATCTGCGGCGCTCCGAGGATGCCTTCGCCGAGGAGCTGTTCGAGAGCGCGGTGGAGCTTGGCGCCCCGCTCCTCTCCGCCCGCTTCCCCCGCGCCTATGTCGATGCCAACAGGGCTCCCAACGAGCTCGATCCGGCGATGTTCGACGGGCCGCTCCCGGTTCCGGCGGATGCCGCGAGCCCGCGGGTGCAGGCAGGACTCGGCGTCATTCCCCGCATCGTGCGCGACGGTGCCGAGATCTATCGCGACAGGCTCGATCCCGCCGAAGCCGAGGCCCGGCTCACCCGGCTGCACCGGCCCTATCACGCAGCACTCGACCGCCTGGTGCGGGAGACGCAGGCGCAGTTCGGCGCGGTCATCGTCGTCGATTGCCATTCCATGCCGTCCGCCGCGGCAGCGCCGGACATCGTGCTGGGTGACCGCTACGGAACCGCAGCGGCCTACGCCGTGATGCGGCGCGCCGAGCAGGCGTTCCAATCCGCAGGCTTCAGCGTGGCGCGCAACGCCCCTTACGCCGGCGGCTACACCACGCATCTTTACGGACAGCCGGCGCGCGGCATTCATGCGCTGCAGGTCGAGATCAACCGCGCGCTCTATCTGGACGAGGAGCGCATCCAGCCGAGCGCGCGCTTCGCCGAGATCCGCGCGCGGCTTGGCAAAGCGCTGGGGCAGTTCGCGGAGATCGAAGCGAGCTGGCTGGAACCGCGCCGCAGCATCCCCTGGGCGGCGGAATAAACCGGGAAGCAACTCAGCGTCGCCATCGCCCCGTACGATTTGAATATTCAAGCGCAACGCAACTTGCTCCCCCCTCCCCTCGCGGGAGGGGGTAAATTCGAGCGGCATGAGCCGCGAAGAATTTGGGGGAGGGGGAGACGCCGCATCACCTCTCCACAAGTGCTCGCGCCCCTCAATATGTGGTCCGCATTCATCGCCAAAGCCCAACATCATGATCGTTGAAGTTAGCCTTGGGGCCCCCCTCCCTCCACCTCGGACCTCTGAAACGCGACGGGAGCGCAATCCCGCCGGACCGCGCTCCCAATGAATAACGTAGCACACCGGCCCCGATTATTCCAGACCGAGGCCTGCTATATTTCAACCTCTGGGCGTACTTCCAGAACGCGTCGCATTCGGGGGATACCGATGTTCGCGAGATCACGCCATTTCATTGGCCGCATCTCTACAATGCTTCGCATTGTCCAACTGATCGCGATTGTGCTGCTGACCGCCTCCGCGACAACGACAACCGTATGGGCGAAGCATCTGACAACTGCGATTCTAATTCACAACGTCACCGAGCTGCAGAACATCCAGAACAATCTCTCCGGCAACTACCAACTCGCGAACGACATCGATGCGAGCAAGAGTCACAACTTTGCACCGATCGGAGGTCTTTCCCAGCCATTTGGGGGTAGCCTGGACGGAAATGGCTACGCAATCTCAAACCTGTTGATCAATTCTACTGCGCGCGAGGTAGGATTATTCGGGGCCGCAAGCGGCGGATCGATACGGAACCTCCGCATAGTCAACATCAAGGTCGTGAGTTCGCCAACAGATTCTTGCTATCCCAGAAATTTTGGTGACATTTTTTGGTATGCCCCCTGTGCTACGGGCGGTCTCATTGGACTGGCATGGGGTGAGACCATCTTGTCCGCATACGTGCAGGGGGCAATGAGCGGCAACGTTGGTCCTACTAACAATGGCGGCCCGTTGGCGATGGGTAGCATTGTGGGCGTCGCTGATGGCGTCTCGGTGACAAACACACAATCGAATGTGACCGTTTCCGGAAAGTTGTCGGGGTCAGCCGGTGAAGCCCTTGGAGGGCTTATCGGAATGCTGCGCAATTCTCCCATCGGCTATTCGAACGCGCTAGGGGCTGTTACGGCTACAGAGAAGTCTGGTGCCACAGGCGACTATGTAATCGCTGGCGGAGCAATCGGTTCGGCGCTTTGCGCCGACGGAAACGGTTACCACTGCACATATGCACTGCATTCGTATGCGACTGGTGCAGTTACGCTTGGGATGGTGAGCACTTCTAGTTGGGCACAGGCTGGCGGATTTGTTGGCAACAGCAACGGCAATATCGATACAGCGTTCGCTTCAGGGAACGTTCAGAGCAGCGGTGACGCGGGCGGGTTCGCTGAGATTTCATATGGAGCGATCCAAAATGCGTGGGCCAGCGGCACAGTTACGGCATCTGGAAAAGGGGACGCCGCAGGGTTCGCCGCCCTCATAGCGAATGGTGGGGACCCCAGCTACCTCTACGAGGTCTACTCGACGGGCCGGGTCACAAGCAAATCTGGCCTAGCAGGAGGGTTGGTCGCGAAATGCAGTGCGGACTGTGGAGGCCGATACGAATACTGGGACTTAGAGACGAGCGGACAGGCAACGAGCGCCACCGGAATCGGACTCAGGACAAATCAGCTAAAGAATGGAAAATTACCAGATGGATTCGAGCCGTCGGTTTGGATGCCGGTAGCATTTCCAATTCGCTTAGAGAGCATTGACAGCCAAATTCTGGACTATCCGAAGCTGTGGAAGCTATCGTTTCCGATTACACATTTCCCCCTTGCTGGGCAATCGCCCTATGGCAGCGACACAACCAGTCCGCCGGGCGCGCAGATAATTTCAGTTTTCGATCATTCGTTGAAGAAGTCCGACAAGAGCGATTCGGGTCAATTGTACGTATGCGACAAAATCATCACTGCATTCGACAACTTGATCGGCCAACAGACATTCGGTCACTCGGATGACACCTGCGATCTCGGCCATCACCCCGGCTATCAGCAAAATGCAGATGGAACTCCATTTGTATTGAAGGGCGTGAACTACACTGGCACCAATGTCATCGGTGACGGAACGCGCCTTTTGGAATACGAGGGGCATCCTGGATACGACTACAGAGCGTACTACGAGCCCGTTTTCGCTGCGGTTTCGGGCGCTCTATTTTATCCGCTGGAAGCCGTTGGGATGCTGTCGGCCAATCACTACCACGCCTATTGTTTCTTCCACGCGCTGGCACAGGTACCGGACAACTCGACGACATATAGAATCTATTATCTGCATCTCCTTACGCATCCAGCGGGAATCGATCCATACTCGCCTCCTTGCACCGGTAACGGCGACACCAACGGAGAGGTCGTCACCATCCAAAACGGCTGGATCGATCCAAGCTGCGTATATCGCGACCAAGGTGGGGCCAAATTTTCACCGTCGAGTTTACCCCTCCCCGGTGGAACGCATGTTGAGGTGCCGCAGGGCAAACTTTGCGTGATCGCGGAATCTGGCTCTGCGGGGGTTCCCGGTCCGCATCTACACTTTGAGATTCAGCAGATCGTCCCGTCCGCTTTCTACAGCGCCGACCAGCAAAAAAAGCTGTCGTACTTCAAATGCTTCAACGAAGATTCTTACGACGTGAACAACCGGGATGGCAAACACCTGTGCCTGCCGACTGATTCGTATGGATGGACGCCACTAGAGACGGCAGACACGAATTGTCCCGTTGGCGATCCGCTACATTGGACGGGTGACATTTGGCAGTGCCTGACGGGCATCCCGTCGCGGCGGTTCTGGGTGCAGTAGCGAGCCGCTTCACCCCTCCCCCAAATTCTCGCGCGCACTTTCTATGCGCTACCGCTTCGCTATGTGAGCGCAGGCGCGCTCGAATTTGCCCCCTCCCGCAAGGGGAGGGGGGAGACGAACTCGTTGCAAGAAAGAGACGAGTTCGTTGCGAGAACTAGAGTCTTGGGCCGCGGAATAGGGCGCGGTGGCAGCGATACCTGCGATCAGCGGTGGCTGGTCCAGGTCGCCTCGTCGCATTCCTCGATCACCACGCGCACATAGCAATGGCCGAGCACGTAGCGGAACAGGCGGCGGCTGACGCAGCCGCGGTAGTTCTCGCGCTCGCCCATGCGGCTCCGCGGAATGTCGACGAAATCGCCCACCGCCGGGATGACGCCGAAGCCCGCCTCTTCGCCGAGCACCAGATCAGCGATGCCGCCGATTTCCTCGGTCTTGTCGGAGCCCTTGGGCAGGAACTGGAAGTCCACTTCGTATTTCACGGCTCTGGTCCTCTCAAAGCGGGCGGCACGATCATGAAACGGGACGCGGCGTTCAAGTCAACGGTCTCGCGCAATCGTGCGGCTCGACGAAAAAAGGCCGCTCCCGAAAGAGCGGCCAAGTTCAGGGAGGAAACGCCCAGGATGGGCAGCGGAACGACCCGAGAGGGCCATGCCGCGTTGCAGCAATATGCCAGAGCGGGCCGGGAGCGGCAAGAGCGGCAAAAGGAAAAAAGACCGCTGAATCTATGGAAAAACTGAAGTCCTCTTTCCAAGCATAAGCTCCCCAATCGCCGATGTGCGGCGCAACAACTCCTTTCCAACAAGTAACCATTTCAAGTCACGAAAGATTCATTGCGCCGCAACACGGATGCAGCCTTGCGCCGCCAGACAGGGGCACGAGCAAAGGCAACTGATTCGCCACCGTCGCCAAACTCGGAGTGCGCTTGTGAGTGACACGCTGTACCGCGAAGCCCTCACCCTGCCTGGATTTTCCTCTCTCCCTTTCGACCCGGTCCGCCGCCGGACACCGTCCCAGCCGAGACCGGCCGGCCCAAGGCCACGGCATCACCGCACCATCTTCATCTCCGACACCCATCTGGGAACGCGCGGCTGCAAGGCGGAGCTGCTGGCCGATTTCCTGACCCGCAATTCCTGCGACACGCTGTTCCTGGTGGGGGACATCGTCGACGGCTGGCGGCTCCGGCGGCGCTGGATCTGGCCCGAAGCGCACAGCCGGGTGCTGCGGGAAATCCTGCACAAGATCGATCGCGGCACCCGTGTCGTCTACGTGCCGGGCAACCACGACGAAGTCTTCCGCGACTATTGCGGGCGGGAGATCGCCGGCGTGGAAATCCTGCGCGAGGCAATCCACGAAACCGCGGACGGACGCCGCCTGCTGGTGCTGCACGGCGACCAGTTCGACGGCGTCATCGCTTGCGCCAAGTGGCTCGCCCATCTGGGCGACTGGGCCTACACGATGGCGCTCGAGCTCAACGAAATCTCCGGCGCCCTGCGGCGCGCCCTCAGGCTCCCCTACTGGTCGCTCTCGGCCTATCTCAAAGCGAAGGTGAAGAATGCGGTCGAGTATATCTGCCGCTTCGAGGATGCCGTGGCCCATGAGGCGCGCGCGCGCGGCCTCGACGGCGTCGTGTGCGGCCATATTCATCACGCTGCGGTCAAGCGGATCGGCGGCGTCCTCTATCTCAACGACGGCGACTGGGTTGAAAGCTGCACCGCGCTTGTCGAAGATGCTTGCGGAAACCTGGAGATTCTCCGCTGGGCAGCCTTTGGCGAAAGCTCCGACATCGTTCTCGAGACCGAGCCGCTGGCCGCGGCGACCGCTGCCGCCTGAAGACCGCTCGATGACCGCGGAGCCCGGCTCCGCGCCTGCCGCACAAACAAGCGCCGCACACCAGCGAATCCTGCTCGTCACCGATGCCTGGGCGCCGCAGGTCAACGGCGTGGTGCGCACCTTGGAGATGCTGGGCCGCGACTTGGCGGCCATGGGGCACGAGGTGCGCTATGCGACGCCCGAAGGCCGCTTCACCGTGCCGCTGCCGACCTACTCGGAGATCCGGCTGGCGATCTTTCCGCGCAGGAGCCTCGAGCGGATGATCGACGACTTCGCGCCCACCGCGATCCACATCGCCACCGAGGGGCCCATCGGCCTCAGCGCGCGCGCGATCTGCCTCAAGCGCGAGATCGCCTTCACCACCTCCTTCCACACCCGCTTTCCCGAATATGTGAACGCGCGCTTTCCGTTCATTTCCAAGCGCGCCGTCTACCGCTTTCTGCGCTGGTTTCACGATCCCGCGGAGGCGATGATGGTGGCGACGCCGTCGCTGCAGCACGAGCTGGAAGCGTACGGCTTCCACAATCTGCGGATCTGGTCGCGCGGCGTGGACGTCGATGCGTTCCGCCCCATCGCCGGCGCCACGCTGCCGTTCGCGCGCCCGATCTGGCTCTATGTCGGTCGCATCGCGGTCGAGAAGAATATCGAGGCCTTCCTGGCGCTCGACCTGCCGGGCACCAAAGTGGTGATCGGCGACGGGCCCGCGCGCACGGCATTGGAGCGGAAATATCCGGCGGTGGAGTTTCTCGGCGTCAAGACGGGCGAGGAGCTGGTGCGCTGCTACTCGGCCAGCGACGTGTTCGTCTTCCCCAGCCGCACCGACACCTTCGGCCTGGTGCTCTTGGAGGCGCTCGCCTGCGGCGTTCCGGTAGCGGCCTATCCGGTGCTGGGACCCAAGGACGTGGTCGGCGATGCGCCGGTGGCGGCCCTGGACGAGGACCTGGGAGCGGCCTGCCGCAAGGCGCTGACGCTCTCCCGCGAGGCCTGCCGGGCCTTCGCGCTCACCCGCTCCTGGCGGGCCTGCACCGAGCAATTCCTGGCCAATCTGCCGCTCGACTGAGACCTGCCGCCGCGCTGGCTATCGGCGGGGAGCGTGTTAGTTTCCGCGCCCCGATAGTCCAGCGCTACCCATGTCCGTCACCCACAACGAGTCCCGCGGCCCCTGGCTGGCGCCTTCCGAACTGTTGTTCCTGGGCGGCGTCATTCTCGCCTGGGCGCTGTTCGTCATCGGCCTCGGCAAGGACATGTCGTGGGACTTCCGCAATTACCATTGGTACATCCCTTACGCCTTCCTGAACGGCCGGATGGGCTTCGACGTCGCCGTCGCCCACCAGGCCACCTATTACAATCCGCTGCTCGACGTTCCCTACTACCTGCTGGGGACGCACGTGCCGTCCTGGCTGGCGCTGGGGACGCTGGGCGCGGTGCAGGGCGCCAATGTCATCCCACTCTACCTGTTGTCGCGCTCGGTCTTGATCGGCCCGCAGCGACAGTTGATCGCGGGCGTGGTCACGCTGTTCTGCATGACGGGAAGCCTGACCGTCGGCATCGCCGGCACGACTTATTACGACAACGTGCTGAGCCTGTTCACGCTGTCCGGGCTGGCGGCGATCGTGCTCAATCGCGAGCTGCTGCGCGACGGACCTCTGGGCAAAGCGGCGCTGCTCGCGGGCCTCGCCGGATTGACAGTCGGCAGCGCCGTCGGCCTCAAGCTGCCGGAGGCGCCGTTCGCGCTTGGGTTTGCCGCCGCGCTGCTGGTATTGCCGGGCGACGCCAAGCACCGAAGCGTGCGCCTCGCCGCCGGCGGCTTGGGCGGGCTCATCGGCGTGGTGCTGTTCGCCGGCTACTGGTTCGCGAAGATGTATCACGATACCGGCAATCCGCTGTTTCCCTATTTCAACCAGTATTTCGATTCGCCGCTGGCGCTGCACGCCTCCTATCGCGACGTGCGATTCATCCCGCACCACTTCCGCAAGATCTCGCTGTTCCCGCTGCTGTTCTCGCTGCATTGGCAGGTGGCGGACGATCTGCCGTTCCAGGACGTGCGCGTGGGGCTGGCCTATGTGCTGGGCCTGCTGAGCCTGCCGCTGCTGTTCGTGCGCCGCTCGCTGCGCGAGCCGATGGTAGCGGTCGAGGCCGCAACAGGGGTGATCGCCTTTGCCGCGGTCTCCTACATCGTCTGGATCCTGATGTTCGGCATCTACCGCTACATCGTGGTGCTGGAGATGCTGGCGCCGCTGTTCATCGTGGCACTCATCGGGCTGTGGCCGCTCACCCGCTACGGCCGCATGCTGGCGCTGGGCCTGATCGGCGCCTTCGTCCTGATGACAACGCGCTATTACATCGGGGACCGTGCGCCGCTGGGCGACCCCTTCATCCAGGCCGACGCGCCGCCGATCGCCGATCCGGGGAAATCGATGATCCTGATGACCGGCGAGGCGCCGATGGGCTACCTGGTGCCGTCGCTGCCGCACCAGATTCCAGTGATCCGCATCGACGGCTGGATGATCCAGCCGCAGGACGGCTCGCGGCTGACCGCCCAGACGCGCGCCCGGGTCAACGCCTTCAAGGGTGACCTTTATGTCATCGCCAATCTCTACGAGATCGGCCGGGCCGGCGACGCCCTGGCCGATTACGGCCTCGGCATGCGCTGGACCGAATGCCAGGAATTTTCTACCAATCTCGGCGGGCCCTACAAATTCTGCCCGCTGAAACACATTCCGCCGAAAGTGCCGTCATGAGCCAGGCGCGGATCGCCATCCTCATCCCCTGCTACAACGAAGAGGCCGCCATCGGACAGGTGGTGCAGGACTTCCGCGCCGCGCTGCCCGGCGCCGACATCTATGTCTACGACAACAATTCGAAGGACGGCACGGCCGAGCGGGCGCGCGAGGCGGGCGCCACCGTCCGCGTCGAAACGCGCCAGGGCAAGGGCAATGTGGTGCGGCGCATGTTCGCCGACGTCGAGGCCGACATCTATGTGCTGGTCGACGGCGACGACACCTACGACGCCAGCGCCGCGCCTTCCCTCGTCGGCACGCTGGTGGAGCACGGTTACGACATCGTGTCGGGACGCCGCGTGGCGGTGGCAGACGCGGCCTATCGCGCCGGGCACGTGCTCGGCAATCGGCTCTTGACCGGACTGACCTCGGCGATGTTCCGCGTCAAGCTCGCCGATCTCTTGACCGGCTACCGCATCATGTCGCGCCGCTTCGTGAAGTCGTTTCCCTTCACCGCGGAAGGCTTCGGCATCGAGACGGAGTTGACCGTGCATGCGGTGCGGCTGCTGATGCCGATGGTGGAGATCGACACCCGCTACAAGGAGCGGCCTCAGGGCTCGGCCAGCAAGCTCAACACCTGGCGCGACGGCTTCCGCATCCTCTTCACCATCGCGGGTCTGGTGCGCGAGGAGCGGCCGTTCATCTTCTTCACGCTGATCTTCCTAGTGCTGGCGCTGGTCGCGCTCGCGATCGGCGCGCCGGTCATCGTGGAATATCTGCACACCGGCCTGGTGCCGCGCCTGCCGCGCGCGGTGCTCGCCACCGGATTGATGCTGCTCGCCTTCCTCTCGCTCGCCAGTGGCCTGATCCTCGACACGGTGACGCGCGGCCGCTGGGAGGACAAGCGCATGGCCTATCTGGCGATCCCCGGCCCGCAGGGGCTGACGCTTTCGTGACGCTGGCGCAGCGCCTGGCGGCTTCGCGATTCCTGCGCTTCGCCCTCGTCGGCGCGGCGGGCTTCGTGGTGAATGAAGCCGCGTTGGCGCTGGCGCTGAAGCTCTTGCATCTGAACGCCTATGCCGGCGGCGTGTTCTCCTTCGCGGTGGCCGTGACCTTCACCTGGTGGGGCAACCGCATGCTCACCTTCCGCGACCGCGCGGCATCAGGCGCCGGTCCCATGCTCAAGGAATGGGCGATCTTCGTGGCGGCCAACGGATTGGGCTTCCTGGTGAACTTCGCGATCTATGCCGGGCTGATCGGGCTGGCGCCGGCGCCACTCAACAATCCGTTCCTGGCGCTGGCGGCGGGCACCATCGCCGGCCTCGTTTTCAACTTCACCGCTTCGAGCCGCATGGTCTTTGCCCCGCGCTCAGCGGACCCGCGCTAGGTTCTCGACGATCTTGACGCCGTCGGGCGCATCGATCTCCACCCGCGTGGTCTCGGTCAGCCGCGCCATGGTCATGTAGAAGCCGCAGGTGAGAATGATCTCGACGATCTCCTGTGGCGAGAAGTGCTCAGCGGCGCGCTTCACCGCTTCTTCGCTGGCCTTCACGTCGCGAATGACTTCGCGCGACAAACCCAGCAGCGCCTGCTCGCGCGGATCGAAGCAAGCGGCGTCGAATTGTGCGTTCTCCAGCGCCGCGATCTGCTCCTTGCGGCAGCCGGCGGCCTCCGCGATCGGCACGTGCTGCACCCATTCGTAGGCCCCGCCCTCCATGCGCGCCACCAGCAGGATCACCAGCTCGCGCAAGGCCGGATCGAGCTTCTGGCGGGAGAGGATATTGCCGCCGAAGCGGATGCCGGAGACGAAACACTCCGGCGCATTCGCCCACATGCGGAAGATGTTGAGCTTGCGCGGCAGGCGCTCGAAGGCTTCGCGCGCGGCGTCGGGCAGCGCCGCGGTATCGGCATAGGGAATGAGCGGCATGGGAGGCTCCAATCGCGAGAGAAAAGACTTACGTCGCCGGCGGATCGAGTTGCGGCGCCACCGTCACCGATTTTATGACGGCGAAGGCGGATGTGCCAGGCACGAGTGCGAGCCGCTCGAGCGAAGCCCGGGTGATGCGTGCGATCAGTGCCGTGGGGCCGCAGCGCAAGCGCAGATCGGCATGAGCCGCGCCGGCAGGCTTCACGGCTTCGACCGTCACGGCAAGGATGTTGTTGGCGCTGATCGCCTTCGGCGCTTCGAGGGCCAGCATGACGTCTTCGGCGCGCACGCGGACCCGGAGGCGGGTGCCTTCCGCGCGCTGCAAACGCGGCACGATCAGCTCGCCGCCTGCGAAACGCAGCACGGTCAGGCCGTCGGGACGGTGCGCGGCAATCTCCGCATCGAGCACGGCGCCATAGGGCGAGGCGCCGGTGAAGTCCGGCAGCGCCAGATCCGTCAGCACGTCGAACACCGAGCCCTGGGCAACGACCTTGCCGGCGTTCAACAGCACGATCGTGTCGGCAAGCCGCGACACCTCGTCGAGCGCATGGCTGACATGGAGCATCGGCAGGCGGGCTTCGTCGCGCAGCCGCTCGAGATAGGGAATGATCTCGGCCTTGCGGGCGGCGTCGAGCGAGGCCAGCGGCTCGTCCAGCAGCAGGATCTCCGGCGAGGACAGCAGGGCGCGCCCGAGCGCCGTGCGCGCTTTCTCGCCGCCGGAGAGATGACGGGGGCGGCGCGGCAGCAACGGGCCCAGTCCCAGCAGGTCGACGATGTGCGCGATCTCGTCTTCCGATGCGCGGCGTCCGCTGCGCCGCCAGCCGAAGCGAAGGTTCTGCTCCACCGTCATGTGCGGAAACAGCCGCGGCTCCTGGAACACATAGCCGACGCGGCGCGCCTGCGGCGGCACGAAGATTCCGGCATCGCTGTCGAACAGCACGCGGCCATTGACCGCGATGCGGCCACGGCGCGGCCGCAGCAGCCCCGCGATGGCGTTGACGACGCTGGTCTTGCCGGCGCCGGAGGGCCCGAACAACGCCGTGATGCCCGGTTGCTCGATGCGAAAATTCACCTCCAGCGCGAAGCCGGGGAATTCGTGATCGAGCGCGACCTCGACGCTCATCGCCCGACAAGCGTGCGCACGCGGCGGTCCGCCAGCGCCGCCAGAGTGACGCCGATCAGCGCCAGCACGATCGACAGCGCGGAAAGTCGCGCCGCTTCCACTTCGCCGCCCGGCGTCTGCAAGGCGCTGTAGATCGCCAGCGGCAAGGTCCGGGTTTCGCCGGGAATGTTGGAGACGAAGGTGATGATGGCGCCGAACTCGCCGAGGCTGGTGGCGAAGGCGGTGATGGCGCCGGCCACGATCCCCGGGAGCGCCAGCGGCAGAGTCAGATTCACCAACCGGTCGAGCCGGCCGGCGCCGAGCGTCTCCGCCGCTTCGCTCAGGCCCATTTCCGTCGCCTCGATGGCGAGGCGGATGGCGCGCACCTGGAACGGAAAAGTGATCAGCCCCGAGGCGAGCGCCGCGCCCGTCCAGCTGAAGACGAAGCGGATTCCCAGATGCTGCAGCAGCCAGCCGCCAACGGGCGCGCGCGTGCCGAAGATCGACAGCAGAATGAACCCGACCGCCACCGGCGGCAGCACCAGCGGCAGATAGAGGAGGCCGTCGACAAGGGGCCGTCCCGGAAATCTCGTCCTGGAGAGCAGCACTGCCGCCAGCAGCGCCAGCGGCAGCGCGCAGGCAACCGCAACGGCGGACACCCGCAGACTGAGCAGCAAAGCCTCGATTTCCGGCGGTGTCAGAATGGCGGCCCCTCCCGGCGCACATGCGCTCCAGATACCACGGAAAGCCTCATTTCGCCTGGGGCGCATGGGGCTCGGCTTGACCTCCCCTGGCCGCCTACTACGCTTGGTGCCAATGGGGCTTGGCGTTCGAGGGGGACGGATGCGTACGGTCGCCGCGGCACTGGGCGTGGCCGCGTTCCTGGCAGTGATGCTAGGCGCGGCCGAGGCGCCGGAACTGATGCCGGCCGTTCGTGCTCCGCCGCCGCCCGCCAAACCCGCGACGCCGCCGGTGCCCTTAGCCGCACTGCCGCAGGCCTTCGCCTCCAGCATCTATGTCGTGCGCTACGACCACTGGTCGGAGGCCGACGAGCGCGGCTTCGGCGAGTTCGTCAGCGGCATCGGCCAGTCCGACTGCCACACCGTGGACCGCTGCCTGCACGGCAGCGGCAATCCGTTCAGGGCCAGCGACCCGCAGGGCGTCTACTTCAAATCCGACTGCGCCGATTTTCCCTATGTGCTGCGCGCCTACTACGCCTGGAAGCGCGGCCTGCCCTATTCCTACGAGTATATCGTGGAGCCGCGCGGCCACACCCGCGACATGCGCTACACCGCGGCCGGCAACGAGGTGGTCGAGCGCAAGGACGTGCTGTCAGGCTCGATGTCGGGCTACGAACTGTTGGAGGAACTGCGCGACACCATCTCCTCGGCCGCCTACCGCATCCATCCCGATCTCGACGGGCCGCTGGAACCCGATACCTACTCGCCGGCCATCGCCGTCAAATCGATCCGGCCGGGCACGCTGGTCTACGATCCCAACGGCCACGTCGCCACCATCTACCGCGTCGATCCCGACGGCCGGGTGAACTACATCGACGCCCATCCGGACAACTCCGTGTCGCGCGGCTTCTACGACCTGCGCTTCGTCCGCGCCCGGCCCAGCATGGGCGCCGGCTTCAAGAACTGGCGGCCGGGACGGCTGATCGACGCCGTGCGCCGCGCCGACGGGGTGCTGATCGGCGGCCGCGTGGTGCTGCCGGCCAACAAGGACATCGGCGATTTTTCCGAGGAGCAGTTCTTCGGCAACGGGCCACGGCCACCTGCGGATTCCGACTGGGACAAGGGCCGCTTCGCGCTGAACGGCGAAGTGCTGGACTACTACGATTATGTGCGCGCCAAGCTCGCCGGCGGCACTCTGGAATTCGATCCCGTCAAGGAAGTGCACGACATGGTCGATTCCAACTGCGCCGATCTGCACTACCGCATCGACGCGGTGCAGCTTGCCGTCGCCGCGGGCCTCGACCGGCAGCCGCAGCCCGATCGCTTGCCGGAAAACATCTACGGCACCGAGGGCGACTGGGAGACCTATTCCACGCCTTCGCGCGACGCCCGCCTCAAGACCGCGTTCAAGGAGCTGCGCGACCAGGCCCAGCGCTTCGTCAAGATGTATGCCGCGCGCGACCGCAAGCTCAAATATTCCGGCGGCAACCTGATCGCCGATCTGATCGCGACTTACGACCGGGAGGCGAATGCCTGCGTGCTCGGCTATGCCAGGAGCGACGGCACCGAGATCCGGCTCAGCTATCAGGAGGCGCAGCGGCGGCTGTTCCTGATGTCCTTCGATCCGTACCACTGCGTGGAGCGACGCTGGGGCGCCACCGATCCGGCGGAGCTGTCGACCTGCCGCGATGAACCCGAGAAGCAGGCGTGGTACGCCGCCGAGCAGAACCTGCGCAACCAGATCGACCGCACCTATGAGGCCCGCATGGATTTCGGTCTCGACGAGCTGCGCGAGCCCGGAGCGGGCAAAGGCGTCGCCGCGCCGCCCGACATCGACGTGCGGACCTATCTGGTCAGGACGCTGAACGCCGAAGCGGCCGGCGGCTCGTCAATGCCGGCGATGGCTCGTGGGCTTTGGTGACTGATCCGCCGTCGGGGCCGGCGCCGCGGCGGTGCCGCCGGCGCGCGCATAGACCGACCACAGACGCGCCACTTTCTGCGCCGCCGGCGTGCCTTGCACGGAGTCGAAGGACCGCAGCGCGGCATCCCTCTGGCCCGAGGACAGCAGCGCGATGCCGAGCGCCATCTGTGCGTCGCCGGGCTGGCTGACGCCCTTCTTGATGCCAGCCTGGATGGCGTTCACCGCGTCCTGCGCCTTGCCGTAACCCCACAGATCCTCGCCGAGCTTGACGAAGAGGTCGCCGTTCTTCGCCTTCTCCGCCTGCTTCTGCATGTTGGCGAGATTGGCGGCGTCCTTGGCGGCTTGCGTCTTGGCGAGATTGAGCAGGCGAGTGTCGCGCTCGCCTTGCAGCAGCTTCACATCGAAGCCCTTCTGCGCCACGCCCGACGCCTCCTGCGGGAAGCCCAGCTGGATGGCGAGCTGCGTCATCAGCTCGTAGTCCTCGCTGTTGCGCATGCTGCCGGTGGCGTAGCGCACGCGATAGATGTCGAGATTCTCGTGATCGGTGAGGCCGCGCGTGTTGTCGGCGGCGGCGAGCAGGTAGGTCCAGTACTTGACCTGCCCCTTGAGGATGAGCCGCTCGGCGACCGAGCCTTCGGTCTGGGTGTCGCCCGCCTTGCCGGCGGCGCTCATCAACAGCGACAGCACCTGGTCGCTGTCGCCCATGCCGCGCAGCATGCGGATGGCGGTGCCGTAGTCGCCCATCAGGTAATAAGCCTGGGCGACGATGATCTGCTCGGAATAGCCGTAGCCGCCGCTCTTGTGCAGGCAGTCGGCATCCTCGCCCACGACGGCGCGGTAGCGGCCGGCATTATAGTCGGTGGCGAACTTCGCCTTGCAGCCGAGCGAGCTGCCGCCGGCGCCGGTCTTGGCGCCGATATAGGCGCGCGTCTGGGCGATGGCGGATTGCTCGCTGCCGGTGAGCCCGCCCACGGATTCGGCTTCTCTCACTTTTGCGAGAGCGGCGCTGGCCTGGCCCTGATTGGCGAGCGAGACCGCCGCCTGCAGCGGCCTGCCGACCGCCGGCCTGACGGTGGCGGCCTCGGCCGCCGAGATGAGCGGCAAGGCGCCGGAGGCGACGCAGGCCGCCCCACTGAGGGCAAGGGCAATTCCTAGAGCTTGCAAAGGCTTGAGAGTCATCGGAGTCCTCATTCCACAGTGCGGGGTCCGAGGCTCATGCGACCGCATGTGCCGTCAACCGCGGTCGCCCCTCACGTCATTCTATATAAGTGTTCGTATTGACGATGCCAATTTTGACGGCATTGCGGCGCTGCGCATCGGCCATCACCTTGGCGACCGTATCGTATTTGGCGAGCCGGTTGGCGGTGATGTGGATCTCGTCCTGCTCCTCGATCGGCTTCTGGCCGATGGAATAGAAGTAGGAGTCCAGCGTCTGCAGGCTGACCGGCTGGGTGTTCCAATAGATCGAGCCGTCGAAATCCACCATGATGTTGTCCACCGTCGGCTGGATCAGCGGCGGCTTGGGGTTCGGCGGCGGCATGTCGAGCTTCACCGCATGGGTCTGGATCGGCAGCGTGATGATGAGCATGACCAGGAGCACGAGCATGACGTCGATGAGCGGCGTCGTGTTCATCTCCACCATGACTTCGTTTTCGCCCGAGCCGGAGCCGACGTTCATTGCCATGAGCTGATACCCTCGTTTCCCATTCCGGCGGACATTTCTACGGACCCTGGTTGCGCGGCTCGGTCAGGAACCCGAGCTTCGGCACGGCGGCGCGCTGCGCGTCGTAGACGATGCGGCCGACCGCTTCGAAGCGCACGTCCTTGTCGGCGCGGATGTGCACCTCCGGCAGCGCCTGGCCGTTGTTGTGGGCGCGCAGCATGGCGTCCTCCAGCCGCTGGATGAGCTCCTGGTTGCTCTCGATCGGCTGGTTGTTCCAGTAGACGTTCTCATCCTTGTCGATCGCCAGCACGATGTTCTCGGGCTTGGTGATGGTGGGAATGTTCTTCGCGTTGGGCAGGACGACCGGAACCGTCTTCACGATCACCGGAATGGTGATCAGGAAGATGATGAGCAGAACCAGCATCACGTCCACCAGCGGAGTGGTGTTGATGGTGGTGTTCAGTTCCGGTTCGTCGCCTTCCGGCGAAGCCACATTCATTGCCATGCGGACTTACTCCTCGTCGGCCTTGCCGCCTATTTGCCCTTGGTCACGAGATAGGTCTGCAGGTCGCTGGCAAAGCTCCTGAGCTTCTCGTTGATCACCTTGTTGCGGCGGACGAGCAGATTGTAGAGCAGCACCGCCGGCACGGCGACGACGAGGCCGATGGCGGTGGCGATCAGCGCCTCGCCCACCGGACCCGCCACCTTGTCGATCGAGGCCTGGCCCGCCACGCCAATGGCGATCAGCGCGTTCAGGATGCCCCACACGGTTCCGAACAGACCGACGAACGGCGCCGTCGAACCCACGGAGGCGAGGAAGGCGATGCCGCCCTGCATCCGCGCGTTGATCTCTTCCAGCTGCCGGTTGAGCGACATGGCGATCCAGTCATTCATGTTGACCATGCCGGAGCCGCCCGAGGCCGCCCGAACGCCGCTTTCCGCCACCGTGCGGAAGACGCTGTTCTTGGCCAGCTTGTCGATGCCCTCGTTGAGATTGTTGGAGCTCCAGAAGCGGCGGTCCACCTGCTTGGCCTGGCCGAGCACGCGGGACTGCTCCCAGTACTTCATGAAGAAGATGTACCAGGTGCCGACAGACATGATGACCAGCACCACGATGACGGTGCGAATGACGAAGTCGCCGTTCTCCCACAGCGCTGCGAGGCCGTAGGGATTCTTCTTCGGCGGGGGCGCGGCGGCCGGGGCCTTCACCACCGGTGGCGGAGGCGGCGGCGGCGCGGCTACCGGAGCCGTCGCATCCGGCGCTGCACCCGGCGCTCCGGCCGTGCCCTGATCGGGCGTCGCCATCGCGGGATTGTTCGCATCCGGCGCGGTCCCGGGCTGCGCGGTGGACTGACCGGCCGGAGGATTGGCCGGCTGCGCGGAGGCCTGGCCGACGGCGATGCCGGACAGGAGAAGGATCGCGGCTGCGATCGCCAGGTGTTTCGAGATCATCTGTTCAATGCTCCGTATCAAGATTGAGCTCACTGCTTTCCGACCGTTCAACCATTCAGCTTGTAGGTAACGTTGCTCTGCCACGGGACGGCAACCGGCTGCCCGTTCTGGATAGCCGGCTTGTAGTGCCAGTTCTGCACGCAGCTCGTCGCCGCGTTGTCGAGTTCTTCATGGCCGCTCGACGAGGTGACGCGCGGGTTGGAGACCGTTCCGTCCGGCTCGATCGTGAAGGCCATTCCGACCGTGCCGGTATGCCCGAGGCGGATCGCCATCGCCGGATATTTGCTCTGACATTCATGCGCCCGGCCGACCGAAGCGGGCGCGCTGATGGCGGGCGGCGCCGCCTTCTGCGGGACGGGCGGCGGCGGCGGCGTGATGACGGTGGTGACCTGAGTCGGCGCGGTGACAGGGGCTTCCGTCTGCAGGTTGATGTCCGGAGGCGGCACGTAAGGCGGCGGCGGCTTCTGCAGCTCGGGCGGCGGAGGCGGCGGCGTCTTGGGAGTCTCCGGGGGCTTCTCCTGCACGATCTCCGCTTTGATCTCCTCCGGGAGCTTCTGCATGATCTGCGAGGCCAGACCCGTGGCAAACGCCCAGATCACGATGACATGAAGCAAGGCGACGGCGCCCACGCTGATAAGCCGTCGGGGGCTCGCGGTCGAGGTGCGGAACGGTCTGAGGTCGTGTTCGGGCTGTTTCATGGCTCAACGGGACCATACAAGGCTGGACCCAGCGCTACAGCGCCGGGCCTGGTTGTCAATCACCAAGCTCACGCGTCCCCCTTCCACAGCCGCTGGCGCGGCGTGCGCTCCCGCTCTCTTTTGATACATCGTAATCACCGTTTTCGGCGCGGTCTAGCGCGCGGAATGGTAAACGCGACAATATGAATAACATCCCAGGACTCCTGCCTCCCCGCCAACCGCATGCGGCCCACGGCCTTGCACCTTTCTATACGAGACAGGACGAGAGAACGGTCAAAGCTGCGCGATTTGACATGCCGCGCCCTTGGCTTAGCGCAATCGGCTCCGACGATTGCGGCCACAGGATTTCGCGGCGGGACAGTTCGCCGCCGCGTGCCGGAACGACAGGGCGCCGACCGGCGATGGCCTGCCGAGGGCGGAAAGAATTGTGTTCCAGCGTGGCAAAAATGCGTTCGCGCACAAGAATTTGCGCGCCGGCGCATTTCTCCCCACGCCCGCGTTCGGGCGGATTCGAGGTCTTTTCGCATTTGACCCTCTTTGTCCCGATCAGTTAGCGTTCAAATTCGCGCGAGGTTCCGGGAACGCGGTAAGCAATCCGCGGCTGCCCCCGCAACTGTGAGCGGCGAGCGATCGTCCAGCATGCCACTGAGGGCCACCTCGGGAAGGCGGACGAGAGCTTAGACCCGCAAGCCAGGAGACCTGCCCCGCGCGGTCGTCCTGTTTCCGGCCGGGGTGCGCCGGGAACTGCGGGGTGAACCGCCGTGACGACGAGAATGGAGTCGTCGTCGCGGGGCACAGATTGCGAATTTTTCATCCGATCGGAAAAGCCTCGGCGCGCGCCGGCTCCTGCAACCCTCAGGAGAGCATCATGCGCGGTCCCTTGTCCTTGCTTTCTCTCGCACTCATTTCCCTTGCCGCCGCGGCACCGGCCCAAGCCGCCGATACGCTGGAGGCCGTGGTCGTCACGGCAACGCGAACGCCGCAGCCCGCCGAGAAGACCGGCGATTCCATCTCCGTCATCACCGATTCCGATCTGGAGACGCAACAGATCGTCTCCGTCGCCGACGCGCTCGAGCAGACGCCGGGCCTGGAAGTCGTGCGCAACGGCGGCGTCGGCCAGACGACGACGGTCAGCATCCGCGGCGCCGAGTCGGGCCAGACGCTGGTGCTGGTCGACGGCGTGCGCATCAACGATCCGAGCACGGTGGACGATGAAGCGGTGCTCGGCGACCTGCTCGCCAACAACATCGACCGCATCGAGATCCTGCGCGGGCCGCAGAGCACGCTCTACGGCAGCGACGCCATCGGCGGCGTGGTCAATATCCTCACCCGCCGCGGCGGCGACATGCCCTTCGCCTTGCGCGCCAGCGCCGAAGGTGGCTCCTTCGACAGCTATCGGATGAACGCGGCGGCGAATGGCACGCTGTCCGATGTCGAATACGGCGCGGCGGCCAATTTCTATCATTCCAATGGAATCTCGGCCGCGGATTCCCGCAACGGCAATCCGGAGACGGACGGCTATACCAATCTCGGGCTCACGGCGAATGTGCGCGCCAAGCTGAGCGATGCCATCAGCCTGGACCTGCGCAGCTACTACACAAACTCGCGGGACGATTTCGACGACAATTTCATCTTCATTCCGCCGGCCACCTTCCGCGTCGCGGATTCGCCGGTCTACGGCAAGGACGATCTGCTGGCGGGCTACGCGGGGCTCAATATTTCGCTGTTTGGCGGCCGGTTCTCCAACCGCTTCGCCGTCATCGGATCGCAGAGCAACCGCCGGACTTTCGATTCGCCGTTCTACCTGCCGCAGCACGAAGACTTCTTCGCCCGCGGCCATGCCGCGCGGCTCGAGTACCAGGGCATCGTCGATGTCGACGACGACAACCAAATCACCTTCGGCGCCGAGAGCCAGCGCATCACGCTCGACACCGGTACGCCGGGATTTCCCGCCACGCGCGGCCATGACCGCATCGACGGCGCCTATGCGCAGGCTCAGAGCACGCTGTGGCGGCAGCTGACGCTGACCGGCGGCATCCGCTTCGACCATGATCAAGAGTTCGGCGGCCACACGTCTCTGAAGCTTGCGGCGGCCTGGCTGCTCAACGGCGGCACGACGGTGCTGCGCGGCAACTACGGCGACGGCTTCAAGGCGCCGACGCTCTACGAGCTGTTTTCCGAGTTCAACAATCCGAACGGCCTGGCGCCGGAAACCGCGCATGGCTGGGAAGCGGGCTTCGACCAGGCCCTGCTCGACAAGCGCCTGCGCCTGTCGGCCACGTATTTCGACCGCCGCACCCGGAACCTGATCGAGTTCTTCGACTGCTTCAGCGGTATCTCGCCGATCTGCGCCGTGCGCCCGTTCGGCTACTACTACAATGTCGGGAGCACCGAGGCGCACGGCCTGGAGATGGAGGCGGCGGCGCACCTGACCGATGCGCTTTCGCTGTCCACCAACCTCACCGACATGTCGGCCGTCGATCTCTCCACCGGAAACGACCTGGCGCGCCGGCCGCAGCTCCTGGCGAATCTCAACGCCACCTGGACGCCGGAACCCGGGACCTCGTTCGGCGCCGGCGTCGGTTATGTCGGCCGTCGTTTCGACGACGCCAACAATGCCGTGCCGCTGGCAAGCCATGCGACGGCCAACCTGTTCGCCTCGCACGATCTCAACGACCGTCTCGAGCTCTATGGCCGGATCGAGAATCTGTTCGCCGCGCGCTACGAGCCGGTGTTCGGCTACGGCGCGCCCGGCCGCGCCTTCTTCGGCGGCCTGCGGGCGAGCTATTGAGGCTCAGCCGGCGAGCAGCTTGAGCCGCGGGCGCCGCGCCAGCTTCCGGTAGAAGCCGCGCGCGGCGTCCTCCGGCT
>DATCOJ010000191.1:0-7121 GCA_036564785.1 Rhizomicrobium sp. | reverse complement strand
GCGCTTCAGCGCGTTGAGCAGCGTCACGATGATGCGGGCACCGGAGGCGCCGATGGGATGGCCCAGCGCGCAGGCGCCGCCATTGACGTTGACCTTGGCGTGATCGAGGCCGAGGTCGCGCATGGCGATCATTGCCACATTGGCGAAGGCTTCGTTGATCTCGAACAGATCGACCTCGTCCTTCTTCCAGCCCGCCCGCTCAATCGCCTTCCCGATGGCGCCGACCGGCGCGGTGGTGAACCAGCGCGGCTCGCCGGCATGGCTCGCCTGCGACACGATGCGGGCCACCGGCTTCAGCCCGCGCTTGTCGGCGGTCCCCGCCGTGGTCAGCACCAGCGCCGCGGCGCCGTCCGAGATGGAGGAGGAATTCGCCGCCGTCACCGTGCCGTCCTTGGCGAAGGCCGGCCGCAGAGTCGGAATCTTGGCGGGATCGGCCTTGCGCGGACCTTCATCCTGCGAGATCTCCACCTGCCCCGTCTTGGAGGCGAGCTTCACGGCCACGATCTCGTCGGCGAAGGCGCCGCTCGCCTGCGCCTGCTTGGCGCGCATCAGCGACTCCGTGGCGAAGGCGTCCTGGTCTTCGCGGGTGAACTGATAGTGGCGCGCGGCGTCCTCGGCATAGGTGCCCATCAGGCGATGCTCGTAGGCATCCTCGAGCCCGTCGAGGAACATGTGGTCCTTGATCTCGCCGTGACCCAGGCGATAGCCGCCGCGCGCTTTCGGCAGCAGGTAGGGTGAATTCGTCATCGACTCCATGCCGCCCGCGACGATGAAGCCCTCTCCGCGTCCGAGCGCCAGCTCATCGGCCGCGATCATCACCGCCTTCATGCCCGAGCCGCAGACCTTGTTGATCGTGGTGCACGGCACGTTGTCCGGCAGCCCCGCGATGCGCGAGGCCTGGCGTGCCGGGGCCTGCCCCAGTCCCGCCGGCAGCACGCAGCCCATCAGCGTCTCGCTGACGTCGGCGTTCTGGATTCCCGCGCGCATGACCGCCGCCGCGATGGCGCCGGCACCGAGCTGCGGCGCGGTGAGAGCGGAGAGCTCGCCCTGGAAGGCGCCCATCGGCGTGCGCGCGCCGGAGAGGATGACAATGTCGTTTTGCATGGAAGGTCCTTCCTTATGGAATTCGTTTCAGGCGATCTTCCTCGCCGCGCAACTCGCGGGCGGCGGTCTCCTGCCGTCGCTCCTCGATCAACTCATCGACCAGGCTGACGCCGGCGGGAACATACTCCCTGACGACCGCCCGGATGCGCCGGGTGACCGCCTTGGAGGTCGAGACCCGAACCTCGTCCTGCTCCAGGGTCAGCCATAGTGCGTCGCCCTCCTTGAGGGCCAGGGCCTCGCAGATATGCGGCGGAAACGCGAGCCGGCCGTCGGGCCCCATCTCCACTTTGACGGCCTCCGGGGGATTGATCGGTTCGTTTGCCGCGGTCGCGGGCTGAGGGGGCACCCTCGAGGCCAGCCCGGCCTTGCTGCGCCGGACCTCGTCCACCAGCACGTTGCGGACGTGCTGATAGCTGATCGCCAGGAAATCCGCGATTTGCCGGCGGGTATAGCCTGCGCGGCCAAGGGCGCGGATCTTGTCCGACTTGGTCTTCAGGTCCGCCGTCCGGGCCTTCATGCCCGCGATCACGACGTCATCCGGTGCCAATAGGCTCATGACTGCCTCCATGACCCCAAACATACTGACTAAATTTTGTTTGTCAACACTGACTGGCAAACTGTTTATCGAATGAGCTGGATCGCGACGCCGAGATTGAGATTGGCCCACGAACGCTCCGCCGTCAGCACCGGAATGCCCTCCCGCGCGGCCGAGGCCAGACACGCCCGATCGCCCAGCGAGAGGCCGTATTTCTTCGTCTCATCCACGAGTACGCCGGTTCCAATCGCCAGGTCCCCATCGAAGTCGATGGTGTTCAGGTTCAGCATATCCAGTGTCCAGTGGATGGCTTCGAGGCTGTCGCCACGTTGCCGCATCCAAGTTACGACCTCCGCGAGATTTACCGCGGAGAGCGTCGCGCCCGTGAGATGAGAAGCCACGACGCCGGATCCAGGCTCCGGCTTCAGCAAGGCGATTAGGGCAGAACTATCCAGCACAATCCTGTTCATTGGCCTTCGCCGGGGCTCTCGCCTGACCAGCGCTGCATTCTCCGTTCCTCCCGCTGGGCTTCCTCGCGCTTCCATGCCAGGAAGTCGTCAACCGTGCCCAAATTGGGCAGGTTCTCACGCACATACGCCTGTATTCGCCGAGTGACCGCGTGGACATCCGCGAGGCGGATTTCGCCATCGCCTTCGAGATTCACCCAAACGGTATCGCCATCCTTCCAGCCAAGGGACTCCAGCATGTGCGGAGGGATCGCCAGCTTGCCGCCGTCGCTCAGCTTCACCTTGACGGTTCGCTTTGGCTCTCGTGATCGGCCGGCAGTGTGCGAATCGGAGACTTGGCCCTCGGGAACAGATTGCGCCGCAGGCCCAGTTTGGCGTGCGACCGCTTCTGCCCGGCGCTCGTCGTCCACCAGGACGTTGCGGACGTGCTGGTAGCGGATGCCCAGGAAGTCCGCGATCTGCTGACGGGTGTAGCCGGCCTTGGCCAAGACGCGGATCTTGTCCGCCTTGGTCGTCATTTCCGCCGTTTGCGCCTGCATCTCCCTCGCGGTGTCACTGAAGCCCTTGTATTCCATGGCAATTCTCGAAATGGTTAGATGTAACTATCTATCTACCTATCCAAGGATTACCTGTCAACATACCTACCTATCAAAGTCAAACCGTCTCTTCGAACAGCTCCCGGCCGATCAGCCAGCGGCGGATCTCGCTGGTGCCGGCGCCGATCTCGTAGAGCTTGGCGTCCCTGAGCAGCCGGCCGGTGGGGAAATCGTTGATGTAGCCGTTGCCGCCCAGGCACTGGATGGCCTGCAGCGCCAGCCAGGTCGCCTTCTCCGCCGCGAACAGGATGGCGCCGGCGGCGTCCTTGCGGGTGGTGTGGCCGCGGTCGCAGGCCTGCGCCACGGCATAGACATAGGCCCGCGCCGCCGACAGCGTCACGTACATGTCGGCGATCTTGCCCTGCATGAGCTGGAACGAGCCGATGGGCTGGCCGAACTGCTTTCGGTCGTGGACATAGGGCATCACCACGTCCATGCAGGCCTGCATGATGCCGAGGGACCCGGCGGCCAGCACGGCGCGCTCGTAATCGAGGCCGCTCATCAGCACGCGGGCGCCGTTGCCTTCGCCGGAGAGCACGTTCTCATCCGGGATTTCGCACTCCTCGAAGATCAGCTCGCTGGTGTCGGAGCCGCGCATGCCGAGCTTGTCGAGCTTCTGGGCCGTGCGGAAGCCCGGGAAATCCTTCTCGACCAAAAAGGCGGTGATGCCCCGCTGGCCCGCGACAGGATCCGTCTTGGCGTAGACCACCAAGGTGTCCGCCTGCGGGCCGTTGGTGATCCACATCTTGGTGCCGTTGAGCACGTAGGCGCTGCCGCGCTTCTTGGCCCGCAGCCGCATGGAAACGACGTCGGAGCCGGCGCCGGGCTCGCTCATGGCCAGCGCGCCGACATGCTCGCCGGAAATCAGTTTGGGCAGATAGCGGCGCTTCTGGTCGTCATTGCCGTTGCGGCGGATCTGGTTGACGCAGAGGTTGGAATGGGCGCCGTAGGAGAGTCCCACCGAGGCCGAGCCGCGGCTGATCTCCTCCATCGCCACGCAGTGGGCGAGATAGCCAAGCCCCGACCCGCCCCATTCTTCCTCGACGGTGATCCCCAGCAAACCGAGCGCGCCCAGTTCCGGCCACAGCTGGCGGGGGAAGGCGTTGCTGCGGTCGATCTCATCGGCCAGGGGCGCGATCCTGTCCGACGTGAAGCTGCGCACCGTGTCGCGCAGCAGGTCGACGGTGTCGCCGAGGTCGAAATCGAGGGCGGGGTAGGAATTGGGAATCATCCGCGAAAATCCGGGCTTGGCGGCGGCGATCCTATAGAAGGCTTTTCCGCCCCGCCACGCCAAAGGGCGATTTTTTGGAAGTAGTGCCGGACTGGCGAAATCTAGATCTCCATAGCCTCAATAAAGACATGCGCTATATGGTTGCAAGAGAATATAGACGGGAGTAAGAAGTCAGCAGTTGCGGATTGGGGTATTTGGGGCAAGGCAGCATGCCGCGCTACTCTATGAGTATCCTGCTTCTTGCCTTTCTCCTGCCGACAGGACCTATTTCAGCTGCTTCAGCTGAGGCGAAAGCAAGCGATCCGATCGCCACTTTACGCGGCGTGTTGGCAGAGCCCGATGCTCAGATCGACTTCGCCAAAGCAAAGCTTCTCTTCGATAGATTCATCGACCCGACAATCGATATATCCGCGTCGATCGAGGAAATCGACGAGATGGCGGATGTTGCCCGACGCATGGCCGGGCCCAATGCCGTGCCGCTGCAGAAACTCGCAGCCGTTCGCCGAGTCATCTACGTGAGCGGCGATTGGAATAGGCACCATCCCTTTCAATACGACCTAAAGGATCCGCTTGGGAAAAACGCCATCAACCGGCTGCTCTCGACGTACCTCAAGACACATCGCGGCAATTGCATCAGTATGCCGGTGCTGCCTTTGAGACGGAGTCGGGTGTTATGAAGGGATTGGGGATAAATGGCCCGCTCCCGTCGCCCGGTGATATAGATCGCGCTTCCGGACAGGCAGCCAATCACTGGTGTACAAGCGCCGCTCAGGCAGGCGTGAGCGAGCCGGGGTGCTAACATGAGGAGAATCGTGATCCTACCGCTTCTTCTGGCAATCGTGGCAGTTTTCTCTCACCCGGCAAGCTCGCATGAAAAAGTTTACTCTGTCTGTGAGCTTAAGGTCCTTGGCCCAAGTCTGAATGGCAAATATGTTCGTCTCGCCGGGCAATACGAGACCGATCTCAACCACGTGGCCTTCTTTTTCGATCCAGCTTGTAAACGCTCACTAATTTACGCAGACGAGCCTCCACTGCAATTGAAAGACAAGAGCGTAAGGAAATTCGACTACGCGCTGTGGCACAACGCTCCTTTCGCTTCATTGAAGTTTCGCATGGACGCTTCTGGAAAATTTGAATGGCAGAAGGAATGGCAGCCGCCTCTCAACCTATCGGCGGTGTTAAAGCCGCGGCCGCGCGGGGTCCTTATGATCCAGAAGGTGTGGCGCTTCCAACGCCTTCCAGAGCGATAGCTGGTCGAGGAACATCTTCTCGTTCCGCCAGTATCGGGAACGCATCTATTCAAGGACGGCCGCCAGTACCTCTTCATGCCTGATACCGTGACGGGTCAAACGGTCATATCGAAAGGTGGGCCGAGCGCCATACACCGGAGGAAAGGGCTGCCGATGGGAGGAAACTACGAGCAATGGCTGCTGCCCACCCTCAGATTTGTGCCGTTCGTTGGCAGCGTGATCATAGTCCTGTACAGCCTTGTTACCGGGCGCATCCCCGTTCGGGGTCGGACAATTTCCAGGTCCGACCATGCCGGCAACTACTGGGCAGCGCTACTAGTGATATTTCTCTTCATCGTACTCCCGACGCTCTATCTCGCGGCTTCGCAGTGAGGCGGTCTGGGGTCGTTGCGTGATCTGAAAGCCCTATTTCCAATTCGTGCGATCATTGGCAGGAAATAGGTGAGAAGGGCGTCATTCGCTGGAGGTCGGCCGAACGACACGCCATCGAACGAACTGTCTCGCCTCCAAAGTGATGTTAAGCCCATGACAAACTCGCGCCCAGGCCCTACTCTGGCGGCAGAGCCGCACCCGCGGAGAAACAAGGGAAGACGCCCATGACTGAGACCCTCGATCTAGGCGACCGCGCCACGGCGGAGGACGCGCCGGCTGCGCCCGCCAGACGCTCCCTGCTCGGCCGCTTCGCCGCGCAATACGGCAAGATTTCGCTGCCCTTCGAGATTGCCATGCCGGACGGCTCGCTGGAGCGCTTCGGCCACGGCACGCCCACCTTCCGGGTGACCTTGAAGAACCAGAACGCCCTGCGGGCCATCTCCAGCATCGACGAAGGCCGCATCGCCGATGCCTACCTCGCCGGCGACATCGACATCGAAGGCGACATGCTGAAGCCCTTCGAGCTGCGCGGCACCATGAAGGACTTTCACTTGGTGACCGAGGCCTGGCGCTTCATCCAGCCGCTCCTGTTCGGCCAGGTGCGCACCAACCGGGAGGCCATCGCCTCGCACTACGACATCGACTCGGAATTCTTCCTCGCCTTCCTCGATCCCAAGACGCCGGCTTACACCCAAGGCGTCTACGAGCGCGACGACGAGCCGCTGGAAGCGGCGACTTTGCGCAAGTTCGACTACGCCTTCGAGAAGCTGAAGCTGAAACCGGGCGACCGCATCCTGGAAGTCGGCCCCGGCTGGGGCGCCTGGTTCGAATACGCCGCGGCACGCGGGGTGAAGTGCACCGGCATTTCCATCTCGAAGGAATCCATCCGCTACCTGACCGAGCGGGGCAAGCAACTCGGCCGCGACTGGACGCTGATCGAATCCGATCTGTTCGAGTACCAGAGCGCGGAGAAATACGACGCCATCGTGATCATGGGCGTGATCGAGCACCTGCCCGACTATCTGCGGGTGCTCGAGAAATTCCAGTCGCTGCTCAAGCCCGGCGGCCGCATCTTCCTGGACGGCAGCGCCTGCACCAGGAAATACGAGCTGTCGTCCTTCATGGTGAAGTACATCTATCCCGGCAATCACTCCTTCCTGGTGCTGGACGATTTCCTCAACAAGCTGGCCAAGACCAAATTGGAGGTCGAGGAGATCCTCAACGACCGGCACAGCTATTTCCTCACCTTCGTGCAATGGGCGAAGAATTTCGACGCCCACAAGGCGTTCCTCGTGGACAAGTTCGGCGATTTCAACTTCCGCCGCTTCCGCCTCTATCTGTGGGGCGCGGCCTATGAATTCCTCAGCAACAGCACCGGCTGCTACCGGATGATCATCAAGCTGCCGGAGTAGAATGACCTCCCCCTCGCGGGCAGGGCTATCGCATATGGGCGAGGAGTTCGAAGAGGAAGTCTTCGTTCCATCCTGCGCGTTTGAGCTTGAGGCGCATGGATGTCTTTGTGTCTGGATGGGCTCTTGCGACGTTGAGAGCCAGTCGCCTGAGAAG
>DATCOJ010000190.1:0-12424 GCA_036564785.1 Rhizomicrobium sp. | reverse complement strand
GCGTCAGGTCGAGCGCGGTGTGACCGTGGAGCAGGGAGGCGAGCATCGGTCGGCCTCGGATCGTCGCTTCAAGAGTAGGACGTTCCGTCCTTGTGCGTGAAGCTGCCTTCGCTGCGCACCAATCTCATATCGATATCGGGATACTCGCAGACGTCTTCTGCGGGGCGGCGGGTGCCGATCTCGAGATAGGTCGCGGTCTCGCGCCCCTTGTTGATCAGATGATGGCCGTTGGCCACGTTCTTGGGGAAGGCGGCGCAATCTCCCGCCACGAGCTTCGCTTCGCCTTCGTCGCTCACCAGCGTCAGCTCGCCCGAAATCACGAAGACGAATTCGTCTTCCGCCGTGTGCCAATGGCGCTGGCTGGACCAGCAGCCTGGCGGCAGGCGCGTGAGATTGACTCCGAAATCTGTGAGGCCGCCGGCATCGCCCAGCGCCAGCTTGATGCGCGCGCGCACCGGCTCATCGAACGGCGCCGGATAGCCCGAGCCTTTCCGCTCTCTCGCGGCCTTCAGATCGATCTTCGGCATTGGAGCGCGCCTTCGGCAAAGAAAAATCCGCCCCTGAGATAGACTCCAGGAGCGGATTCTTCAAACGCAGATCCGATATGCGTCAGCCGGCCTGCTGCTGGCCTTCGGTTGGCGGCGACGAGGTCTCCTGCTTCTTGCTCAGGTCCTCGCCAGTCTGCTGGTCGACCTGCTTCATGGAGAGGCGCACCTTGCCGCGGTCGTCGAAGCCCAAGAGCTTGACTTTCACGGCCTGACCTTCGCTGACCACGTCGGAGGTCTTGGCGACCCGCCTGGGCGCCAGCTCCGAGATGTGCACCAGCCCGTCCTTGGGCCCGAAGAAGTTCACGAAGGCGCCGAAATCCATCACCTTGACGACCTTGCCGTCGTAGATCTCGCCCACCTCGGGCTCCGCCACGATCGACTTGATCCATTTGAGCGCGGCCTTGATCGATTCGCCGTCGGCAGAAGCGATCTTCACGGTGCCGTCATCTTCGACATTGATCTTGGCGCCGGTCTTCTCGACGATCTCGCGGATCACCTTGCCGCCGGTGCCGATCACTTCGCGGATCTTGTCGGTCGGGATCTTGATCTGCTCGATGCGCGGAGCGTGCTCGCCCAGCTGGTCGCGCGAATGGCTGATGGCTTTCGCCATTTCGCCCAGGATGTGCAGGCGTCCGCCCTGCGCCTGGTCGAGTGCCACCCGCATGATCTCCTCGGTGATGCCGGAGATCTTGATGTCCATCTGCAGCGAAGTGATGCCGGCATCAGTGCCGGCCACCTTGAAGTCCATGTCGCCCAGATGGTCCTCGTCGCCCAGGATGTCGGAGAGCACCGCGAAGCGCTCGCCTTCCTTGATCAGGCCCATGGCGATGCCGGCGACCGGCTTCTTGATGGGAACGCCGGCATCCATCAGCGCCAGCGAGGTGCCGCACACCGTCGCCATGGAGGAGGAGCCGTTCGACTCGGTGATCTCCGAGACGACGCGGATGGTGTAGGGGAATTCCTCCTTCTTCGGCAGCAGAGGATGCACCGCGCGCCAGGCGAGCTTGCCGTGGCCGATGTCGCGCCGGCTGGGCGCATTCATGCGGCCGGTCTCGCCCACCGAATAGGGGGGGAAATTGTAGTGCAGCATGAAATGCTGCTTGTAGGTGCCTTCCAGCGAATCGACGTACTGCTCGTCCTCGCCGGTGCCGAGCGTGGCCACCGCCAGCGCCTGCGTCTCGCCGCGGGTGAACAGCGCCGAGCCGTGGGTGCGGGGCAGCACGCCCACTTCCGCCACGATGGGACGCACGGTCTTCAAGTCGCGCCCGTCGATGCGCCGGCCGGTGTCGAGCACGGCGTTGCGCATGATCTGCCCTTCCACCTCGTGGAACAGGTTCTTGAACTTGTTCTCGGGCAGCTTGCCTTCGCCTTCGCCCACGAATTCCTGAGCCCCGCGGGCGCGAATATCGGCGATCTTGTCGCGCCGGGTGTGCTTCTCGGGGATCTGGAAGGCGCCGGCGAGCTCGGCACCGGCCCAGCTCTTGATGCGCTCCAGCACGGCGTTGTCTTCGCCGGCGGGGAGCTCGCGTGGCTCCTTGGCGGCTTTTTCGGCCAGCCGGATGATGGCGTCGATCACCGGCTGCATCTGCCTGTGGCCGAACATCACCGCACCCAGCATGACCTGCTCGGACAGCTCCTGCGCTTCCGATTCCACCATCAGCACCGCGTCCGCGGTGCCGGCCACCACGAGATCGAGCTTGGAATTGACCATCTCGTCGACCTGCGTGTTCAGCACGTACTCGTCGGCGATGTAGCCCACGCGCGCCGCCGCGATCGGCCCCATGAAGGGGATGCCGGAAATGGTGAGCGCCGCGGACGCCGCCACAAGCGCCACCACGTCGGGATCGTTCTCCATGTCGTGGCTGAGCACGGTGACGATCACCTGGGTCTCGTTGCGGTAGCCTTCGGCGAACAGCGGACGGATGGGTCGGTCGATCAGGCGCGAGACCAGCGTCTCGCGCTCGGTCGGGCGGCCTTCGCGCTTGAAATAGCCGCCGGGGATTTTGCCCGCGGCGAAATACTTTTCCTGGTAGTTGACGGTCAAAGGGAAGAAATCGATTCCCGGGCGGGGGCTGTGGTCTCCCACGACGGTCGCCAGCACCACGGTTTCGCCATAGGTGGCGACGACGGCGCCGTCGGCCTGCCGCGCCACGCGGCCGGTTTCCAGCACGAGCGGCCTTCCGCCCCAGTCGATTTCTTCACGGACGATCTTGAACATTCTCTTCTTCCTTCGTTCCCTCCGGCCGGATTGCCCGAGGGGTTGCATCTCTCGGGCGTCCCGAGAAATGCGTTGAGGCGCGCGTCCGCGACCATCGCGGATGCCACGCGAAGCCCTTGCTGAAACGCTGGGAACGGCCGATCAGCGCCGTAGGCCCAGCCGCGAGATGAGCGCTTCGTAGCGCTTCTGATCGGTCGCCTTGATGTAGTCGAGCAGCCTTCTGCGCTGCGACACCATCTTGATGAGGCCGCGGCGCGAGTGGTTGTCCTTGACGTGACTCTTGAAGTGCTCGGTCAGATTGACGATGCGCTCGGAGAGCACAGCCACCTGCACGTCGGCGGAGCCGGTATCGCCCGGCTTCTTGGCGTATTCGGAAATCACTTCCTGCTTGCGGTCGGTCGTAATCGTCATTCGGTCATCCAGTTCCAAAGTTGAAGACACGGAACGGCCTCAGCTCTCCTTCCGCCAATTCGGCCAGCGCAACCGGCTCGCCTTGGGCGGTGGAGAGAAAGACCGTGAGCCCCTGAAGATCGTCGCTTCCGGAAATGGCGTCCGACAGCCGGGCGAACAAATTCGCGCGGGCGAGGATCGGATTGCCGCTACGGAGGCGAACCGCATCCGGACCCGTCACGGCCAGCGCCGGGATGCCGTCCAGCGCGGTCGAGATAGGCCTCAAGTGCTCAAAAGCGGCGGGACTATGCATAAAACCCCTCAGCGTTTCCAGTGGCACGGCGTCTTTCTCCTGGAAACCGCCGATGGCGGTGCGCCGCAGCTGGGAAACATGGCCCACCGTGCCCAGCGCCAGCGCCAGATCCCGCACCCAGGCCCGCACGTAAGCCCCTTTGCCGCATACCATTTCGAACTCGGCATGGTCCGGATCGGGCAGGCCGAGCAGGTGGGCGGAATGGATGGCGACGGGGCGGGCGGCCAGTTCCACCGTCTCGCCCTCCCGGGCAAGGTCATAGGCCCGCTCGCCATCCACCTTGATGGCGGAGTAGGCGGGCGGAATCTGCTGGATTTCCCCCAGAAAGCGCGGGATCGCGGCCTCGATTTCCGCGGCCGTCGGCCGGGCCTCCGAGGTTGCCGTTACCCGGCCCTCGGCATCGTCGCTGTCCCGCGCCTCGCCCCAGCAGGCGGTGAACCGGTATGTCTTTTCCGCATCCATGGCGAAGGGCACCGTCTTGGTCGCCTCCCCCAGCGCCACCGCCAGCACCCCCGTCGCCATGGGATCGAGCGTTCCCGCATGGCCCGCCTTCTGGGCGTTGAACACCCGTTTGACGGCGGAGACGGCCTGGGTCGAGGTCACGCCCTGCGGCTTGTCGAGGATCACCCAGCCGTGGACGGCATCGCCCTTTTTTCTACGGCTCATCGCCGCCATCGGACTGTTCGAGATCGCGGCGGACGCGGGAGGATTTGAGCAAGGTCTCGATCTTCTCGGCTTCGGCGAAGGAGGTGTCTTCCACGAAGCGCAGTTCCGGGGTGAAGCGCAGCGCGATGGTCTTGCCCATCAGCCCGCGGATGAATCCCTTGTGCCGGTTGAGCGCGGCGACGACGCCCTTGGCGTTCTTGCCGCCCAACGGCTCCACGAACACCGTGGCATGTCGCATATCGGGCGAAGGCTTGACCTGCGTCACGGTGATCGAGACGCCGTCGAGATCGGGATCGCGGATGTCGCCGCGCCGCACGATGTCCGACAGCGAATGGCGCAGCACCTCTCCCACCCGCAACTGACGCTGCGAAGGCCCGCGATCGCGCGCCGGTGAGTGCCGCGGCATGGCCTCAGTTCTCCGCATAGAAGAAGCGAGCCACCCAGGGCGCCAGCAGCGGCATAACCGGTGCGAGCGACACGGCATAGCGCCGCCATTGTCCCACCGCTTGGCTGTAGAGTCCGCGGGCGACCTGGGCAGCGCTCGGCGTGTTGACGTCCTTGGCGCGGGCGCGTTGCGCGAACTCCGCCATGGCCGCGTTCCATTCCACGCCGAGAAAGGCACAGACCTTTTTCATCTCGCTCTCGAAATCGCCCACCATGTCCTCGTAGCGCAGATCGCGGATGTCGAGGCCGAGCTTGGCGCGATAGAGCACGGCCAGCCGCATGACCGAATCGTAGTAGCGGGCGGCGCCGTCCAGGGTGAGCAATTCGTACATCTGCGGCGTCAGGCCGAAGCGGCGGCGGAAGCTCGAGAGCACGGCATCGCGCGGATCACGCAGCGCGAAGAGAATCTTCGCCTCCGGAAACAGTTTGGCGACGAGGCACAGCAGCACCGCATTGAGCGGCATCTTGTCGACGAAGACGGGCTTGGACGGCGACAGTCCATGCTCGCCGACGCGCTGCCAATAGAGCGCGCGGAATTTGCCGGCGGCGGTTTCGTCGAGCGCGGCGAGACGATCGAGCCCGCCTTCCGGCAGCAGAAATTCGTTGGCCGCATCGATCAGGCAATCGCGCTCCTGCATCGCCTCGATGTCGGGGTGGCTGTCGAGCACCTGCTCCAGGAGCGTGGTGCCGGAGCGTGGGAAGCCGACGAGAAAAACGTGCGTCCGGACCGGACCTTGATGCGACACCTCTTTGCGCGCGCGCCAATCCTCTGTCGATGTCGTCTCGAAATACGCGATCAGCCGCGCGATGCGGTGCGCGGACGTCTCCATTCCCGGGGCTTCGTACATCGGCCGGTAGAGCTGCTTCAGCGTGGCGCTGGAAGCCGTATAGGCCGCGAAGGCTTCGCCGCAGCGGTCGAGGCCGTCCAGCGCATCGGCCGTCAAACCTTGCGCGATGGAGCGGTTGAGCAGGCTCGGATTGGTGTCGCGCGCCAGCGGCGCCAGCAGCCGCAACGCCGCTTCGAATTTCTTCTCCTCGATATCGGCGAGCGCCAGCGCCAGCGGCGCCGCGACGCCGCGGGGATCGTGCTTGAGCGAGCGCTGCGCATAGTCGCGCGCCGCGCTCACGTCGCCGCGCTGCGCCGCCAGACCCGCGAGCCGCGCCAAGGCTTCGGCGTGGGAGGGTTGCAGTCCGATCACCCGCTCGAAAGCGTTGCGGGCGCGCGTCAAATCGTTCATCGCCTCGAAGGCGCAGGCGCGGTTGAAATGCACATGCGCGGCACCGGGCTCCTGCCTGAGCGCGGCATCAAACGCCGGCACCGCCTCGCGCGGTCTGTTCAGGCGAGCAAGCGCGAGGCCGACCGCATTCAAGGCATCCGCACTGCGGGGAGCGAGTTCGCGGGCGCGCGACGCGGTCGCCAGCGCCTGCTCGAATTGGCCGCGATTGATCTGCTCGTAGGTCGCCAAGGTCAGCAGATTGGGATGCTCGAAACCTTGCGCCACCGCCTCATCGGCGGCCTGCATCGCGCGCTTCATGTCGCCGGCGCGCGCCAGCGCTTCCACGCTGCGCAGATGCTGCTGCAATCGCGCCGGGGATTTGAGGGAAGAGTCTGCGATGCCCGCAGCCATGTCTCGCTCGAATTCCCCTCCCCCTGCGAGGGGAGGGGTTAGGGGTGGGGGGCAATGCCGGCCAACCTCAGCGGCTAGAGCGCGCGCCGGATGGTTTCAACCTCGTAGCATTCGATCACGTCGCCCTTCTGCAGATCCTGGTAATTGGCGAAGGACATGCCGCATTCCTGGCCGGCCAAGACTTCGCGGGCCTCGTCCTTGAAGCGCTTCAAGGTGGAAAGCTCGCCCTCGTGGATGACGACGTTGTCGCGGATAAGGCGCACCCGCGCCCCGCGCCTGACCACGCCTTCGGTGACGCGGCAACCCGCCACCTTGCCGACCTTGGAGATCGAGAACACCTCCAGCACTTCGGCATTGCCGAGGAATTTCTCGCGCGTCTCCGGCGCCAGCAATCCCGACAGCGCCGCCTTTACGTCATCCACGACGTTGTAGATGATGTTGTAGTAGCGGATCTCGACGCCGTCGCGCTTGGCGCGTTCGCGGGCCTGCGCATTGGCCCGCACGTTGAAGCCGATAATGGCGGCGCCGCTGGCATGGGCCAGGATGACGTCGGATTCGGTGATGCCGCCGACGCCGGACTGCAGCACCTGGGCGCCGACTTCGTCGGTGCCGAGCTTGCCGAGCGCGCCCTGGATCGCTTCCGAGGAGCCCTGCACGTCGGTTTTGATGACGAGCGGCAGATAGCGCTTCTCGCCATCCTTCTGCGTCTTGAGCAGCTGGTCGAGCGTCTGGCGCGCCAGATTGCGATGGCGGCCTTCGCGGCGCTTGCGCGCACGGTATTCGGTGACTTCGCGGGCGCGGGCCTCGTCGGCCACCACCGCGAACTCGTCGCCGGCTTCCGGCACGCCGGAAAGACCCAGCACTTCCACCGGCATGGAGGGACCGGCGCTGTCGACCGTCTCGCCGCGGTCGTTCATCAACAGGCGCACGCGGCCCCATTCGGAACCCGCCACCAGAATGTCGCCCACTTTCAGGGTGCCGCGTTCCACCAGCGCCGTGGCGACCGGGCCGCGGCCCTTGTCGAGCTTGGCTTCGACCACGGCGCCTTCGGCCGAGCGGTCGGGATTGGCCTTGAGGTCGAGCACTTCGGCCTGCAGCAGGATGGCGTCCTCGAGCTTGTCGAGATTCATCCCCTTGGTGGCGGAGACGTCGATCGACAGCGTCTCGCCGCCGAGATCTTCCACCTGGATTTCCTGCTGCAAGAGCTCGGTCTTGACCCGCGCCGGATTGGCGTCCGCCTTGTCGATCTTGTTGACCGCCACGATGATCGGCACGCCCGCAGCCCTGGCATGGCTGATGGCTTCCACCGTCTGCGGCATGACGCCGTCGTCCGCCGCCACCACCAGCACCACGATGTCGGTGACCCTGGCGCCGCGCGCCCGCATCGCCGTGAAGGCGGCGTGGCCCGGTGTGTCGAGGAAGGTGATCTTGCTGCCGTTCTTCATCCGCACCTGATAGGCGCCGATATGCTGGGTGATGCCGCCGGCCTCGCCCGCCACCACGTCGGTCTTGCGCAGCGCGTCGAGCAGCGAAGTCTTGCCGTGGTCGACATGGCCCATGATGGTGACCACCGGCGGCCGCGGCAGCAGATTGGCCGCGTCGTCCTCCTGGCCCCTGAGGCCTTCCAGCACGTCGGATTCGGCGACGCGGCGAACGGTGTGGCCGTATTCGGTCGCCACCAGCTCGGCCGTGTCGGCGTCGATGACGTCGTTCACCGTCGCCATCATGCCGTTCTTCATCAGCACCTTGATCACGTCGACCGCGCGCCGCGCCATGCGGTTGGCAAGCTCGGCGACGGAGATCGTTTCGGGAATCGTCACTTCGCGCGGGCCCGCGGGGCCGGCCGGTTGCTGCTGGCCTGCCTTATTGACCCGCTGCAGATGGCGGCGATAGGAAGCGACCGAGCGCATGCGCTCGTCGGAATCGGACAGCGCCGCGGTGACCGTCAGCTTGCCGCGGCGCCTGGTGTCGGCACCCTTGCGCGCGGTTGGAGTCTTGGCGGGAGCCTTGGCGCCTTTCTTGGGTGCCTCTTCCTCTTCTTCGACGACGGGACGGCTGCGGCGCGGCGCTTCGGCAGTCGCCGGCTCGTCCTTTTTCTCGAGGCGGCGCGAGGCTTCCTCTTCGGCATGCTTGCGCGCCACTTCCTCGGCCTGCTTGCGCGCCTCTTCCTCGGCCTTGCGCTTTTCGGCGGCGGCGCGTTCCTTGGCGAGACGCACTTCCTCGACGGCGCGATGGCGGGCGTCTTCCTCGGCGTGCTTGCGCGCTTCCTCTTCGGCGACGCGGGCATCGGCCAGCGCGTGGCGGCGGGCTTCCTTTTCTTCGTCGGTCAGCTGGCGCAGCACCACGCCGGCGCGATGAGCCTCGCGCGCCTGAGCGGCGGCATCCTGCGCCGGCGCTTTGACCTCGGCAGCGCCTGCGACTGCGCGCGGCTTCTCGGGTGTCTCGAGCTTGCCGCCCGCGGGTGCGACGCGCGCCCGCTTCTTCTCCACCACCACGGCCTTGCTGCGCCCGTGGCTGAAGCTCTGCTTGACGGTAGAGGTCTCCGTCTTCTTCAGCGACAGCGGCTTGGAACCGGTCGGCCGTCGCGCTTGTGACTCGTTCGTCTCGCTCATTCGTGCCTTTCATCGGAAACGGGGTTCGGACCCGTTTTCCCATCCGTGCCGGTCGCGGATCGGAAGCCGTCGAGCCGGGCGGCATCGAGCGTCAACCGCTCGGCCAGCCGGCCCGACAACAGGCCACCATGTACCACATTCTCTCGGCCCAAGGCCAAGCTCAATTCCTGCACCGTAAAACAGTCGATAACGGCTGGACTTGCGTCCCGTGCGCGGCCTGCAGCCAGCAATTTGCGCCGCCCATCCTCGGCGCCGTCCCGCGCCTCGATCAGCGCAACCGGAGGATGCTTGGCCGCGAGCGCCCGGAGCACATTGTCGAAGCCCAATACCAATTGGCCGGCCCGACGGGCGAGGCCGAGGTCGCTCAGCATGCGGGCCTTGAGCTGCGCCTCGACGCGATCGGCGAGATCGGCCGGCGCCTTCACGCTCATGCGCGCCGCTTTTAAGAACAGATTCTTGCGCAGCGCTTTTTCCAAGGCCGCGCGCGTGGCGCCGACCCAGATGCCGCGCCCCGGCAGCTTCGCCGCGACATCCGGCACGATCTCGTTCTCCGGCCCGACGACGAAGCGCACGAGATGCGCTTCCGGCAGGACTTCGCCGCTGACGATGCAGCGGCGCTCGCGCATGTCGGCGTCGCCCGCGATGTCCAGCGCCAAAGTCAAGCCGCGCCCTCCGCTTCCTCTTCCGGCGCTTCTTCTTCCGTCGGCTCCGGCGTCTCCTCGACCCAGCCCATCTTGACGCGCGCCTTCATGATGATGGCGTTGGCGTCGTCCTGCGTGAGATTGAAGCCTTCCAGCGCGCCCGGCACGCGCACGCGCTCCTTGTCCTTGCTGCTCTCGTAATAGCCGAGCAGATCGTCGGTGGCGCAGCCGGCCAGGTCCTCGAGCGACTTGACGCCGTTCTCGCCCAGCGCCACCGCCATGCCGGAGGTCACGCCGTCGACCTCCATCACGTCGTCGGCGACGCCCAGCTCGCGGCGCTTGTCGTCCATCTCCTTGTTGCGCGCGTCGAGGAACTCCTGGGCGCGGGTCTGCAGCTCCTGCGCCGTCTCCTCGTCGAAGCCTTCCACGGCGGCCAGCTCGTTGAGCGGCACGAAGGCCACGTCCTCGATGCTGGCGAAGCCTTCCGACGCCAGCAGCTGCGCCACGGTCTCGTCCACGTCGAGCGATTCCATGAACAGCTGCGTGCGCTCGGCGAATTCCTTCTGCCGCCGCTCGGATTCCTCGGCCTCCGTCAGGATGTCGATCTGCCAGCCGGTCAGCTGGGAGGCCAGCCGCACGTTCTGGCCGCGCCGTCCGATGGCAAGCGACAGCTGCTCGTCCGGCACCACCACTTCGACGCGGTGGGTGTCCTCGTCCAGCACCACCTTGCTGACTTCGGCCGGCGCCAGCGCGTTGACGATGAAGGTCGCGTAGTCCGGATTCCACGGGATGATGTCGATGCGCTCGCCCTGCAGCTCCTGCACCACCGCCTGCACGCGCACGCCGCGCATGCCGACGCAGGCGCCGACCGGATCGATCGAGGAATCCTTGCTGATCACCGCGATCTTGGCGCGGGAGCCGGGATCGCGCGCCACCGCGCGGATCTCGATGATGCCGTCGTAGATTTCCGGCACTTCCTGGGCGAACAGCCGCACCATGAATTGCGGGTGGCTGCGCGACAGGAAAATCTGCGGCCCGCGAGTCTCGCGCCGCACGTCGTAGATATAGGCGCGGATGCGGTCGCCGGTACGGAAGGATTCGCGCGGGATCATTTCGTCGCGGCGCACCACGCCTTCGGCCTTGCCGAGATCGACCACCACCGAGCCGAATTCCACCCGCTTGACGATGCCGTGCACGATCTCGCCGATGCGATCCTTGTATTCCTCGTATTGGCGCTCGCGCTCGGCGTCGCGCACCTTCTGAACGATCACCTGCTTGGCGGCCTGGGCGGCGATGCGGGAAAAATCGACCGGCGGCAGGGTCTCAGCGATGATGTCGCCCACCTGCGCCGCGGGATTGCGGGCGCGCGCGTCCTCCAGGCTGATCTCGATCTTATCGTTGTCGACCAGCTCGACGACGTGAAGATAGCGCGACACGTGGGTCTCGCCCGTCTTCTGGTCGATGTCGACGCGGATCTCGTTCTCGCTGCCGTAGCGGGCCTTGGCGGCGCGCTGCATCGCCTCCTCCATGGCATGGATGACGACCGATTTCTCGATCGACTTGTCGCGTGCGACCGCGTCGGCGATCTGCAAGAGCTCGAGCCTGTTTGCTGCAACTCCGGTGGCCATTCATGTTCTCCTGGGACAAAATTTTGTCATTGCTTGCGCGCCTTCAAATCTTCCGCGATGAGCTTGTCGGTGAGCACGAGCTTGGCGTCGGCGATGCTGCGGAAGGGAAACCTCAGCCGCTCACCCTCCACGTCGATCGCCACGTCGTTGCCGTCGAGCCCGATCAGCAGGCCCTTGAAGCGGCGCCGTCCGCTTGCGTCCGGCGCAGTCAGTTCGAGTTTCGCTTCGTGGCCCGCCCAGCGCGAGAAATCGGTGAGCCGGGTCAGCGGCCGGTCGATGCCGGGCGAAGACACTTCCAGCAGATACTCGCCCTCGAACGGATCTTCGCGTTCGAGAAAATCCGACAGCGCGCGGGACAGCCTGGCGCAATCCTCCACGTTCATGCTGCCGTCCGGCCGTTCCGCCATGATCTGCAAGGTCTTGGTCTTTCCGCCGAGGATGCGCAGGCGCACGAGCCGGTAGCCCGCCGCTTCCACTGCGGGCTCGATGATCGGCTCCAATTGCGACATCGCCGTGAGAATGACCGCACTTCCTTCGATGGATGGCCGGGTCGAGCCCGGCCATGGACAAAACCTCGTCCCCGCGGCGGCCTTGCGACCGTCACACAACAGAACTCTGTTGTCGGGGAATAAGCGCCATATACGCTTTCAGGCTGGGCGGTTCAAGGCCTGGCACGCCGGAAATAGGGGCGGACAAGGCCATAAAGGCTCACCAGCGCCCAGAAGCCTTCCACCACGACGGATGGTGTGTTCCAGGTCTTCATCAACGAGATCAGGACCAGAAGCGCGCCGATCAAATTGAGCAGCGGGAAGCGGCGGTCGCTCGCGGCGAGCCAGCCCTGCTGCGTGGCGAAATAGGCCGCGATCATGAACGCACAGCCGATCATTCCGCCGATATCGAACATCGTCATGTGGAGACCCTCTGAAATCGCAGATAGACGGGTGGACCGTGCAGCGCTTTGGCTTCGTAGCGCGTGGGTGGCCAATCGGACGGGCGCGATTTCCAGTCGGCGGCGCGCGTGGCAGTCCATTCGAACGTTGGATGCACCAGCATGCGCTCCAGCGTCCATTCCACATAGTCCGCGTCGTCGCTGGCGAAGCGCAATTCCGCACCGGATTTCATCACGCGCGCGAGCTCGTCGAGCATTTCCATTTGCACGAAGCGGCGCTTGTGGTGACGTGTCTTGGGCCAGGGATCGGGAAACAGAATGAACACGCGCCCCAGGCTCGCGCCGGGCAACGACTCGATTACCTCGCGCGCATCGCCCATGTACAGTTTGATTCGGGGGAGAGGGCCGGGGTGAGGGGGCATCTCGCCCCTACCATCCCCCTCACCC
>DATCOJ010000189.1:0-14237 GCA_036564785.1 Rhizomicrobium sp. | reverse complement strand
GCACTCGCTCGCGCGAGTGCGCGACACCTTCCCCCACAAGGGGGGAAGGGGAACGCGTTGGTTCAGGGTCTGCGCTTGGCAACCTCCCCACAAGGGGGAGGTAATTTGTGAAGCGCGCTCTGAAATACCTGCTCCCCCTCGCCCTCGGCATCGCCGTGGTGGCGCTGTGGGAATTGCTGGTGCGCCACTATCAGGTGCCGACCTTCGTGCTGCCGGCGCCGAGCGCGATCTGGCCCGCCTTCACGGGCGACTTCGTTTCGCTGATGGCCTCGCTGTGGACCACGCTCGAGGTCACCTGGATCGCCTTCGCGCTGGCGCTTGTTCTCGGCCTCGTCATGGCCATCGCCTTCTCGCAAAGCCGCGCCATCGAAATGGCGCTGTTCCCCTATGCGGTGGTGCTGCAGGTGACGCCGGTGGTCGCCATCGCGCCGCTGATCCTGATCTGGGTCGGCTTCGAACGGGTGGAAGTGGCGGCGGTGATCATCGCCTGGATCGTGGCGTTCTTTCCGATCCTGTCGAACGCCACGCTGGGCTTGCGTTCCGTCGACGCCAATCTGGTCGACCTGTTCCGGCTTTACCGGGCCTCGCGCTGGCAGATCCTGACGCGCCTGCAATTGCCGGGCGCGCTGCCTTACATCCTGGCCGGCGCGAAAGTCTCCGGCGGGCTGGCGCTGATCGGCGCAGTGGTGGCGGAATTCGTCGCCGGCTCCGGCACAGCCACGGGACTCGCCTGGCGCATCACCGAAGCGGGACGCAACCTGGAGATCGCCAGGATGTTCGCGGCCTTGGGATTGCTCGCGGTGGTGGGCGTGGCGAACTACTACGCGCTCGCGGGACTCGAATGGCTGCTGCTGCGCCGCTGGCACGACAGCGCGGTGGCAAAAGAGCGCTGATTGACACGCGTTCTATCCAATTCCAAATTGTCATGACGCGCTCAACCCCAATTGTCATGGCCCGCGAAAGCGGGCCACCCAGGTGACAATCTCGAGATGTGGAATGAAAAAACCTACTACGTTTACATTCTTGCCAGCAAAAGGAACGGCACGCTCTATATCGGCGTCACCAACGACCTGCTGCGTCGCGTCTGGGAACACCGCGAAGGGATCGTGGATGGCTTCACGAAAAAATACGGGGTGAAGCACCTCGTCTATTTCGAGGAGTTCGGCGACGTGGGCGCGGCCATCCATCGCGAAACCCGTTTGAAGAAATGGAAGCGGCAGTGGAAAATCGATCTCATCCAAAGCCGGAATCTGTTGTGGGATGATCTCTATGAGCAGATGATTGCTCCCAAACCGCTGCCGCAATGGCTGGTGGAGGCGAATGCCGTTGCGGCGGAGCGCGCGATTAAACCGTGAGTGCTTCACCTGGGTGGCCCGCTTTCGCGGGCCATGACAATTGGGGGGTAGGGGGGACGCGATGCGAACATTCATATTGATGGCCGGAGCGGCGGGGGCGTGGGGCGCTATGGCGGCGGGAGCGCCCGCACTGCCGGCGCCGGCTGCTCCCGCAAGCTTCACCATGGAGCAGGCGCTCGACTATCCCTTCGTGACCGAGATCGCCGCGGCGAGAAGCGCCGCCAGCATCGCCTGGGTGCGCAACGTCAAGGGCGTGCGCAGTGTGTGGCTGGCGACCGGCCCCGATTTCAAGGCGCGGCAAGTCACGCAATACAAGAACGACGACGGCCAGGAAATCACCCAGCTCGCCTTCTCGCCGGACGGCACGCATCTCGTCTATGTGCGCGGCGGCGATCACGACGCCAACTGGCCGGCCGAGGGCAACCTCGCGCCAGATCCCGCCTTATCCGCCGAGCAGCCCAAGGTCGCGATCTGGGCCGCGTCGCTCAAGGGCGAGGCGCCGCGCAAGATCGCCGAAGGCGACGAGCCCGCCATCTCGCTCACCGGCGAGCTCGCCTATGTGGTGGACGATCATGTCTGGGCCGTTTCGCTGAACGGCGCCGCGAAACCCGAACGGATGTTCTTCGACCGCGGCAAGGATCACGATCTGCATTGGTCGCCGGACGGCAAGCGCCTGGCTTTCGTCTCCAATCGCGGCGACCACGCCTTTGTCGGCGTGTTCAGCGGCAAGGCGCAGCCGATTCTTTATCTCTCGCCGTCGACGGGCAAGGACAGCTCGCCGCGCTGGTCGCCGGACGGCAAGGCCATCGCCTTCGTGCGGCGGCCGGGCGACGGCGGAGCGCCGGAGCCCTTTCTGAAAGAGGTGCCACATCCGTGGAGCATCCGGGTGGCGGATGCCTCGAGCGGCAGCGGCTACGCCGTGTGGAAGAGCCCCGACACGCTGCTCGGCTCCTATCCCGAGACGCAAGGCGAAGCGAACCTCAATTGGGCCGATGGCAACCGCCTCGTCTTCCTCGCCGATCTCGACAACTGGCCGCATCTTTATTCGGTGCCGGCGGGCGGCGGAACGCCGCTGCTGCTGACGCCGGGACCGTTCATGGTCGAGCAGGTGGCGGAGAGCAAAGACCATCGCTTCATGATCTACAGCGCCAATACCGGCAACGCCCCGGGCGATTTCGACCGGCGCCATCTGTTCCGCGTGCCGGTGAACGCGGCCGCGCCCGTCGCCATCACCGCGGGCGAGACGCTCGAATGGAATCCGGTTGCCGCGGATGCCGGCCACGTCGCCTTCACCAGCGCCGGCGTGGCGCGGCCGCCGACGGTGGCGATCGCGGGGATGGACGGCAAACGCGGCCACGATCTCATCGCCGGCGATTCAAGCTATCCGGGCGGCGCCTTCGTCACGCCCAGGCCGGTGAGTTTCAAGGCGGCGGACGGCACGCTGGTGCATGGGCAGGTGTTCCAGCGCGACGATGGCGGCGCAGTGAAGCCGGCGGTGATCTTCGTGCATGGCGGGCCGCCGCGGCAGATGCTGCTCGGCTGGCACTACATGGACTACTACAGCAATGCCTACGCGGTGAACCAGTATCTGGCGAACCACGGCTTCGTGGTGCTGAGCCTGAACTATCGCCTCGGCATCGGCTACGGCCATGCGTTCCATCATCCCGAGCATGCGGGGCCCGCGGGCGCCGCCGAATACAAGGACGTGCTCGCCGGAGCGAAATTTCTGCAGGCCAGCAAAGGCGTCGACCGCAATCGCATCGGCATGTGGGGCGGCTCCTATGGCGGCTACCTCACGGCGCTGGCGCTGGCGCGCAACTCCGACATCTTCAAGGCCGGCGTCGACCTTCACGGCGTGCACGACTGGTCGCGCTTCATGAACGATATCCTCGGGCCCGCCGAGAACCGCTACGAACAGGGCGACCGCAAGGAAGCTATGAAGGTCGCCTTCGACTCCTCGCCCGATGCCGCGGTGGCGCGCTGGCGCTCGCCGGTGCTGCTGATCCAGGGCGATGACGACCGCAACGTCACCTTCCAGCAGACCGTCGATCTGGCGCGGCGCCTGGAGAAACGCCACGTGCCGTTCAAGGAACTGGTGATCCCCAACGAAATCCACGGCTTCCTGCGCTATGCCAACTGGCTCCGCGTGGACAAGGCGACAGTGGCGTTTCTATCGAAAGAGTTTCTCGCCCCCGCTCCGGCGGCTTCAGCAGCGCCACGGCACGCGCGATAGGGCACGCGCGCGCGAGCTCGATCGGCCCGACTCTCTCCCCGCTCAAGGCCCTGTCATCGGCGGCGGGAGATTCGGAATCGCGACAGGCTTCACCGCGCCCTGCCGGCAGGCATAGACGAATTCGCGGCGCTTGCCGGGCGACCAGTCTGCCGGAGCCGAAGCGAAGGTTTCCTTGAGGTTCGCTTCTTCCGCCCGGTTCCAGCAGGCGCTGAGCGCGCCCTCCGTGCGCGACCAGATGAACTTGCCCACGCGCTCCGACAGCACCCAGTTCAGCGGCACGTCGAAGCTTTGCGCGTTGTAAAGATAGAAATTGAAGAAGGCCTGATGGCCCGCGAGACTGCAGAATTCCTGCTGCGCCTCCTTGAGCGCGACATGGGTGTGTCCGCCGCGCACCGCGCTCAATCCCAGGACGGGAACCAGCAACTGCATGCTGCGCGGCTGGCCGCGGCCGACGCCGGGATTCTCCGGACGCGCATTTCCGCAACGCGTGATATGCCGCTCGGCGTTCTGGTCCTCGGTGGAGCGCGCGGAGCCCGCGACGGGCGCGGAGATGTCGGCATCGGCCGTCGCCTGGACCAGGATCGGATAGACCGGCCTGCCGACCAGCGCCGGCCCGTAGGTCTTAAGCCAGCGCGCGATCTCGAGCGACGTGGCAAGGCCCTCGTTCTCGAAATAGCCGCCGTCGATGATCTGCGCGGAATGCCTGGCGAGCGTGCTCCGCGTCGGCGTCAATTCTCCGGAGGGGCTGAGATAAGGAAAGCGCGAGGTGTTGTCGACGGCGGTGGAGGCGGGGATGTCGGCCTTGAGCAGCGAGAGCGCATCGAGCGCCGAGAGGAAAGGCCCGAAGCGGTACCAGAAATAGGTCGCGTTGGCTTTGCAGTTCGTGCCGTCGGCATACCAGCGGCCGTCGTTGGTGCAGAACTTCTCCGCATTGACCTTGAAAGGCGCGGTGACGATGCGGTCGCCCTTCTGCTGATCGGTGCCGTTGGCGATCCAGGCCGGCACATAATCGCGCAGCGCGCCGTTCTTGTAGAACAGCGAGAGATAGGGAGCGTCGAGACCGAAGGGTTTTGCCGCGCCGGCCGGCATCGCGTCGATGCCGTGCTGCTGCCAGTTCTCCTCGAAGGCGCGCTCCAGCGCCTCGGCGCGATCGTTGCCGCGGAAGTGCCATTTCGACTGCGAATATTTGTTGTGGAGATACACGATCGGCGCGGCGGCCGCACCCACGAGCGCGCGTGGCGCATCGCCCAGCAGCGTTCCCGCCAAAGCCGGACCGATGGCGTCGGCGCGCAGGGCCTCGACGAGCGCCTGTTCGCGGTCAGCCTCCGCTTTCGCCGGCAGAGGGCCAAGACGGCACACGGGTTTGGCGTTGCCGTCGGCCGCGCCGGCGCGCATCGCCAGGTACGCCGCCGTGCCCAGCGATCCCCCGGATACGGAACTGACGCTGAAGATGGAGGTGTCGGGCGAATTCGCCTGTTCCTCGTCGACCAGCGTCAACACGCGTGCCGCCCACAGCCCGGCGCGCGAGGCGCCGCCCGATACCGATACCAGAACCGGCCGGATCGGTCCGTTGCCCGGCGCACACGTTTGAACCCAGTGTCTGAAATAATCCGCCATCGAAACGCGCGCCGCGGGATTCATGGCGGAGGGATCGTCGATGACGCGCAGCGCGTGCAGGTTCATCTTCAGCGGCCCGAACAGGATCAGCGCGAGCAGCACGAAGAGCACCGGAAAATGCCGCCAGTTCAAGGTCACGCCCAACAGGCCGATGCGCGCCTCGATGCGGTTGAAGACATAGGTCAGCGCCGTCAAAGGCCCGACCGAAAGGCCGAACAGCAGCAGAGCGGCGGAGGCGCCGGGAAACCAGCGCGCCGGGAAGGTCATGTAGGCAATGGCCCCGGGTACGAAGGCGAGCGCAGCGCTGAGCGCAAAGAGTCCGCTTGCGAAGATCAAGAGCGCCGCCGCAAGCCATCGGGCGAATGGTCCGCAATCGATGAGATCGAGCAGGCGCCGCCACAGACGGCTGAGCCATCCGCGGGCTCGCGCGCGTTCCGGCGGTAATCGGGTCCGCGCTTCGCCCAGCCAATCGAGGCGATGGGTCAGCGCCCAGCACAGCGCGAGACCCCACGCCGCGGCGATCGCGGCGTTCACCCACTTCTCGCTGCGCGCGGCGGCGATTGCGGCGATCGCCGCGCAACCGAGGAAGAGAAGACGCGGAAGCCAGTCGAACACATGCACGGTGGCGGCACCGTCGGCGGCCCGCGCAGCCAGCACATTGCGCGCCTCGCGGGTGTCCGGAATGCGGAACACGGCAAGCAGGACGGTGCGCGTCCAGTACCACAGGAAAAACGCCATCAGGATCAGCGCCACATGGAAGGCGACGGCAAGCGGCAAGTCTCCGCCGTTGAAATCGGCGAGATCGGCGAGCAGGTCCTTCATCTGCGAGGGCACGATCAGGGCGACGGCCGCGATCAGGAAGACGATCAGGCCCGCCCGCGCATGAAAGAAAACGTGATGCCAGGTGATGGCGTGACTGCGTGCATCGCTCATGGCGACCCCCCGGAAACCCCGCGGCACAACCATAGGTCAATATCCGGGCAAGCAGAACACCCGTGGCGCAAGCGCGCCGCCCATCCACAGAATTCGCCGGCCTTGATAGCGGGAGCTAGAGATTGGGCGGTCCGTCGTCCAGGCGCGGCGCGGTGGGTTCAGGCAGTCGCCCAGTTCTCCAGCGAGAGATTTGGCACGTCCCGGAAATCGGCTGCGTTGTTGGTCACCAGAATGGACCGCGTGCTGATCGCGTGCGCGGCGATCATGCGATCGAAATCTCGGCCTTTCACCCATCCGCATTGCGCGATGATCAGTCCATACGCGGCCGCCGCTGCGGCATCGAAGGGGATGACGGGGATGGCCCGCAGGATCGACTCGAGCCGCGGCGATCTTACACCCGCTTGGCCAGGACGCTTGTACAAGCCGCGCTGGAGCTCGGCTAGACTGAGCGCCGAGAGCGCAACGTCGCCTCGGTGCTGCTCGAACCTTCGGTTGACGGACTCATCTCCGTCTCGGAGATGAATCGCGATGTTGGTATCGATGAGATATCCCAAGGGCTCGGCCTAGTCCCAATCCCGCTCTGGCATTTCGATCGGCTCGCGCCTCTCGATCTCATCCGGCTTGGGCAGGCGGCGCAACTCCGCGACCATTTCCTTCAGGCTGCCGCGCACGGGATAAATGACGGTAACGTCGCCGCTGCGGCTAATCTCCAGTTCGGTCCCATTCTCATAGGCGATGTCCGCGGGAATGCGGACCGCCTGGCTATTGCCGGACTTAAAGGTGCGGGTGCGGGCCATGGCGTCGTTTCCTCAAGCTGTATCCCAGCGGGTCTTGCGCGTCTGAATGCGCTCTCGCTCGGGGACTTCCGTCCGCTCCAGCAGCTCGACCGTGGGCGGTCTCGGCATCTTGCGGAGGATTTCGACGGCCTCCTTCAGGCTGCCGCGCGCGGGAAAGATAGTGATGACGTCGCCGCTGCGGGTGACCTCAAGCTCCATGTTCATGTCGTCATAGGCGATGTCCGCCGGCAGGCGGACCGCCTGACTGTTTCCGGATTTGAAGGCGCGAGTTTTGGCCATGGCACAGCACTCTCCAACAGCTTGGAATAACATGGGAAAAGGGTGATGTCAACACACGTATATACATGTTTTCACGGAAAGCTCTTAAACGCGCTGGCCGCTTCCCGTTTCGCCGGGGCGGATTCCTTGACCAGCACCATGGCCACCAGTCCGATGAGCGTCGCCGCGGTCCAGTAATAGGCGGGTGCCAGCGGATTGTGCGTCACCCGGATCAGCCAGGTGATCATGAACTGGGTCGAGCCGCCGAACACCGAGATGGCGAAGGCGTAGATGGTGGCGACGGCGCCCGAGCGCACCGAAGCCGGCAGGGATTCGGTGATGGCCACAATGGGCGGCACCGAGGCCACCCCGGCGAGAAGCACCATCACCGTCTCCGCACCATAGAGCGACCAGACGTTGCGGTAGTGGTCGATGATCCAGAAGCAGGGAAAGATCATCACCAGCAAGAGCGCGGCGGGAATGATCATCACCGGCTTGCGGCCGTAGCGGTCCGACAGCCAGCCGCTCGACAGTTCTGAGACGATGGAGAATCCGCCGTTCAGGATGGTGACGCCGAACGCCACTGCGGCGGAGAGATGCAAGGTCGACAGCGCGTAGGTCGTCATGTAGCCGGTTGAATAGCTGCCGATGGTGCCGGCCGTCAGCATCATCAGCCCGAACACGACGATGGCGAGATAGGGCCGGATGCGCGCGCGCAGCGTGAGCGATCCGGTGGTGGCATCGGGCGCCAGTGCCGCGTCATCGGCGGCATGCAAGGTCTCCGGCAGGCGGCGGCGCAACGCCAGTCCGAACGGCACGATCAACGCGCCGATCCCCATGGCCAGGCGCCAGCCCCATTCCTGCAATTGCTGATCGGTGAGCAGATTGGCGAGTGTCAAGCCCACGAAGCCGGCGGTCAAGGTTGCGGCGTCCTGGGTGGCGTATTGCATGGACAGATAGAGTCCGCGGCGATGCGCGGGAGCGGATTCCGCCATGAAGGCGGTGGTGGGCCCGACCTCGCCGCCCAACGCGAAGCCCTGCAGCAGGCGGAACAGCAGCACGCAGATGGGCGCCGCGATGCCGATTTGCGCGTAGGACGGCGTCAGGCACAATCCGACGATGGCCGCGCCCATCAGCGAGAAGGACAGCAGCATGGCAGGCTTGCGCCCGATGCGGTCGCCCATGCCGCCGATGACGATGGCGCCGATGGGCCGGGTGAGGAAGCCGATGCCGAAGGCGCCCAGCGCGCCCAACAGCCGCAAGCCCGGATCGTCCGAGGGAAAGAAGGTGCGGCCGATATAGACGGCGAAATAGGAGAAGGTGAGAAAGTCGTAGAACTCCAGCCCATTGCCGATGAACACGGCGGCGACGTGGCGCAGCGGAACGCGCAGCTTGTCGCTCATGCGCCGCCACTCGCCGGGCGCCCGCGCGCCAGGGCGCGGCGGCGCAGGATGACAGGTGCGGTCTCGTGCATCATCGCCATCGCCACCAGGCTCACGATCGCGGCGACGGTGAGGTAGTAGGCCGGCATCATCACGTCGCCGGTATGGACGATCAGCCAGGTGACGTTGAACTGGGTGGTGCCGCCGAAAATGCTGATGGCGACGGCATAGGTCGTGGCGAGCGCGGCGGAGCGCACCCGCTTGGGCAGCGCCTCGCTCAGCGCCACGAAGCCGGTGACGCCCATCTGCCCCAATGCGCCCAGGATGAAAGCGGCGCCGAGCAGGGTGAGCGCATCGCGGTTGTGCACGATCAGCACGAAGGCCGGATAGATGCCCAGCGTGAACAGGGCACGCGGGATCACCATCAGCGGCCAGCGGCCGAAGCGATCCGACAGGGCGCCGGCCAGCGCGCTGAAGATGATGTTGGCGAGGCCGAACACCACGGTCGCCGCGAACGACACGTTGGCCTTCATGTGCAGCACCACCGAGGCATAGGTGGTGAGATAGGCGAGCACATAGAAGCCGACGGTGGCGCCGCCCAGCACGAAGAAGCCCAACACCACGGGCCGCCACGACCATTGCTGCGAATCGGAGGACGCCGCGGCGTCACCGTGCAGCGTCTCGGGCAGCGCGCGGCGGATGATGAAGCCGATGGGCAGGATGGAGGCGCCGAGCAGGAAGGCGATGCGCCAGCCGTAATCGGTGAGCGCCTGGGGATCGAGCAGATTGGTCAGCGCCACGCCGACAAGACCGCCCAGCAGAGTGGAAACGCCTTGGCTCGAATATTGAAGCGACGTGTAGAAGCCGCGCTGCGCTTCCGGCGCCGCCTCCAGCAGGAAGGCCGTGGTCGGTCCCACGTCGCCGCCCACCGCCACGCCCTGCAGCAGCCGCGCCAGCACCACGATGACGGGCGCCGCCAAGCCGATCGCGGCGAAGGACGGCGTGAAGGCCAGCATCAGGATGGCGATGCCCATCAGCCCGAAGCTGAGCAGCATGGCCGGCTTGCGGCCGACCCGGTCGCCATAGGCGCCGATCAGGATGGCACCCACCGGCCGGCCAGCGAAGCCGATGCCGAAGGCGGCCAGCGAGGCCATCAGGCTGACCAAGGGCGAATGGGAAGGAAAGAAGCTCTCGCCGATCTGCTTGGCGAAATAGGCGTAAGTGGTGAAATCGTAGAACTCGAGCGCGTTGCCCACGGCCACCGCGGCGATCTGGCGCTTCAAGACCGGCGGCAGTGTGCCATCCGAGGTGGGGATGCTGCCGGAAGAAACGTCCTCAACCGCCGCCATGAATGCGCCCGCGCCCGCTTGCCTCTTGCTTCGAGGACGCTAGCACAGGTTCCTGCGGCAATGTCCAATCGCGGCGGCCCGCGCGCGATCCGCGCGCGGTCAGCCCGCTAGCGGTAGCCGACGCAGCGGTAGGATATGTTGTCTCCGGTGGCCATATTCGTGGATGCGGTGACGGAAAACCTCACGTACACTGTGTTTGCTATAGAAGCGTAGAGAGGATTTGCGGCCGCCGTCGTTTCGTCCTGCGCAAAACAGATTGGGGTGTTTGTCCAAAGCTGATTGAAGATGAGCGTGACTGCGCTTCCGCCGCTTCCGAGCGTGACGCGGCCGACCAGGTCGTTGCCCACGACGGTGTTGCCGGCCGAACTCGGTGCGCCTCCCTTCAATGTTGTGTGATGGGAAGAGTCGAAGCGGACGTCCTCGTTGGCACCGACGACGAGCGAGATGTCGCCGGCTGCGTCCGCGCCCATGCCGGTGGATGATGATGCGGCTCGGTTGGGAATGAGCGTCGCGGCCGTCGCGCTCGCGTTGGCGCTGGCGATCTGCGCACCGTTTGCCGAACCATTAATCGTGGTGCCGACGGTGAACTTGGTCGTTCCATTGCTCTGCAGGTTGATCTTGCTGCTGACGGAGTTGATGTTCAGATCGCGCGCTGCCGTACCGGCGCCTCCCTTTTCCGTCGCGATGGTCAGCGTGTTGCTGCTCCACCGAAGGCACGCACGCTCATAGTTGGTCGTCTGGTCGGCGGTATTGTAGAGGCACATCCCGCTGGCTGCTCCTGGCTGGCCGATGGTCAGCGATTCCGTCGGAAGCGCCTGCAAGCCAAGCTTCACCAAGTGGTCGGTTACACCGGTGCGAAAGGTGTTGCCGACCGCGCTGGTGGCGCCAATGGCGGTGCCGTTCTCGTAATAGAGATCGCCGCTGGGAAAGTAGTTTCCCTGCAGCACGGTGTTGACGGCCGCGGCGCCGATGAAGGCATCCATGGCGTTGTGATTGTGCGTGCCGATGACCTGCAGGCAGCCGTCCAGCTGGGCGAAGCCCCAGCCGTCATGCAGAGAGGTTTCCAGGTCGTTGCCGTTGTAGACGTCGCAATTGTTGGATTCGCCGGAGGTTTGCAGCAGGGCCGTGCCGGTGGCATGAACGCCGCCGCCGGCCCACAGGGTTTCGTCGGTGCCGGTATCGAACCAGATGCCGAACTCGCGCCGGTCGTAGACGCTGCCGTTGCCGTTGACCTGGCAGCCGGTGCAGCGGGTGTCGAGCGCGTTGATCAGGTGAAAGCCGATCTGCCAGCCTTTGGAGATGGCTTGCACGATTCCGAGACCTTGGTCCTCGTCCGTGTCCGCCACAGGTCCGCCCAGCAGATACGCGGTGGCGGCGCAGTTGCCGAGCCAAGGTTGGACGGTTGCCGGCACGGTGTTTGGCGCGCCTGGGTAGCCGCAACCCGAGAAAGTCAGACTTGCCGTCGTACCGCTTGTCGTGGCCGGCGAGATGGTGATTGCTGCACCGGTATCGACGCTGTAAACTGTCGTGTTCGGGTCCGAAATGCCGGTTCCGGTCACGTGCATCCCCGGTTGAATTCGAGTGGTATCTGCAAGTCCATCGATCAGGGTGCTCGGCGTCCCCGTCGTTCCGTGAGAGGTGCCGTTCTCGACGAACCGATTGGGTCCCGAAGCGCTCTGCGTCGCCGTCCAGACGCGCGTTTGGGAAGTAAGAACCAACTGTGGTCCGTCGCCGCTGAAGCCGCTGGCATTGACAAAGCTCACCGGTGCGATGGCTCCATTGGCGGTGGCATTGGCGGAAAGAACGACCCTGAAGGAATCGGCGCTCACAGCAGGCAGCACATTGACCACGGTGCCGCTGAGACCGCTGCCGCTGACCGTTTGGCCGGGTTCGATATTGGCGAGCGACGTGACGGTGATCACGTTGGACCCGCTGGACCAGCTTCCCGTAGTACTAGCGCCCGCAACCGAGGAGCCTTTGAGCGTTACGGTCGATGTTCCTACGGCATCGACGAGCCAGCGGCCGTTACAACCCACCGGACCGGTGTTCGCAAAGTCGAACTGAAGCGTTTGGCCGACGTGAGTCGCGGTCGCGGTCTTATCCATCGTGACCGAACCGCGCTCGTGGTCCACCGAAACGACCTTCGAGCCGCCTTGGATGCCGGCACCCGAGACATTCGTTCCTGGAATGACGTCTTGCAGGTCGCTGGGATCGACGTTCGTTACGGTGGCATCGCCTGACGTCAGATTCCCGGCAGCAGCAACGGAGACTGTCGCATTTATCCCGAACACGTAGACCGTATCGCCTGCATTGATATGGTTGTCATGCGCTGTCGTATTCAATGTCAGCTGGCACTCGCCGGACGTGTTGACGCCACTTATGTTCCAGCTTTCTTCGCTCGGCAAATTTTGGCCCTGCGTAATCATGGGATCAACTAAGAGATTCGCATTGCGTGACGCTCCCGGGAGATTCAGCCACCAGACACCGACGTTGGAATCCACCACCACGTTGTTCATGTAGAACCGCTGGGTGGCGTCGGCGAGGATGCCGACATCGAAGCCATAGACGGCGACGTCTTGGATGGAACAACCATCGTCAGTGCATCTGACACCCGTGCCGGAAAACTTGTGCAAGACGTTGTCTATAATGTGCCGCGTCGAGTCCATTTGAGTAGCGGTCATGAACCAATTTGGCCGGATATTGCAGTCCCTGAGAGTCGATCGCGAGTGCGCAACGACTCGAATTGCCGGATCAATTATAAGGGAGGCCGGCAATGTGGGCACTGTCCAGTTTGCGCCGCTCACTCCGCCAATCGTTCCTTGGCAATCCAGCGTGTCGCCCGTTGGGATGTCCAAATCGACGGCCCCGGTATAATTGATAGCAAGTGCGTCTGTAACAACGGTTCGATTTCCATAGTTCTTTGACGCGTCGAACGCAGCGTTGAATTGAGCTGCTGTCGCGCTTAGGCTTGCACTCGTCACTCCATACCAAGTGATATGTACCGCACCGTCGAATTGACGGTACCAGCACTTATTCGATCCAGTTTCCTTGACAATGACTCCATCATCGCCGCTACTGCAGTTTGCTCCTTGAACGAATTGACCGCCGCCGCCATCGCCGGCAGCGGCGTAGCCGTCAACGTTCACATTGGAGAATGCTCCTATTCCAGCTTTTAAAGTCGCAATATCCGCCACTTGTTGAACAGCGATGGCACCGGCAGTTGTTGGAGCAAAGGACAGACAAATGGAGATGAGAGCCAAATGCATCTTGCTCATGTTCGGGCCCTTCTGCCGAGAATCAATCGCATTCTAGCAAGGCTCGTTGCTTGATGCTTAGTTCAATGGGCTGTATAACATCGACTGGCGGCCCGATTGCGAGCAAGACATGGATAAGAGGATTGTCGCGCTAGCCACCGGCATATTCATTTCGGCACCGCAACTATCTATTCTGGCTCATGGAGTGCCAGGTACAAGGGAGCGAGTGACCTTTGAAGGTCTCGTTGGCCGACATGAAAGAGATAACATCCCCGACTATGATGGATTTGGATGGTCTGGATCGATCTACGCCATCGGCAAGGGTCTCTATGGGGACCAGCAGGGGTTTCATGCCGTGCTTCACGGCAAAGTTGCGGCAGCGAATCTCGACGGAAATGGGCTGATCTCGCGCGACGACGGCAGCAATTTCACTTTCCGGAGCGGACATTTCGCGGCGTTTGGGAATTCCTCGGTCGTGGTCGTTTTTAACGCCTATAGGCAGGGTGTGGTTGTCGGCAGTGTGCAGATGACGATTCAGCCCGCCGATACGCTAGTGCAATTCGACAAAACCTTCGCCCATATCGACAGGTTCGAGATTCAGAGCGGCATCGTCGCCTTCGACGATCTACACGTCAGCTTCTGATGCGCGTGCTGCAAAAGCTGGGAGCGCTGGTGCTCGGCCTCGCCGCCATGCTGCCTTTCGGTACGTACGCAGGTGGCATACCCGGAACCAAGGAGAGAATCAGTTTCGAAGGACTTGTAGGAAGGCACGAGTCCAGGCCGATACCCGACTACGACGGTCTTGGCTGGGGTTCGATCTGGGCCATCGGCAAAGGACTGTACAAGGACCAACAGGGTTTTCATGCCGTGCTTAGAGGCAAAGTGGCAGCAGCTTTCTTTGCGGGAACCGGACAGGACGGCATCATTTCGCGCGACGACGGCAGCAAGTTCACCTTCCGCAGCGGACACTTCGCGGCCTTTGGCAACTCCAACAGCGATGTAACCTTTAGTGCGTATCGAAAGGGTATTCTGATCGGTACGCGGTCGTTGACATTGGCT
>DATCOJ010000188.1:0-11735 GCA_036564785.1 Rhizomicrobium sp. | reverse complement strand
CAGCGGCTCGCGCCTGGTGCCGCCGGTGCCGGCCGATCACGATTGCACGCTGGTGGCGCGATACAAATCGGCCGGCCTCATCCCCTTGGGCAAGACAAATGTGCCGGAATTCGGCATCCTGCCGACGACGGAATCCAAGCTCTACGGCGCCGCGCACAATCCCTGGAACCTGGCGCACACGCCCGGCGGCTCGTCGGGCGGATCGGCGGCGGCAGTGGCGGCGGGCATCGTGCCGATCGCGCATGCGACGGACGGCGGCGGCTCCATCCGTATTCCGGCTTCGTGCTGCGGCCTGGTGGGCCTGAAGGTCTCGCGCGGACGCATCACGCAAGGTCCCGACGCGTCCGATTCCACCAGCGGACTTTCGGTCGATCACGTGGTCACGCGCAGCGTGCGCGATTGCGCCGCCGCGCTCGACATCTCCTGCGCGCCCGATCCCGGCGATCCCTATTTCGCCTTGCCTGCTCCCGGCTTCTATCGCGATGCCATCGAGCGGAAACCGAAGCGGCTGAAGATCGCGCTCAGCCTCAAGGGGCTGAACGGCCGCGCCTTCGATCCGCAAGTCACCGCGGCGGTGGAGAAGACGGCGAAGCTGTGCGAGAGCCTCGGCCATCGCGTCGAGGAAGCGGCGCCGCCGCTCGATCACGAGCAGATGACGCTCGCCTTCATGACGGTGTGGGCCGACAACACCGCCTATGGCGTGGAGACTCTGTCGCGACTGACCGGCGTCAAGCCGTCGCTCGAGGTTATCGAAGGCCTCACCCTTGGCCTCTATGAAGCCGGGCGCCAGATTACCGCCGTCCAGCACATCGCCATGATGCAGACCTTCCATCGCGCCGCGCGCACGATGGCGAAATTCCACGAAAGCTACGATCTCTGGCTGACACCGACCTTGGGCGCGCCGCCGCTCAGGCTGGGCATCGTCGATGTGGACGAGACCAACGTGCAGAAGGCCTTCGAGCCCCTGTTCGGCTATGTGCCGTTCACGGCGATGCAAAACGCCACGGGCCAGCCCGCCATCAACGTGCCGCTTCACTGGAGCGCGGAGGGATTGCCGCTCGGCGTGCAGTTCGTGGCGCGAACCGGCGACGAGACCACCTTGCTCCAGCTCGCTGCGGAGCTGGAGGCAGCCGCGCCGTGGGCCAAACGTTACAAGGACATCAGACTTTAGCGCTTGCTTTCGCGTCGCGAATTCTGTCCCTTCCCTTGTGGCGCGCCAGAACTGACATTCGGACGCAAAGGATTCACCGCCATGAGCTTCGCCGAATACGACCGCCACGACGCGCTGGGTCTTGCCCAACTGGTGCGGCGCAAGGAGGTGGCACCCATCGAGCTGGTCGAGGAAGCCATCGCCCGCATCGAGCGGCACAATCCGAAGCTCAATGCCGTCGTCTACAAGGCCTATGACGAGGCGCGCGCCACCGCCAAGGGCAAGCTTCCGGATGGCCCCTTCAAGGGCGTGCCGTTCCTCATCAAGGACATCAACATGGCCGTGGCCGGCTGGCCGATGACCAACGGCTCGAAATATCTGCGCGGCTACGTGTCGCCGGAAGACGCGGAGCTCACGAAGCGCTACCGCGCGGCCGGCGTGATCCTGGTGGGCAAGACCAATACGCCGGAGTTCGGCATTCCCGGCACCACCGAGGGCCGCCATCTCGGCATCTGCCGCAATCCGTGGAATCCGGATCACAGCGCCGGAGGTTCGTCGGGCGGCACCGCATCGGCGGTCGCGTCCGGCATGGTGGCGATGGCGCACGGCAGCGACGGGCTCGGCTCCATCCGCATTCCCGCCGCGCAATGCGGCCTCGTCGGCCTCAAGCCGACGCAGTATCGCAATCCGGGCGGACCGGATGACCGCAACCGCGCCCACGGCTTCATCCTCGACCACGTGCTGTGCCACACGGTGCGCGATTGCGCGGCCATGCTCGACTGGACCGGCACGCCGGAGGACGACGCGCCCTATGCGCCGCCGCCCAAGGCGCGGCCCTACATGGACGAGATCGTCACGCCGCCCGGCCGGCTGCGCGTCGGCTTTTCCACCGAGACGCCGCTGCAGGCGCCGCTCGGCATCAATCCCAGCGCCGAAGTGCAGGCGGTGTTCGATGCCACCGTCAAATTGACGGGCGAACTCGGCCACACCCTGATCGAACACAAGAGTTTCGGCGTCGACTGGTTCAACCTTTATCGCGCGCAGGCCTGCGTTTCCGGCGGCATGTTCGCGGCCACCATCGAGGACTGGAAAAAGGTGCTGGGGCGCGAGCCGCAGGAAGACGACATGGAGCCGCTCGCCTGGGCGAGCTATCGCGCCAGCATGGACTTGACGGCGGAGAATGTCGGCTGGGGCCTGCAGACCTTGCGGTTGATGACGCGGCAGATCCTGCGCGCCTGGCGCGATTTCGACGTGCTGCTGACGCCGGTGACGCTGACCGCTTCGCCCGCCATCGGCCATCTCGATCCGGTGAATGTCGAGCCGCGCGAGTTCAACCGGCGCCAGGCCCGCGTCTTCGGCTACACGCCGACCTTCAACATGACCGGCCAGCCGTCGCTGTCGCTGCCGCTCGGCATGTCGGGCGACGGGCTTCCCATCGGCATGATGTTCACCGCCCGCTACGGCGACGAGGCGACGCTGTTCCGCATCGCCGCGCAGCTTGAGGAGGCCCGCCCCTGGCGCAACCGCCGGCCGATGGTGTTTGGCTGATTTCGCTTCAACATCAGCACTCAGAGCGAATAGACTGAGGTTGTGGCTCAATCCATCCACATCATTGGCGGAGGGCTCGCGGGCAGCGAGGCCGCCTGGCAAGCGGCGCAATCCGGCGCGCGCGTGGTGCTGCACGAGATGCGCCCCGTCCGCGGCACTGACGCCCACCAGACCGACGCCCTCGCCGAACTCGTGTGCTCCAATTCCTTCCGCTCCGACGATTGGGAGAACAACGCCGTCGGATTGTTGCACGAGGAGATGCGGCGCGCGGGTTCGCTCATCCTGCGCGCCGGCGACGCGCACAAGCTGCCAGCCGGCGGCGCGCTGGCCGTCGATCGCGACGGATTCTCCGCAGAGATCACGCAGGCGCTCGAGCGTCATCCTCTGATCGACATCCGCCGCGAAGAGATCGCGGGGCTGCCGCCTGCCGACTGGCGCTACGTCATCGTGGCGACCGGTCCGCTCACGTCGCCGGCGCTGGCCGAAGCCATCCGCCTGCTGACCGGGGAAGACTCGCTCGCTTTCTTCGACGCTATCGCGCCCATCGTCCATCGCGAGTCGATCGACATGGGCGTGTGCTGGATGCAGTCGCGCTACGACAAGGGCGATACCGCGGACTACATCAACTGTCCGCTCGATGAGGCGCAATACAAGGGCTTCATCGCGGCGCTGCTCTCCGGAGAGAAGACCGAGTTCAAGGAATGGGAGAGTTCCACGCCCTATTTCGAGGGCTGCCTGCCCATCGAGGTGATGGCGGCACGCGGCGAAGATACTTTGCGCTTCGGCCCGATGAAGCCGGTGGGCCTCGCCGATCCGCGCACCGACCGCCGGCCCTACGCCGTCGTTCAATTGCGCCAGGACAATGCGCTCGGCAGCTTGTGGAACATGGTCGGCTTCCAGACCAAGCTCCGCCACGGCGAGCAGACGCGCATCTTCCGCACGATTCCAGGACTCGAGAATGCCAGCTTCGCGCGGCTGGGCGGCCTTCACCGCAACACCTTCATCAACTCGCCGCGCCTGCTCGACGGCGCGCTGCGGCTCAAGGTCGAGCCGCGGCTGCGCTTTGCCGGGCAGATCACCGGTGTCGAAGGCTATGTGGAGAGCGCCGCCATCGGCTTGCTGGCGGGACGCTTCGCGGCGGCCGAGGCGCTCGGCCTGTCATGTGCGCCGCCGCCGCCCACCACGGCGCTGGGCGCGCTGCTGGCACACATCACCAAAGGCGCGGACGCCAAAACCTTTCAGCCCATGAACGTGAATTTCGGATTGTTCCCGGAACTCACCGGCGCGCGCGGACGCGACCGCAAGAAGGCGATGGCCCACCGCGCGCTCGCCGATCTCGATATCTGGCTCGGGCACGCCCGGCAGGCGGCGGAGTAGCCGTCCCAAGATATTCTTCATCCGCAGCTTTGCGCCAAATTCAGCGCTGTGTGATCGCGTCTGCGCCTTCGGTGTTGCACGGTTGCAATGCAGGGGTTCCCGGCTATAGTCCGCCGCCATTCCCCGAAACCCCTGGATCTCACGAAAAAACCATGCAGGACCTGCTGACCAGCCCCTTCGTACCGCTGATTTTCGTGCTGGTGGTGATGTATTTCATGCTGATGCGGCCCCAGCAGCAGCGCCTGAAGCAGCTGCGGAGCGCGATTGCCAATGTGCGCCGCGGCGACACCGTGATCACGGCCGGCGGCCACATCGCCACGGTCTCCAAGCCGGTGAAGCCGGAGGACGAGCACGTCACGGTGGAAATCGCCGACGGGGTGCATACCAAGGTGCTCAAGAGCACGCTGACCGAGGTGCGGCCGAAGAGCGGCGATGCCAAGGCCGACAAGGATTAGCCGATGCTGCAGATTCCCACCTGGTCGAGAGTCCTGACGCTCGTCATCCTGATTTTCGGCTTCCTCGTCGCGCTGCCCAATGCGCTGCCGGAGAGCGTGCGCGAAAAGATTCCGGGCTGGCTGGCGCACAATACGGTGAGCCTCGGGCTCGACCTGCAGGGCGGCTCCTACCTGCTCGAAGAAGTCGAAGTCGACCAGGTGCTGAAGGACAAGCTCGAATCGCTGCGCGCCGACACCCGCATCGGCCTGCGCAAGGCCCATATCGGCTTCGACAATCTGCAGGATGTCGGCACCGACGGCCTCTCGGTGCGCGTTCTCGACCACAACCGCTACGAGGACGCCAAAACCATCCTCAAGAATCTCAATCCGGTATCGAGCAGCTCGCTGCTCTCCATCGGCGCGCGCGCCTACGACATGACGGAGCCGGGCAACGACACAATCGTCATGAAGATGACGGACGCCTACAAGGTGCAGACCAAGCAGCAGGTGGTGGATCAGTCCATCGAGGTGGTGCGCAAGCGCATCGACGAGCTCGGCACCCGCGAGCCCACCATCGAGCGCCAGGGCGAAGATCGCATCCTGATCCAGGTGCCGGGGCTTTCCGATCCCGAGCGCCTCATCGCGCTGCTCGGCAAGACCGCCAAGATGACCTTCCAGCTGGTGGACGAGAACGCCAATATCGACCAGGCGAAGAAGGGCATCGTGCCCATCGGCTCCGAACTGCTGCAGCAGGACGGCAAGGACCCGCGCAACGGCCAGCCGCTCGGTCCCATCGTGGTGGAAAAGCGGGTGATGGTGAGCGGCGATCGCCTGACCGACGCGCAAGGCACATTCAACCAGCAGACCGGACAGGCGGTGGTGACCTTCCGCTTCGACAGCGTGGGCACGCGCGAATTCGGCGACGTCACCAAGGAAAACGTCCATCGCCGCTTCGCCATCGTGCTCGACAACAAGGTGATCACGGCGCCGGAAATCCGCGAGCCGATCCTGACCGGCTCGGGCGAGATCTCCGGCAGCTTCACCATTCAGAGCGCCAGCGACCTTTCCGTTCTGCTGCGGGCCGGCGCGCTGCCTGCCCCGCTCAAGGTGCTGGACCAGCGCACGGTCGGCGCCGAGCTGGGCGCGGATTCGATCAAGGCCGGCAAATACTCGGCGATCGGCGGGCTTTTGCTGGTGGCGCTGTTCATGGTCCTGCGCTACGGGCTTTTCGGCCTGTTCGCCGATGTCGCGCTGACCCTGAACGTGGTCTTGTTGTTCGCCGCGCTCACCCTGTTCGGCGCCACCCTGACCTTGCCGGGCATCGCCGGCATTGTGCTCACCATGGGCATGGCGGTGGACGCCAACGTGCTGATCTACGAGCGCATCAGGGAGGAGCAGCGCAACGGCCGCTCCATGCTGGCCTCGATCGACACCGGCTTCCGCCGCGCCATGAACACCATCATCGACGCCAACATGACCCACCTGATCGCCTCGCTGATCCTGTTCCAGCTGGGCTCCGGTCCGGTGCGCGGCTTCGCCGTGACCTTGGGCGTCGGCATCATCACCTCCTTCTTCACGGCGGTGATGGTCACCCGGCTGATGGTGGTGACCTGGCTCCAGGTCCGCCGCCCCAAGCGCCTGGCGATTTAGAGAGGCTGGAATCGGCGGAAAATGCGGTAAACTGGTCCCGGACTCACCGATGGACTCTTAGGGGAGGAAACCCGTGGCCGCCTTCTTCGCGAATCTCCGCAACACCATCATCGCCGGCATCGTGCTGGCCATCATTCTCTTGCTGATCTACTGCCAGCTGCAGGGCTACGACACCAACCTGTTCTGGCGCTTCCTGCTGCGCTGGCTGCACGTCATCTCCGGCGTGATGTGGATCGGCCTCTTGTGGTATTTCAACTTCGTCTCCACCCCGACCATGCCCAAGATTCCGGCCGAGCTGAAGCCGGCGCTGGGCAAGTTCATCACTCCAGCGGCGCTGTTCTGGTTTCGCTGGTCGGCGATGGCGACCTTGGTGTTCGGCGTGACGCTCGCCATCCTCAACGACTATTTCGTGCAGGTGATCACCATCGATGCCAGCGAAGGCTTCAGCAATCCCGCGTATGTGAACATGGGGATCGGGGTGTGGCTGGCCATCATCATGTGGTTCAACGTCTGGTTCGTGATCTGGCCGAACCAGCAGAAGGCGCTGAACATCGACAACCGCTATCCGGATTTGGCGCAGCCTGACAAGGACGCCGCCGGGAAGACGGCCAGCATGTTCAGCCGCATCAACACCATGCTGTCGATCCCCATGCTGTTCGCCATGGTGGCGACCTCGCATCTCTACGGCGCCATCTGACGGACAAAAAAAGAGCGGGATCGGATGTCGCGATCCCGCTCTTCAATGCCCGGCCCTGCCGGACGGCGCGGACCGGGACGGGGGGCTTTGGGGGCCGGTCTGGCCGGCCTTTCATTTGAAATGGTAGAGCACTATTGTCGGCTTGGCAAGTAAACGGGGAACAAGTCTAAATCTCGGCGTGCATTGGCTCAAGTAAAACTGCATCGATTTCTGTAAGTCCTTCAGATCATTGGCAATCCCGTTAGGGCGCCGGGGTCGGCCGCTTGCCGCCTTGACGCCTGGCGGCGCTTCTTCGATGGAAAGGCATGGCGCGCCGCCCCGTCCAGACTCCTTGCGAAGCCCTGGTGCGGCGGCACGACCCCGACCGCTACTTCGCGACCTTGTTCGCGCCGGCGCAGACCCGGCCGCATCTCTTCGCGCTCTACGCCTTCAACTACGAAATCGCCCGCGTCGGCGAGGCGGTGCGCGAGCCGATGATGGGCGAGATTCGTCTGCAGTGGTGGCGCGAGGCGATCGCAGGCGCGCGCGACGGCCGTCCGCGCGAGCACGAAGTGGCGCGCGCGCTGGCGGAGATGTTCACCTCCGCGGCTCTGCCGCCCGAGTTGTTCGACGCCGTGATCGAAGCGCGGCGCAACGACCTCGATCCCTCGCCTTTCGCCGATCTGGCGGCGCTCGAAGACTATGCCGATGCGACATCGGGCAATGTCATGCGGCTGGCGGCGCGAATTCTCGGTGCCGGCGTGCGGTACGACGATCTGGCGCGCGAGGCCGGCATCGCCTATGCGCTGGCCGGACTGCTACAGGCCATTCCCTATCATGCGGCGCGCGGCGCGGTGCTGCTGCCGCGGGACATGTTGCAGGCCGGGAGCCTCTCCCGCGACGACGTGCTGGCAGGCAAGAGCGCGGGCCTGCGACCGGTCATCGAGAGCCTCGCCGCGCGGGCGCGAACGCGGCTCGCCGCCGCGCGCAAATTGCCGCGGCCGAAACAAGCTCTGGCGGCATTCCTGCCGGCGGCGCTGGTGCCGCTCAAGCTGAAGCGGCTGACGGCGGCCCGCTTCGATCCCTTCCGCCACAAGGCCGAAGTGCCGCTACACCGCCGCCAGCTGGCGCTGCTCTCCGCTGCGCTGAGAGGCGGGATTTGACGCTGGAGACTCCCTCGCCCCCGCTTTAGCGGGGGAGAGGGCTGGGGTGAGGGGGTGTCGGAAATCAGAAGCCAGAATCAGAATTCAGAAATCGCACTGTATCGGCATCCATTCTGACAATTGACTTCTGTTTCTGACTTCTGACACCCCCTCACCCTACCCTCTCCCCCACATTCGTGGGGGCGAGGGTTTTTCCTTTGGCGACTCTGCGTGCGAATCGTCTTGGCAGGCACAACATAGGTCGGCGATGCTGGACCTTCGATTGCAGCGACAGGAAACTCCATGCCGCAGACCTTCGTCACCCATCTGGAATGCTCGGCGACCGGCGAGCGCTGCGACGCGGGACAGCTCCATGGCCTGTCGCGGGCGGGCAAGCCCTTGCTGGCGCGCTACGACCTCGCCGGCGTGCGCCGCGCGCTGACCAAGGACGCCTTGAAAGATCGCGCCCCTGAACTCTGGCGCTATCGCGAATTGTTGCCGGTCATGCGCGACGAGAACATCGTCAGCCTCGGCGAGATCATGACGCCGCTCATCCGCATCGCCAGCGAAACCGGCGAGGTGCTGATCAAGGACGAAGGCCGCCTGCCCACCGGCTCGTTCAAGGCGCGCGGCATCGCGCTCGCCGTCTCCATGGCGAAGGAGCTAGGCGTCAAGCATCTCGCCATGCCGACCAACGGCAACGCCGGTGCGGCGCTGGCGGCCTATGCCAGCCGTGCGGGAGTGCGCGCCACCGTGTTCTGTCCCGATGACACGCCGGAGGTGAACGTGCGGGAGATCGCGGCGCAGGGTGCCGCCGTCTATCGCGTCAACGGGCTGATCGACCAATGCGGCAAGCTGGTGGCGCAGGGCCGCGAAGTCACCGGCTGGTTCGATCTTTCGACCTTGAAGGAGCCGTATCGCATCGAAGGCAAGAAAACGATGGGCTTCGAGCTGGCAGAGCAGCTTGGCTGGCAAGTGCCGGACGTCATCTTCTATCCCACCGGCGGCGGCACCGGCCTCATCGGCATGTGGAAGGCTTTCGCCGAGCTCGAGGCGATCGGCTTCATCGGACCAAAGCGCCCGCGCATGGTCGCGGTGCAGGCGGAGGGCTGCGCGCCCATGGTGCGCGCCTTCGATGCGGGCAAGACGCACGCCACACGCTGGGAAAACGCGCACACCATCGCCTCCGGCATCCGCGTGCCGGCGGCCATTGGCGACTTCCTCATCCTGGCCGCCGTGCGCGAGAGCGGTGGTTATGCTCTGGCAGTGAGCGACGGAGAGATCGAAGCGAGTCTGGAGCAGGTCGCCAAGCACGAAGGCTTTCTCCTCTGCCCGGAAGGCGCGGCCACCCATGCCGCCTATGTGAGATCGCTGCGCGAGGGCCGCATCGGCGCGGAGGACCGCGTGGTGCTGTTCAACTGCGCCAGCGGACTCAAATATCCGCTGCCGCCGGCCGAGCGGCGCCTCGACCTCAACCGCCCCGTCGACTTTACGCGGCTCTGAACGGAGATGACTTCGGCAACCGCTCCCGGCCAGCTGCTGCGGCTCCTCGGCCTCGGCTTCGGCATCGCCATTGCCGTGGGCGAGATGATCGGCTCCGGCATCATGCGCACGCCGAGTCTGGTGGCAGCGAGCGTACCGGTGGCCGGCGCGATCCTCGCGCTGTGGGCCTTCGGCGCGCTGCATGCGGGGCTGCAGGCCAACGTGCTGGCGGAACTGGGGACGGCGCTGCCGCGGGTGGGCGGCCAATACGTCTTTGTGCGGCGCGCGCTCGGCGACGCGGCCGGACTTGTGACCGGATGGGCGATGTGGTGCGCCCATGTCGCGGGCCTTGCCGCGGCCTGCATCGCGTTTGCGGATTTCCTCGGCCTGATCTGGCCGTGGGCGGCAGGGCACCCGGCCGTCGCCGGTATCGGCCTGCAGATCGTGCTCTATACCGCCAACGTCGCGGGCCTGCGCGAGGGCCGTACGCTGCAGGGATTGACCAGCCTTCTGAAGACGACGCTGCTCCTCGCCTTCGCAGCGGCGGTGCTGACGCTGGCGCCGGTACGCGTCGTGCTGCCGCCGCAGGCCGAGACGCCGCTGGGCCTGCTGGCGCTCGCCGCCGCCTATCAGCTCATTCGAGGCGCGTACAATGGCTGGCACGCGCCGGTCTATTTCGCCGAAGAGAACGTCGCGCCGGCACGAAACATCCCGCGCGCCCTGTTCGCCGGCATCGCGCTGGCGGGCGCGGTCTATCTCCTGGTCAACGCCGCGCTGCTCAGTGCGCTCGGGCCCTTAGGCTTGGCGGCGGACAAACTGCCCTACGCGACGGTGCTCGCGCGGGTGGCCGGCGGCTGGGCGGCAGCCCTGTTCGCGCTCGGCGCCATGGTGACCGTGGCGAGCGTCGCCAACGCCAATGTGATGATCGCACCGCGCGTGCTCTATGCGCTGGCGTGCGACCGTCTGCTGCCTGCCGCACTTGTGGCGGTGAACCAGGGCGGCAGCCCCTACCGCGCCTTCGCCCCCACGGCCGCCGTGTCGATCCTGCTGGTGACGATCGGCGGCTTCCGCTTCGTCTTCGGACTGATCGCGCTTCTGGTGACGCTCGCCTCTGTGCTCACCGAGATCGCCTATTTCGTGCTGAGGCAGCGCGAGCCGGCGCTGGCGCGGCCGTTCCGCGCCAAGCTGCACCCCTGGCTGCCGGGGTTGGCGCTGGTCATCGACTTAGCGCTGCTTCTGCTGTTCGTACTGGCCGATTGGAGAGGCGCACTGTTCGCAGGCGCGCTGTGCCTCGCCGCCATTCCGCTCGCGCTCGCGCGGCGGCCGGAGCCTGCGCCTTAACTTTCGCGCGAGGCGAGCAGCAGCGGCTTGGGATCGACCGGCTCGACGCCGCGTCGGATCTCGAAATGCAGCTGCGGGGTGGCGACATCGCCCGTTTGCCCCGCCAGCCCGATCACCTGGCCCTTTTCGACGCGGTCGCCGCGATTGACCGAGATGCTCTGGGCATGCGCGTAGGCCGTGACGTAGCCGTTGTCGTGCTTGATCAGCACCAGATTGCCGTACCCTTTGAGCTCGTTGCCGGCATAGGTCACGGTGCCGCTCGCCGCGGCGCGGATCGGCGCACCGACGGCGGCGGCGATGTTGATGCCCTCGTTGCGCGCGCCATCCTCATCCTGGCCGAAGGGGACGATCACCTTGCCTTCCACCGGCCACAAGAACTGCGCGGGCGTCACGGGCGTTGGCGCGATGAAGGAATTCCACCAGCTGCCGCCCTGACTGTTGCCTTGATTGCCGCTCTGGTTGCTCGCGACAATCACGGGCGCGCGCGGCACCGGCCGCGGCGAGGGGGTCGGCGCACGCTCTCGCGAACGTGCCGCAATCGGCGGCTCGTTGCGCACGATGACGACAGCCTTGCGCGGCAGCGGCATGCTGCCCGGCGTGTTCCAGCTTTCGTAGCGCGGCGCATCAGCCTCGCGATACACCGCCTCGCGCACCTTGCGCTGACCCGCCGGCACCCGCAGCACTTCGCCCGGCCGAATGGCATTGCCGTCGCTCAGCCCATTCATGTGAACCAAAGTCGGGGCGGTAATGTTGTAGCGCGCCGCGATCTGCGAAACCGTGTCGCCGCGATGCACGATGACCGTCAGATAGGTCGGTTCCGGCCAGTAGGAGGCTTCGCGCGGCGGCGCCGTCTCGCAGCCGGCGAGCGCTGAGGAGAGGCAGAATGCAGCAACGACCACCCCCCTCCCCTTGCGGGAGGGGGCGCGGAGCGAAGC
>DATCOJ010000187.1:0-22153 GCA_036564785.1 Rhizomicrobium sp. | reverse complement strand
CACTCGCGGGCGACACCTTCCTTGTCGTCGACGCGAACGGGCAGGCAGGCTATCAGGCCGGCGAAGATCTTGTCTTCCAACTCGACACGCCCACGAATCTTGCAAGCTTGAGCACAGGCGATTTCATCTAACTGCGGCAGGAAAGGCTTTCGGATTTCGAGTTCCTGTGCGGCGGCGATTGCTGCGTTCGAATCGGCTACGTCGCCGCACGATTGCCGCACCGAATTTTGTTGACGCCTGCGCCCTAACGATTTGTTGATCGGGCGCTGGCGGCTCGAAATATTTTTTCGTGACCGAAAACAGTCGGCAAGCGGCTCTGCCGATTGAACAATCGGCGAACTACCTTTCTTTCGACCGCTCGTGCGCAGCACTGGCGTACGCGCTGTACCAATCCTGGCGCGTTACAGGCTGGTGACGAGGGGCCGTTTCGACCGAAGCACGCAGTCCGCGCCAACCCGTAATCCTACCGGTACGTCCCATGGTTGCGATTGAATATCCGGTATCCAGTCCGGCTTTTCCCCCTGTGCGGTTCAACTTCGCCGGATACCTTTTGATCCTGACGGGTGCTGCGGCCGCCACTGCTGCCGTCGCCGTTCCGCTTCAGACTGATGGCGACCAGGGCTTGCGGCTGGCCGTTCAACTCACCGGCCGCCTCGCCGTGCTGCTTTTCTTCGTGGTTCTAGTCGCCGGACCGCTGGCGCGCTTCTTCCCCGGCGAGATCGCTCAGTCCCTATTGCGGAATCGCCGCCAACTTGGACTGACGTTTGTCGTGGCCTATTTCGCGCATCTCGTCGCGCTGCTGATTCCATGGTTGTTCAGGAATCAGAATCTCGAGCAAACAACCGCCGCGTATTGCGGAATGAGCGGCATTGTTTTGTCGGCGATGGTTCTGATCTCCACCGATAGGGCCGTGCAAACCCTTGGCTTTCGGGCGGGGAGCACGCTTCATCGCTGCGCGCTGTATTTCTTCTGGGCCAACTTCACCCTTGTCTACCTCGCCCATTTCTATGGTCCCAGCCGGCCCGACCGATTCGCGGTCTATGGCCTCGGTCTCATGATCGGGGCGCTGCTTCTTCGCTTCGGCGATTCGCTCATCCATCGGCCAACCGGCCGATTGGCGCGAAGCACGGGGCAATCGTGACCTGGAAATGATTGGCGATCCCTGTCGTCCACGGCCAATTGTGCGATCTCGGACCAAAGTGAGCGGAATCGAACAGTTTGCCCTGTTGCACGAGCGTATCGTTTGTGAGTCGCCGGTTGGCTATTGCGCGCTGGCGAGTGAGAGACTTTAGGGGCACCTGTCGGAACAGTGCCCGCGCTCCCCCCTCCAAAACCGTGGGGTGCAAAAATGACGACAACTTATACGTTGCGCTATGCCAACGAGGCCGATGAGTTGGTCCGCATGCTGGTGACGCAATGCAAGGACGATCACGAGGCGATGCGAACCGCCGCCAGCACGATGCACATTCCCTATGCCGCGCTTGAAATCAGCATAGGGGACAAGCTCGTGTGGCACGGCAACCAGGATCAGGCGCTCATGTGCATCTCGTCGGCGGCTGCCTAGGCCATTGCCTTGGTGCCCTGACGAGGATCCGCGACGGGATCGAGCGCCCGAGCGCCCTTGGTCGTCTACGTTTGGGCTTTATGGTGCATTCGCGCGTTGTCTCATCAGGTCGAAGGGCGCAAAAAGGATTCTTCAAATGAACAAGTTCCTGTTGCCGGCGGCTGCGCTGGCGGCCTGCCTCGGTTCGTCCGCTGCTATGGCCCAGCCGGACACGGAGAAGACCACGACCACGGAGGCGACGCCGTCCGGCATGTCGCAGACGACGACCGTGAAATCCAACGACGGCTACAAGCAGTTCCGCCGCACCATCACGACGACCAAGCACTACAAAGCGGGCGCGTTCGTTGCGCCGTCCGGCTACACCTATACGCGCTATACGCTCGGCCAGCGCGTCAACGGCAAACTGCTGGGCACGAGCTATGTTCTGACCAGCTATGGCGACTACGCGCTCGAAGCGCCGCCATCCGGCCTCACTTGGATTCGCGTCGGCGACGACGCGCTCCTTGTGGACAGCAACACAGGTGAAGTCGTCCAATCGGACTACGGCCTGTTTACGAACTGACGCCGCCTTCAATGCGAGACGTGCGCCGCGCGGTCGAAAGGCCGTGCAGCGCACGGCTCTCCCGCCGATCGTTGGATCATGGCCTATGGTCGAAGGCATCCGGGCTTCTTTTCCGCCGGTCGCTCTCGCGGCTGCAATCTCGTGAGAAAGTTGCGCCGGTGAATTGGTCGGAGCGGAGAGATTTGAACTCTCGACCCCCAGTCCCCCAGACTGGTGCGCTAACCAGGCTGCGCCACGCTCCGTCCTTGCCGAAAAATCCCGCGGGGCCTGACCGCGAGGGCCGCGGACTATAGTTGGCGTATCACAGCCCCGCAACCGGGCGAGTCTGGCCCCAGATACCAGTGAGATATCTAACGTCCGGCCATTCAGAGGCGCGGCCGGGCGGCCACCAGCTTGGCTTTCATTTGCAGCAGCTCGGCGAGCAGCAGTTCCAGCTTGATGCGGGTGGCTTCATCGAGCGGCGGCCTATCCGCACCGGAGAACGACTCCGCGTGCGCCCGCTCCACCCGGGCGATGGCGGCGCGGGCATAGCGGGGCTCGTCCTCGCTCACGGCTTCGGCAGATACAATGCTGCGCACTTTCGCCGATGATGCCGCGCGGCCGCGCTCGACCGCGAAGCGCACGCCCTGCTCGCGCAACAGCTTCTGCACGCCCTTGATGGTGTAGCCGTCGGAATAGAGCAGCCGGTAGACGCCGCGCAGCAGATCGACGTCCTCGGGCCGGTAGTAGCGCCGGCCCCCGGCCCGCTTCAGCGGACGCACCTGCGCGAATTTCGTCTCCCAGAAGCGCAGCACATGCTGCGGCACGTCGAGCTCCGCGGCCACTTCGCTGATGGTGCGAAAGGCTTCGGGCGATTTGGCGCCGGGCACGGCGGCGGCCGCTGGCATCACCATCACTCCTCGGCCTCGAACACCGGCGTCTGACCGTTGATCACCGCCTTCAGCACGTGGCTGGGGCGGAACACCAGCACACGCCGCGGCGCGATCGGAACTTCGTCGCCGGTCTTCGGATTGCGTCCCATGCGCTGCGATTTCTGCCGCACCGCGAAGGTTCCGAACGAGGACAGCTTCACGGTCTCGTTGCGGGCCAGCGCCGCGCAAACCTCCTCCAGCATGTCCTCCACCATTTGCGCCGATTCGTTGCGCGACAGCCCGACGGATTGGAAGACCGATTCGGTCAGGTCCGCGCGGGTCAGGGTATTCGTGGTCATGGCAGCGGCGACTCCCTCCGACGGGCAAAGCCTAGGAGCGACCGAATAAGCCGTCAACGTCAAAGGGATAGGGGAAAGTCTTAAGACCGGCCCTTACCAGCGCAGCAGGGCCGCGCCCCAGGTCAGCCCGCCCCCCATGGCCTCGAGCAACACCAGGTTGCCGCGCTCGATCCGGCCGTCCCGGACGGCTGTGTCCAGCGCCAGGGGTACCGAGGCGGCCGAGGTATTGCCGTGCTCGGCAATGGTGGAGACGAAGCGCTCCGCCGGAACCTTGAGGCGCCGGGCGGTCGAATCGAGGATGCGCTGGTTGGCCTGGTGGGGCACGAACCAGTCGATCTCCGACACCGCCACGCCGCTCTCCCGCGCCGAGGCCTGGATCGAATCGGCGATGTTGATCACCGCGTGCTTGAACACGTCCGGACCCTGCATGCGCAGATAGCCGGTGGTGCCGGTGGTGGAGGGGCCGCCATCCACGTAGAGCAGATCGTGCAGCCTACCGTCCGAATAGAGCTTGGTGTTGAGGACGCCACGGTCGGAAGCATCGCCCCTGCCCTCGCCCGCTTGCAGCACGATGGCGCCGGCGCCGTCGCCGAACAGCACGCAGGTCGAGCGGTCGGTCCAGTCCATCAGGCGGGACATGGTTTCGGCGCCGATCACCAGAACAGTCCGCGCCTGCCCGGCCTTGATGAAATTGTCCGCCACCGCGATGGCATAGATGAAGCCGGAGCACACCGCCTGCACGTCGAAGGCGGCGCCTCGCGTCATGCCCAGACGAGACTGGATCGAAGTGGCGACCGCGGGGAACGTCTCGTCCGGAGTGGTGGTCGCCACCACGATCATGTCGAGCGCCTCGGCCCCGATCCCCGCATCCGCCAATGCGGCCTGCGCGGCACGGAGCGCGAGATCGGAGGTCGTCTCGCCGTCGCGGGCGATGTGGCGGCGGCGGATGCCGGTGCGATCGACGATCCAGGCATCGCTGGTGTCCACCATCTTCGCCAATTCGGCGTTGGTCAGGATTTTCTCGGGCAGATACGCGCCGCAGCCGATGACCCGGGACCGCACGATGCTCACGTGGCGGCCGCTCCCGATATCGAGGCTGCCGCGGGCAGACCCGGGGTGAGCACCGCCCGGTCGGCGACGATCCTGGCGATGACATCGGCGCGCGCCATGTCGATCGCCATGTCGAGCGCACTGGCGAATCCCACGGCGTCCGTGCCTCCGTGACTCTTCACGACGATCCCGTTCAATCCCAGAAATATTCCGCCATTGGAGGCGCGCGGATCGAGCTTGCGCTTCAGCGCCTGCAGCGCCCCGCCCGCCAAAAGGCCTCCGACCCGGCCCAGCAGCGAGCGCTTCATCGCGGCGCGAAGGAAACCGACGACGAGCCTTGCCGTTCCTTCCGCAGTCTTGAGCGCGACATTGCCGGTGAAGCCGTCGGTCACGACAACGTCCACCGTGCCTTCGGCGATATCGTCGCCCTCGACGAAGCCGCAGAATTCGATGGGTAGGTTGACGTTGCGCAGGATCTGCGCGGCGCCGCGCACCGCCTCGTGACCCTTCACCTCTTCGGCGCCGACATTGAGCAGGCCCACGGTCGGCCGCTCCAGGCCGAGAATGGCGCGGGCGAAGGCTTCGCCCATCACCGCGAAATCGACCAACTGCTGCGCATCGGTCTCCACATTGGCCCCAACGTCGAGCACGACGCTCTGTCCGCGCCGCGTCGGCCACAGCGCGGCGATCGCCGGCCGCTCGATGCCCTGCAGCACGCGAAGCTGGAACATCGCCATTGCCATCAGTGCGCCGGTATTGCCGGCCGAGATCGCGACCTGGGCTTCATTTTTGGCCACCGCCTCGATGGCCCGCCACATGCTGGTGTTGCGGCCGCGGCGGAGCGCCTGGCTCGGCTTCTCGTCCATGCGCACGCGCTCGGCGCTGTGGCGGATCTCGACCTTGCCGGCGAGCTTGGCGCGCCTGGCGAACAGCGGCTTCAGCTGGGCTTCGTCGCCATGAAGCAGGAAGCGCACGGCCGGATGACGCACGGCGGATTTGCCCAGCGCGGCCACCACCACGCCGGGGCCGGCGTCGCCGCCCATCGCATCAACCGATACCGTCAGTTCCTGGACCACTGCCGCCTCGCTGCCGAAGGAGAGACCCGCGCCGCGCGCCGGGCCTTCCAGCGAACCCGGCTCAGGCCTTGGCCTTCACCACTTCGCGGCCATCATAATAGCCGCAAGAGGCGCAAACATGATGCGGCCTTCTCTGCTCGCCGCAATTGGGGCACTCGACATGGCTGGCCGGCGCCAGCCGATGGTGGGATCGGCGCATGTTCCGGCGCGACGGCGACGTTTTTCTCTTGGGGACCGCCATGGCGGAACAAGCTCCTTCGATGGTTGGCCGAATCCGGCAGGCTGGGCGCTCGCGGGCGCCCGACGCCTCCCGGCCAGGCTGGCAAAACAGGGCGCGGAGTGAAGCCGAAACAGCCCGCGGATTCAAGGCCGGAATTCCTGGCTTTTTGCCGATCAGCCCGGCTTTTTCAGCACCTTCAGGGCCGCAAAAGGGCTTTCGGCGGGTTCCGCCTTCTCCGCCGGGGGTTCGAACGCCACGCCCGGCGCCCGGGGATAGGGATCGATGCTGAGCACGAATTCCTCCAGCAGCGGCGCCGCAAGATCGTAGCGCGGGCTTTGGATTTCCTCCGGGCCTTCGTCGTCGGCAGGCGACCACTCCGGTTCGGGCTCCGCCAACCGCCGTGAGGCCTGCGACAGATGCAGGGTGCGCGAGACATTGCGCTCCAGATGGGAGCGCACCGGTTCCAGCGTCACCACGCAGCTCTGCACGATGTCTGCCGTGAGCGCTGCCTCGTAGACGAACCTGTGCGCGGGGAGCTTGCGCAGTTCGACACGCCCCTCGAAGCGCTCCACAGCGTCCACGCCGGCCCATTTCGCCAGTGCCGGCAGATCGGCGGGCTTCGCCGAAACGACGACCTCCGCGCCGGCTTCCGAGAGATCGGCAAGATCGTAGAAATGCTGAAGCGGTGACGGTGTCATGACACGAAATCCGCGGCGGGCCGCAAGGAATCGAATTGGAGCGCCGCATCAAGCGACGGCATCCTGGCAAGCGACGCCCGCGCGGAGAGCGCGTATTCCGCCAACGCTTGTGCCTGCAGCTCCCGCCCCTGCTGTCCCCGATAGACATTGCGGTGAATGGCTTGGGTCAGCGAGGGCAAGTCCTTGGCTTGCGTATAGGCCTGCATCCGGCCGAAAAAGGCTTGCGCCACGCTCTTCATCCGCTGCCGCATCCCGACTTCGCCGTTTCCCAACTGGCGCAGCGCTTCGTCGAATTGGGCAAAGATCTCGTTCATCACCGCTTGGGACAACTCTTCCTCGCCCTCGCCGATCCGGTCGAACAGAAGCCAGGCATGCAGGGCCACCAGATCGAAACGTCCGTCGACCGAATCCGCCACGCCGAAGGCGGCGAAAAACTCGGGGCTGCGGGCGCGCTCGCTCAACCCGGCGCACAGCTTGCGGGCGAGCCTGTCGCGCTGTCTGGTCTGGCGGAGCCGGTTCAGCATCGGGTTGCCTGTGGCGAATCCTGCTCTTGCAACAGCGGCCGGGCGAGGCTAGCACAGCGCCGCGGGGAAGCTTGCTGGGACATCGCCATGAGACTGACCCTTCTTCTGCTCGCCGCCTCGCTCGCCGCCGCGGGCTGCACGCCGGTTGTTAACCAACGCGGCTACCTGCCCGATCCCATCGGCGAGGCCTCGATCAAGATCGGCACCGACACCAAGACCACCGTCCAGGACCGGCTGGGCGATCCCTCCACCGAAGCGACTTTCGGCGGCGACGCCTGGTATTATGTCTCCAGCGTGGAGAAGCAGGTCGCGTTCTTCGACCCGCTGGTGGTCAACCGCTCCATCATGGCCATTCATTTCGACAAGGACGGCAAGGTGACCGGCATCAGGCATTACGGCCTGAGGGATGGCCACGTCGTCGCCTTCGAAACCCGCGAGACGCCAGCCAAGGGCCGCGAGATCACCTTCCTGCAGCAGCTGCTCAACGCCACGCCGGGCGTTCCCATCGGCGCGCCGGGCGACCAGCCTTCCGGCGGCGGTGGTTACCCATAGAGCTCCCGCCGTCAGATCCCGTGCGCCAGCGTCGCCAATAGCAGCAGCGCGACGATGTTGGTGATCTTGATCATCGGATTGACTGCCGGCCCCGCCGTGTCCTTGTAGGGGTCGCCAACGGTGTCGCCGGTCACGGCGGCCTTGTGGGCGTCCGAACCTTTGCCGCCGTAATGGCCGTCCTCGATGTACTTCTTGGCGTTGTCCCAGGCGCCGCCGCCCGACGTCATCGAGATGGCGACGAACAGGCCGGTCACGATCACGCCCAGCAGCATGGCGCCCACGGCGGCGAAGGCCTCGCCCTTGCCCGCGATCCGCTCGACGATGAAATAGAGCACGATGGGCGAGAGCACGGGCAGCAGCGCCGGCACCACCATCTCACGGATGGCGGCCTTGGTCAGCAGATCGACGGCGCGGGCGTAGTCCGGCTTCTGCGTGCCCTGCATGATACCGGGCATTTCGCGGAATTGGCGCCGCACTTCCTCCACCACCGCGCTCGCCGCGCGGCCGACTGCGGTCATGGCGATGCCGCCGAACAGATAGGGCAGCAGGCCCCCCATGAAGAGGCCGACCACCACCCACGGATTGGCGAGCGAAAAGTCGATGGCGCCGATGCCGCGGAAGTAGGTGTACAGGTTCGAATGGCTGAGGAAGTACTTGAGGTCCGACGTGTAGGCGGCGAACAGCACCAGCGCGCCCAGGCCCGCCGAGCCGATGGCATAACCCTTGGTCACGGCCTTGGTGGTGTTGCCCACGGCGTCGAGCGCATCGGTCGTCTTGCGCACGTCGCCCTCGAGGCCCGCCATCTGCGCGATGCCGCCGGCGTTGTCGGTGACGGGGCCGAAGGCGTCGAGCGCCACCACCATGCCGGCCAGCGACAGCATCGTCGACACGGCAATGGCGATGCCGAACAGTCCGGCCAGCATGTACGTGGAGATAATGCCCACGCAGATGACCAGCGCCGGCAGCGCGGTGGCTTCCATCGAGATCGCCAGACCCTGGATCACATTGGTGCCGTGGCCGGTGACGGAGGCCTTGGCGATGACGTTGACCGGCCGGCGGCCCGTCCCGGTGTAGTATTCCGTGATCCAGATGATGGCGCCGGTCACGGCAAGCCCTACGGCGCCGCAGAAGAAGAGATCCATCCCGCTATAGGCCTTGCCGGTCTCCGTCGTCAGAACCGTGTGCAGACCGACGATCCAGTCGGTGAGCGGCCACAGCCCGATGAGCGACAGAAGGCCGGTGGCGATCACGCCCTTGTAGAGCGCGCCCATGATCGAGTTGTTCTTGCCCAGCTGCACGAACAGGGTGCCGATGATGGAGGTAAGAATGCACATGCCGGAGATGGCGAGCGGCAGCAGCATCAGCGCCGACTTCGCCTGACCGGTGAAGTAGAGCGAGGCGAGAACCATGGTGGCGACGGTGGTCACCGCGAAGGTCTCGAACAGGTCGGCCGCCATGCCGGCGCAGTCGCCGACATTGTCGCCCACATTGTCGGCGATGGTGGCGGGGTTGCGGGGATCGTCCTCCGGAATTCCGGCTTCGACCTTGCCCACCATGTCGCCGCCCACGTCGGCGCCCTTGGTGAAGATGCCGCCGCCGAGGCGGGCGAAGATGGAGATCAGCGAGGCGCCGAAGCCGAGCGCCACCAGCGCGTTGGTGATCATCCTGCCGTCGCGCTCGTTGTCGATATCGAGCTTCAGTCCATAACGCAGGAAGCTGTAGTAGCCGGCGACGGCGATGAGGCCGAGGCCGACGACCAGCATGCCGGTCACTGCGCCGGAGCGGAAGGCGACGGAGAGGCCGGACGCCAGCCCCTGGCGGGCGGCTTCGGCCGTGCGCACATTGGCCCGCACCGAGACGTTCATGCCGATATAGCCGGCCAGGCCCGAGAGCCCTGCGCCGATCAGGTAGCCCACCGCGACCTGCCAGCCGAAGATCAGGAAGGCGATGACGAAGATCACGACGCCGGCAATGGCGATGGTGGTGTATTGGCGGTTGAGATAGGCGGCCGCGCCTTCCTGGATCGCGGCTGCGATCTCCTGCATCCGGGCATTGCCCGCGCTCATGCCGAGGACGGACCGGATCGTCACGCCGCCATAGACGAGCGCCAGGGCGCCGCAAACCAACACAAGTATAAGCTGCAAGCTCATCGCTCTTTCCCATCTCCGATGTGCGGATACTTGCGGATTGGGCGCCGGATATGCGCCCCCGCAGAACGCGCCTGAAGCCGCGCCCGGGAATCCCGACCGCCGCGAAAGGCGGCGGAACATGCCAAAAGCGATCCTCCAACGCAACGCCGGAAATGCCGCATTCTGGGGCTTCGGGACGAAGGCTTCCTAGGACGGAGCGTTCGGCCTCACGGCGGCGATCTGGATCTGGATCAGCCGGAAATCGGCCACCACGCCCGCCCCCATCACCCGCTTGGTGTCTCTCAGCAGGCGGGCCACCAGCGCCGCCTCGTCGACCTTGGACGGATCGGAGGCGCGGCCGATCGGCGCGGCGTTGACGTCCCGCACGAAGGCGTCCTGGAGGAAGGGCGTCTTCAGGCGAATCTCGATGGCGCCCGAGGGCGAGGTGGCGATGATCTTGCTCGAGACATAGGCGTAGGCCACCAGCTTGTCGTCCACCGTCAGGGGCGCGATCAGATACGGCATCTCCACGCTGGTTCCCGGCGCGGCGGGCTTGTCGGCGGCAAAAGCCGTCGAGCCCAGGGCGAGTACCGCCAGCAGCGATGGAATGAGGCCGCGCATGGCAGGAGCGTGGCAGGTCCGGCCTAAAAATGCGTGAAACCGGGACGTTTCACAGCGATTTCCTGCGCCTGCGCACCCATGAGCACCACACCCGCTCCCGCCTCGACCCGGCCGATGCGGGTGAGCGTGGTGAGCCCGTCATGGGCGGCCTGCCGGAGCTTCGCTTCAGCGTTGAGCGGCGCGGTGAACGCGATCTGGTAATCGTCGCCCGAGGTGGCGGCGCGCGCGATGGCGGAGTCGCTGTCTCCCCACAGCGCGCGCAATGCGGCGGATCGCGGAATCCGTGCCGCCTCGACCACGATGCGCACTCCAGACGCGGCAGCCAGATGCCCCAGATCGGCGATCAGTCCGTCGGAAACATCGAGCGCGGCGCTTGCCAATCCAATCAGCGACCCACCGAACGAAACCGGCGGCGCGGGAAGCCGGTAGCGGTCGATCAGGTCATTGCGGAACTCGGCGCTGAGCGCGCCTCCTTCATCGTCGCGCAACAGCGCAAGCCCACCGCCGCTGTCGCCAATGGTTCCGGTGACGAACACCGCATCGCCCGCCCGCGCGCCCTTGCGCCGGATCAATCTGCCGGCGGGCACATAGCCGAACGCCGTGAGGGAAATGGACAATTGTTCGGACGAGCTCATGTCTCCGCCGAGCAATCCGACGTCATACGCGTCCTGATCGTCCCGCAGGCCGCCCGCGAAGTCTTCCAGCCACGTCGCGTCGATGCGTTGCGGCAATGCGAGCGTAAGCAGATAGCCGAACGGCTTGGCACCCTTGGCCGCAAGATCGGAGAGATTCACGCGCAAGGCTTTTTTTGCGATCCATGCGGGCCGGTCATTTCCGAAAAAATCCACGCCTTCAAGAATCGCATCCGTCGTCACCACCAGATCGTGACCTGGACAAGGCGATATGATCGCCGCGTCGTCCGTCAGCCCGAATGCGCCCGGCGCGGTTGCCAGCGGCGCGAACAGCCGCGCGATCAGCTCGAACTCGCCGGGCCGGCCGGAATCAGAACTGGAGTTCGCCATCGGGCGGGGCTTCGCCGAATTCCACGGCGCGCTTTCTGTGCGCCGCGCGATCGAGCAGCGCGTTGACGAAGGCCGGCTCCTCGCCGCCGAAGAAGGCGTGCGCGATGTCGACATATTCGTCGATCACCACCCTGGCCGGCACGTCGGGCCGCGCCACCAGTTCGAAGGACGCAGCACGCAGGATGGCGCGCAGGATGGAATCGATGCGCTGCAGCTTCCAGCCCTCCGCGAGGCCCTGCGCGATGACCTGGTCGATGGCCAGCTGGTGATGCGGCACGCCGCGCACGACGTCGGCGAAGAATTCCGCATCCGGATTGGCCGCCGCGCTGCCTTCGATCTCATGTCCGAAGCGATGCTCGGAGAATTCCCGGATCACGGTTTCGGCGTCCACGCCGGTCAGCTCCATCTGATAGATCGCCTGCACGGCGGCAAGACGGGCGGCATGCCGATTGGCATGATCGTCCCGCTCCGCGCGTGAGGCGATCGCCGTCACCGCCGCGCTCCGAGCCGCGCCCGCAGCTTGATCAGCGCGAGGCAGGCACGTGCGGCATCGCCGCCCTTGTCCTGGCCGTCGCGCGCCGCGCGCACCATCGCCTGCTCCTCGTTCTCCACGGTGAGGATGCCGTTGCCGATGCAAAGATCGTGATGCAGCGCCAGCTCCATCAGCCCGCGGGCGGATTCCCCCGCCACGATCTCGAAATGATAGGTCTCGCCGCGGATGACGCAGCCCAGCGCCACATAGCCGTCATAGCTCTTGCCGGCGTCCTCGCCTGATCTGGCGGCGAAACCGATGGCCGCGGGAATTTCCAGCGCGCCCGGAACGGTGACCCGCTCGAAACGCGCGCCGGCGGCCTCCAGCACCGCGGTGGCGCCGTCCAGCAGCGCATTGGCGATGTGGTCGTAGAAGCGCGCTTCGACGATGAGGATGTTGGGCGTCATGACGCTCTGCCCGCCCCGGCCCGCGCGCGGATCGGATGCGTGCCAACGATGTTGAGGCCATAGCCGTCCAGCGCCACCACCTTCTTCTCCGGCGTGTCGGTCAACAGGATCATGTCCTTCACTCCGAGATCGAGCAGGATCTGCGCCCCCACTCCGTATTCCTTGACCCGGCGCCTGTCCACGTCGTCCTGGATGCGGCGGAGCAGAACGTCGGTGACGAAGGTGGGCTTGGTCTGCCGCAGCAGAACCACCACGCCGCGTCCCGCTTCGCCGATGATGCGCATGGCCGCGCCCAGCACGTCGTGCTCGTACTGCGCCCAGTCGAGGATGTCGCTGAATACGTTGATGGCGTGCATGCGCACCAGCAGCGGCTCCGGCGAGGCGATGTCGCCCTTCACCAGCGCGATGTGCTCGGCATATTCCAGCGTGTTGACGTAGACGAACATCTTCCAGTCGCCGCCATTGTGGCTCTGGAACGGCGTCTCGACCGAGCGCTGCACGAAATGATCGTAGCGGCGGCGATAGGCGATGAGGTCGGCAATGGTGCCGATCTTGAGGCCGTGCAACTGTGCGAACTGCACCAGGTCCGGCAGCCGCGCCATGGTGCCGTCGTCGTTCATGATCTCGCAGATCACGCCTGCGGGATACAGGCCCGCCAGCCGCGCGATATCGATGGCGGCTTCCGTGTGACCGGCGCGGACCAGCGCTCCGCCCTGCTTGGCGACCAGCGGAAACACGTGGCCCGGCATGACGATGTCGCCGGGTCCCTTGGTGGGATCGATGGCGACGGAAATGGTGTGGGCGCGGTCATGGGCCGAGATGCCGGTCGAGATTCCCTCCTTGGCCTCGATGGAAACGGTGAACGCCGTCTGGTGCGGCGTGCCATTGAATTGCGTCATCATCGGAATCTGCAGCGCGTTGGCGCGATCCTGCGTCAGCGCCAGGCAAACGAGGCCGCGGCCGTGCTTGGCCATGAAGTTGATCGCTTGCGGCGTGCACATCTGCGCCGGGATGACGAGATCGCCTTCGTTCTCGCGATCCTCGGCATCGGCCAGGATGAACATGCGGCCGTTGCGCGCTTCCTCGATCAGCTCCTCGATGGACGAAAGGTAGCCCTTGAACATGCTCACGCCTTGACCAGCCGCGCCACGTAGCGCGCGAGCAAATCGACTTCCAGGTTGACCTTGGCGCCGGGCTTCAGGCGGCCGAAGCTGGTGACCTTCAGCGTGTGCGGAATGATGTTTACCCCGAAGCGCGAGCCATCCACTTCGTTCACGGTCAGCGACACACCGTCCAGCGCCACCGAGCCTTTCGGCGCGATGAAGCGCGCCAGCTCGCGCGGGGCCTGGAACAGCATGCGCACGGATTCATCCTCGGGCTTGGCGCTGACGACTTCCGCGGTGCCGTCGATATGGCCGGTGACGATGTGGCCGCCGAGCTCGTCGCCGACACGCATGGGCCGCTCGAGATTGACCGGATCGCCCGCCTTCCATTGCCCGACCGTGGTCTTCGAAAGGGTTTCGCCGGAAGCGGTGACCGCGAACCAGCGGTCTTTGGTACCGCCCTTGTCCACCACGGTCAGGCAGATGCCCGAGCAGGCGATGGAAGCCCCCACCGCGACGTCCGAGACGTCGTAGTGGGTGGCGATCACGACATGGGTGTCGCCGCGCTTCTCGAGGTGGCGGATTTGGCCGACATCGGTGATGAGTCCGGTGAACATGGAACGGTTTTAGGCCCTCAAATCACAGGTTTCCAGCGTATCGTCGCCCAGCATCCGGGTTTCGGTGACGCGAGCCCTGGCGCGGGCAGCAGCCAAGCCCTCGATCTCGCCCTCGCCATCGTCGCCAAGCTCGATGGGCGCAGTGAAGATCTCCAGCCGGTCGACCAGGTCCGCCTGCAGGAACGCGGCCGCGATGGTGGCGCCGCCTTCCACCAGCAGCCGGGTGATGCCCCGCCGCGCCAGTTGGCGGAGCACGGCAGCTAAATCGAGTCCTCCACTTTCGGTCTTGGCGACCCCTTCCATTTCGACGCCTTGCGCGCGCAGCGCATCGCCGCCTTGCGCCGCCGTCATGACGAGCACCGGCACCTGCCGCGCCGTCGTCGCGAGCTTCGAACGCGGCGGCAGGCGCAATTCCGTGTCGAGCACGATCCGCTGCGGCGAGCGCGCTTCCAGGCCCGGCAGCCGGCAAGTCAGTTCGGGATCGTCCGCCAGCGCCGTGCCGATGCCGACCAGGATCGCGTCATGCTTGGCACGCAGCAGATGGGCGAAGCGCCGCGCCTCCTCGCCGGTGATCCATTTGCCGCCGGTTTTCCGGATGGTCTTGCCGTCCTTGCTCTGCGCGATCTTCAAGGTCACCAGCGGACGGTTCTGAGTCACGCGGAGGAAGAAGCCGGCGTTGAGCGCCGCCGCTTCTTTTTCGAGGACGCCGGTCGTCACCTCAATGCCGGCCGATCGCAATTTCGCGAAGCCCTGCCCCTTCACCCGGGGATCCGGATCCTCGACCGCTGCCACCACGCGCGCGACGCCGGCAGCGGCGAGTGCATCGGCGCAAGGCGGCGTCTGGCCGAAATGGGCGCAAGGCTCCAGCGTCACATAGGCTGTGGCGCCGCGCGCGCCCTCGCCCGCTTGCGCCAGCGCGACCCTCTCGGCATGCGGCCGGCCGCCGGGTTGCGTCCATCCGCGCCCGACGACACGCCCTTCCCGCGAGACAATCACGCAGCCCACCGCGGGATTCGGCGCCACCCGTCCCAGCGCCCGCTCGGCGAGGGCCAGCGCGTGATGCATGTGTTGGATGTCGGTCAGAGGCAATAGGATACTCCAGCCAGCTTTTCCGCCACTTTAGGCGCTATCGCCGAGCCCACGCAATTTTGTTGCTGATTTGAACCGCGGTTTTCGCAAATCACGCGGAGCCCAGGGCCTTGCAAGGGTGGCTATAATGGCGAAAGCGTCAGCCGCGCCAGCAATCGCGGGGGGAGAGCGCATGTCTCTGTTCGCCAAGTCGGAGCCGAACGTCGAAAAAACCTACGCCGCGATCCTCAAGGCGGTGTCGAAGTTCGGGGACGTTCGAGCCGAGGAAAAGAAGACCTCGATCCATCTCTGCGCCAAGACGGGCTTTGCGGGGGTGCATCCGCGCAAGAGCGCGGTGCTGCTCAACATCCGCTCCGCGACCCCGATCAAGAGCAAGCGCATCCGCAAAGTGGAGCGTGTGTCGGCCAACCGCTTCCACAACGAAATGCTGCTGGAGACGCCCAAGGAGGTGGATGCGGAAGTGATCGGCTGGCTCAAGAGCGCCTATGCCATGAGTGCGCCTTGAGAATTCCAATTGGCACACCACCAAGAGTCAACCAGAAATATGCCAGCGCACACCTTCGGCTGACTTATCAAGTGCCGTTGCCGGTCTCGGCCCGCGTCGGACCTTTCAGTTGAATTTCTCTGGCCCTCTCCTCAGCATGACAATCGCCCGCGCCACGCCAATCATAATAACGGGTGGGAAAACCAGACAAACAAGCGCTATGAACATGAGCTCGTTTTCAAGCGACGCCATCGGTTGTTCGGCAATGCTGACCCGCGGATCGGTCAGGTCGTAGTAGACGGTGATTTCCTGGCCCTTGTGCAATTGCTCGCAGTCAGAGGACATGACGTCGCCGCCCAAATAGGGCACGCCGCGCACGACATACGCGTAGGACCCGCTACTGTGATTTCCACAGTCCGTACGCACGATTCGCGCCGTGGTCTGGCCACCGTGCTTGAGGAGTTTGTAAATCACAGGAACGTTGAGGCTTCCCAAGAAGACGGCAAATCCCACAACCAGCATCAACCAAACTATTGCGAGGTCGCGTCGTCGCATGAATCAGACTTCTTCGGTCCGCTGAACCGTCAATCCCTCTCCACGCCTTCCATTTCGCCGATCAGGTTCACGAAATCCTTGGTGTCGCGGAATTTCCATGAGCGATTTCAGGCGTCCACATCCTCAAGCGATCTCACCTTGACCGGCGCGCGGTTGGGCAGCCGCACGATCACGTCGAGTTCCCCACCGATGGCTTCCACGTAGCCGCGCAGGGTGGACAGATACATGTCCGTCTGCTTCTCGATCTTGGAAACGGCAGGCTGGCTGATCTTGAGGGTCTTCGCAATCTTGGCCTGCGATTTCGCCGAGAGGCGGCGAAGCTCTTTCAGCGACTCCACCTCATTGACCAGCTGCTTGAACCGGCGATCGAGTTCGGCCCGCCGTTTGGGCGGCAGGGCGTCGAGAACATCCTTCAGAGGTACAGGCATCACGAGACTCCTAACCGTTTGAGGTGGGCCCTGTAGCGCGCGTCCGCCGTCGCGATCAGCTTCTTGTAGAATCGCATCTGGCTCGTTCCGCTTTTATCGCCAGCGACCAGCAAGACTGCGTTGCGCTTCGGATCGAAAGCGAAAGCCACGCGCCACACTCCGTCATCCGCTCGAAATCGCAGCTCTTTCATGTTCGCGAATTCAGAGCCTTTCAGCGTATCCACATGAGGGCGGCCAAGGTTCGGTCCATAAACCGTCAGTAGCCGCACACCCAGCAGCAACTCGTCCTGAACCGCTTCGGGCAACGCCTGGTAATCGGCATGGAACTCGTCGGCAAAGGCGACTTGCCATGCCATCGAATATAACCCCTGAGTTATATCATTTCAAGTCCGAATATGCGGTCAGTCCCTCTCCACGCCTTCCATTTCGCCGATCAGGTTCTCGAAATCCTTGGTCTCGCGGAAATTGCGGTAGACCGAGGCGAAGCGCACATAGGCGACCTTGTCGAGGCTGGCCAGCGCCTGCATCACCAGCTCGCCGACCGTCGCGGCCTGCACCTCGTTCTCGCCCATGCTCTCGAGCCTTCGCACGATGCCGGTGACCATGCGGTCGACCCGCTCGGGCTCCACCGGGCGCTTGCGCAGCGCATGCGAGATGGAGCGCTCCAGCTTCTCGCGCTCGAAGGGTTCGCGGCGGCCGTTCTTCTTGACCACGATCAGTTCGCGCAGCTGGACGCGCTCGAAGGTGGTGAAGCGGCCGCCGCAGGCGGGGCAGTGGCGGCGGCGGCGGATCGCGGAATTGTCCTCGCTGGGACGGCTGTCCTTCACCTGGCTGTCTTCATGTCCGCAGAACGGGCAACGCATGAATAGGGTCTCTCCAATTACCGGTAGATGGGAAAGCGGCCGCACAAGTCCAGCACACGGCGGCGCACGCGCTCTTCGATTGCCGGATCGCCCTCCTCGCCCTTGGCGGCGACGGCGTCCACCACTTCGACGATCCATTTGCCGATGTCGCGGAACTCGGCCGGGCCGAAGCCGCGCGTGGTGCCGGCAGGCGAACCCAGGCGGATGCCGGAGGTGATGGCGGGCTTCTCCGTGTCGAAGGGGATGGCGTTCTTGTTGCAGGTGATGAAGGCGCGGTCGAGCGCCTTCTCGGCGGCGCGGCCGGTGGCCTTCTTCGGCCTGAGATCGACCAGCATCACGTGGGTGTCGGTGCCGCCCGAGACGATGTCGAGCCCTTCGGCGCGCAGCGTCTCCGCCAAGGTCTTGGCGTTCTCCACCACCGCGCGGGCATAGAGCTTGAACTCGGGCTTCAGCGCCTCGCCGAACGACACGGCTTTCGCGGCGATGACATGCATCAGCGGCCCGCCCTGCAGGCCGGGGAACACGGCGGAGTTGATCTTCTTGCCCAGATCCATGTCGCGCGACAGCACCATGCCGCCGCGTGGCCCGCGCAAGGTCTTGTGCGTGGTGGTGGTGACGACGTGGGCATGTTCCAGCGGATTGGGATGGACGCCGCCCGCCACCAGGCCGGCGAAATGCGCCATGTCCACCATGAAAATCGCGCCGATGGAATCAGCGATCTCGCGGAATCCCTTGAAGTCGATGAAGCGGGAATAGGCGGAGCCGCCGGCGAGGATCAGCTTGGGCCGGTGCTTGTCGGCGATGGCGGCGACCTCGTCCATGTCGATGCGATGGTCGTCGCGGCGCACCCCATAGGAGACCGGGGTGAACCATTTGCCGGACTGGTTGACCGGCGAGCCGTGGGTCAAGTGACCGCCGGCCGCCAGGTCGAGGCCCATGAACATGTCGCCGGGCTTGAGCAGGGCGAAGAACACCGCCTGATTCGCCTGCGCGCCGGAATGGGGCTGCACGTTGGCGAAGTCGCAATGGAAGAGACGCCTGGCCCGCTCGATGGCCAGCTCCTCGGCCACGTCCACATATTCGCAGCCGCCGTAGTAGCGCCGGCCGGGATAGCCCTCGGCATACTTGTTGGTCAGCACCGAGCCCTGGGCCTCCAGAACCGCGCGGCTGACGATGTTCTCCGACGCGATCAGCTCGATCTTCTCTTGCTGGCGCTTGAGCTCGTCGGCGACGGCGCGCGCCACTTCAGGATCGGCCGCGCCGAGGTCCTCGTCGAAGAAGCCGGCGGTATCGGTCGGATGCAGGCTTGAGGCTTGAATCGCCAAGGAAATCCTCTCCCTTCCGGGGCAAATGGCCCGTTCGGCCACGCCATAGGCCTACAGCTTTACCACATGTAGCGCCAGTGCGCGCCTGCCACCGCAAGAGACGTTGCTAATGCCCGCGCCTTGGTCGGTGACGCGGGGGTAGTTATACGAAAATCGCACAATGTGGCGATTCATTCATGCATGTGCCTAATACAAATCTGGAACTGCAAAGACGAAAATTTTAGGACGGTTCAATATCCATAAGACAAGCACAACAGCACCGGAAGATAGCCTTGCCTCTTTATCAGACTGCAGCATGGTGGACCCGAACAGGGGAGACGAATCGAGCCAGAAGTCTTGCTTTTGATTGCCTCTTGATTTGTATCCGAATCTCGTTATACGAATCCGGAATAACGTCATACGCTAATCGCAAGGGGCGGAGAAAATGGGCACATCATCGGATGCGGCGGTCCATCGGGCCGACGATCTTCTCAAGCTGGCGAGCGACATCGTCGCCGCCTATGTCAGCAACAACCCGGTTCCGGTCTCAGACCTGCCGAGCATGATCAAGAGCGTGCACGGGACCTTGGGCGGCCTGTCGTCGGGGGTTGGCGGAGAGGCCATGACCTCGCAGAAGCCGGCCGTTCCCATCAAGCGCTCGGTGACGCCGGAGTTCATCATCTGCCTGGAGGACGGCAAGAAGTTGAAGATGCTGAAGCGCTACCTGCGCTCCAACTACAACCTGACGCCGGAGAGCTATCGGGCCAAATGGGGGCTGCCGGCCGACTACCCCATGGTGGCGCCGAACTATTCCACCCAGCGCTCCGAGTTCGCCAAGAAGATCGGTCTCGGCCGCACGCCACCCGCGAGCAAGGGACGGCGGCGCGGCTAGGCCGGCCAAGTGTCAGGCGGCGCGCCTCAAGCGGTGCGCCGTCCACACCTCGTCGAGGGCGCGCACCAGCGCTTCCATCATCTCGTCCGTGTGGACGGGTGACGGGGTGAAGCGCAGCCGCTCTGTGCCGCGCGGCACGGTCGGGTAGTTGATCGGCTGGACGTAGATGCCGTGCTGCTGCAGCAGGGCATCGGATACGGTCTTGCACAGCACCGCGTCGCCCACGAAGACGGGCACGATGTGGCTGGGCGAGTTCATCACCGGCAGGCCGGCTTCCGCCAGCAGGTGCTTGAGACGCGCGGCGCGCTCGTGCAGCGACGTGCGCTCGCTTTCGCTCCGCTTCAGGTGGCGCACGCTGGCCAGCACGCCGGCGGTCAGCACCGGCGCCAGCGAGGTGGTGAAGATGAAGCCCGGCGCAAAGGAGCGGATGCAGTCGACGATGTCGGCGCGGGTCGCGATATAGCCGCCCATCACGCCGAAAGCCTTGGCCAAGGTGCCTTCCACGATATCGATGCGCGGCATGGCGCCGTCGCGCGCCGCCACGCCCGCGCCTCTGGGGCCGTAGAGGCCCACGCCATGGACCTCGTCCAGATAGGTCATGGCGCCGTATTTCTGGGCGAGATCGCAGATCGCTTCGATGGGTCCGAAATCGCCGTCCATGGAATAGACCGACTCGAAAGCCACGAGTTTCGGCGGCCCAGGATCGGCCGTTCTCAATTGGTGCTCGAGATCCGCCAAATCGTTGTGACGGAACACCCGCTTCTCGACGCCGCCGCGGCGCATGCCTTCGATCATGGAGGCGTGATTGAGCTCGTCGGAAAAGACGATCAGTCCGGGCAGGAGCCTGGCCAGCGTCGCCAGGGTCGCGTCGTTGGAAATGAAGCCCGAGGTGAAGACGAGAGCCGCTTCCTTGCCGTGCAGCTCGGCCAGCTCGGCCTCGAGCTCCACGTGATAATGCGTGGTGCCGGAGATGTTGCGGGTGCCGCCCGAGCCGCCGCCCGTCTTGTCCAAGGCCTCGTGCATGGCGGCGATGACCTTGGGATGCTGGCTCATCCCCAGATAGTCGTTGCTGCACCATACGGTGATGGGTTTGGCCGGTCCCATCCCGTGAATATCGGCGCGCGGGTATTCGCCGCGGCGGCGCAGGATGTCGGCAAAGACGCGGTAGCGTCCCTCCTGCCGCAGCCCCGCCAGGGCGGCGCGAAACTTCGCCTGATAATCGAACGCCATACCGAGCCCTCGCGGACGGCCTCGCCGCCCCTTCCGGCCGCCAGAATACCAGAGCGGGCCGCCGCGATCCTAGCCGCTAATGTCGCATATCGGCCCGGGCGGCCGCCCCTTCAAGCCGGGTTGGCCTGCGCCTTACCTCCACCAACGCGGAGGTCGCCCGGCAAAGCCAGGCGGGTGGGGCGAGAGGACAACACCCTCCGTCGGCACTGCACTTTTCTTACCTCCCCCAACGCGGCAGGGCTATCGCATATGGGCGAGGAGTTCGAAGAGGAAGTCTTCGTTCCATCCTGCGCGTTTGAGCTTGAGGCGCATGGATGTCTTTGTGTCTGGATGGGCTCTTGCGACGTTGAGAGCCAGTCGCCTGAGAAGGGCGAGGTTTTCCGGGCCGTTGTCCTTGCGATTGCGGGCTTGGTCTTCGTCGAGCACGACGTCGAGGGTCCAGTGCAGGCCGTTCTCGATGTCCCAATGGGCCCGCACGATGCTCAGCACCTGTTCGGCGGCGAAGGCCTTCGACATCAGGAAGTAGCGCTCGACGGGTTCGTCGGCGCCGCGCTGGCTTTCGATCCTGGCGACCGCCTTGAGGTTGGGGAAGTCGTGTTTGATCGCCATGTCCTTGGCGCCGGCAACGACGGCCTGACGGGTCTCTTTGCGGCCATGGCGCCCATCCAGGGTTTGGGCACTGGGCGCGGCGTGCCGTGCTGCGATGAGCGCCTTGGCGTCGGCCAGAAGACCCGGTTGGTTGGCTTTGACCGCCAGCACATAGTCGCCCTTCTGCGCCACGATGCGTCTGGCCATCTCGCGATGGCAATGAAGCGCGTCGGCGGTGACGATGCAGCCCTTCAGGGCCACCAGTTCGATCAGTTCGAGCGCTGCCCCCGCCTCGTCGCCGCCCTTGGCCAGCGTGCTGGCCAGCGTCATTCGGGTCTGCGCTCCCCACAGGCTCACCATCGCCTTGGGCATGTGGCTGTGGCCTGCCGCGTAGGCGCGCCGCAGGGCCTTGCCGTCCACCGCCACCACGCCCTTGGGCCGGCCCGGCTTGGCTGCAGCCGCAAACTCCGCCGTGAACGTTCGGAACAGGGTCTCGAACGGCTTGGGATCGATCATCCGGAACACCGCGCTGAACGTGTCGTGGCTCGGGATGCCGTGCTTGAGCGCCAAAAAGCGCCGCAGCAACCCCTCCTTGGCCAAGCCGAAGTCCTCCATGTCCACGCAACTCGTGGCGCCGCAAAGCGTCGCCAAAAACGCTATGAACAGAACCTCCGAAAGATCGTGCCGGCTGTTCGACGCCCGAGGATCCGGCAACAGCTCGAAAATCTCGACGAAGCGGTTCATCGGTGTCTCCATGCGAATCGCAAGACACCTTCAGAATCCGTTCAAACAAAGCCGGCAAGCCAAAAATCGCCATATGCGATTCCCCTGCC
>DATCOJ010000186.1:0-1856 GCA_036564785.1 Rhizomicrobium sp. | reverse complement strand
GCCGTCGAGGCCCGTGCCCTCGACGGCATACCTCTGGCCATCAAGGATTTGTTCTGCACCAAGGGCGTTCGCACCACCGCCGGCAGCAACATCCTCAACAATTTCGTTCCGCCCTATGAATCGACGGTGACGCAGAATCTGTGGGATGCGGGCGCCGTGATGCTGGGCAAGACCAACATGGACGAGTTCGCCATGGGCTCGTCCAACGAGACGAGCTATTTCAAACCGGTGGTCAATCCCTGGCGGGCGCGCAACTCGAACCAGCATCTGGTCCCGGGTGGATCTTCGGGTGGATCGGCGGCTGCCGTGGCGGCAAATCTCGCTTTCGGCGCGACCGGCACCGATACCGGCGGTTCGATCCGCCAGCCTGCCGCCGTCAGCGGCATCGTGGGCCTCAAGCCGACCTACGGCCGCTGCTCGCGCTGGGGCATCGTCGCCTTCGCTTCCTCGCTCGACCAGGCGGGGCCGATGACCCGCACCGTGCGCGACGCCGCCATCCTGCTCCGGCACATGGCGAGCGTCGACGAAAAGGATTCCACCAGCGTCGACATTGCTGTGCCGGACTACGAGGCGAGCCTGGAGGATGGGGTCAAGGGCCTGCGTGTCGGCATCCCCAAGGAATACCGAATCGACGGCGCACCGCCGGAGATCGACGCGCTATGGGCCAAGGGTGCGCAATGGCTGAAGGCGCTGGGTGCGGAGATCGTCGAGGTCAGCCTGCCGCACACCAAATATGCGCTGCCGGCTTACTATATCGTGGCGCCGGCGGAGGCCTCCTCCAATCTCGCCCGCTATGACGGCGTGCGCTTCGGCCATCGCGCGTCCGGGGCGAAAGATATCGTAGAGCTCTACGAGAACAGCCGGGCGGAGGGCTTCGGCGCCGAGGTGCGCCGCCGCGTGCTGATCGGCACCTATGTGCTCTCGGCCGGCTACTACGACGCCTATTACACGCGGGCGCAGAAGATTCGCACCCTCATCAAGCGGGATTTCGAGCAGGCCTTCGAGACGTGCGACGTGCTGCTGACGCCTGCCACCCCGGGCCCCGCCTTCGCGCTGGGCGAGAAGAGCAACGATCCCATTTCGATGTATCTCAACGACGTGTTCACGGTGACGGTGAACCTGGCCGGACTGCCGGGCATCTCAGTGCCCGCCGGCCTGACGGCGGACGGGTTGCCGCTCGGGCTTCAGCTTATCGGCCGCGCCTTTGACGAGGCCACCGTGCTGCGCGCCGGCCGGGCCGTCGAGCGGGCGGCCGATTTCACTGCCAGGCCCTCCAAATGGTGGGACGTGGCATGAGCGAGCGCGGCGCGAAAATCGTAAAGGGCAGCACGGGCGATTGGGAAATCGTCATCGGCATGGAGGTGCATGCGCAGATCCTGTCCGAGGCCAAGCTGTTCTCCGGCGCCGCCACCGCCTTCGGCGCCGAGCCCAATGCGCAGGTGAGTTTCGTCGATGCCGCCATGCCCGGCATGCTGCCGGTGATCAACCGCAAATGCGTGGAGCAGGCGGTCCGCACCGGCCTCGGCCTCAAGGCGAAGATCAATCGCCGCTCGGTATTCGACCGGAAGAACTATTTCTATCCGGACCTGCCGGCCGGCTATCAGATCTCGCAGTACAAGAACCCGATCGTGGGCGAGGGCGAGGTCACCATCGACCTGGCGGGCGGCCTGACGGTGCGCGTCGGCATCGAGCGGCTGCACATGGAGCAGGACGCGGGCAAGATGCTGCACGACCAGCATCCCGACCATTCCTATGTCGATCTCAACCGCGCCGGCGTCGCCTTGATGGAGATCGTCACCAAGCCGCACATGCGCTCGAGCGAGGAGGCTGCAGCGTTTCTCCGCAAGCTGCGCGCC
>DATCOJ010000185.1:0-22118 GCA_036564785.1 Rhizomicrobium sp. | reverse complement strand
ATGCACATGACGGTCTATCTGGCGGCGGTGCTGCCGACGGCAGGGCTGGCCTTCGCACGATTCGCGCTTTCGGTGCAGGGCGACGCCTGGGGCCTGGAATACGTCATCCTGGTCACCTTCCTGTGCACCATGCTGCTGGCCATGGCCGCCAAGCGCCAGTTCGAGACCATGCTGGCCACCCGCTTTTCCAACGAGGATCTGGCGGTGGAACTGCGCCGCGCCCACGACGAGGCCTTGCGCAAGCGCTTCGAAGCGGAGGCGGCGAACGCCTCCAAGACCACCTTCCTCGCCAATATGAGCCACGAGCTGCGCACGCCGCTCAATGCCATCCTGGGCTTCTCCGACATCATCGCCAACGAGCGGCTGGGCGGCGTCGGCACCCCGCGCTACAAGGAATACGCCAACGACATCAACACGTCGGGCTCGCACCTGCTGAGCATCATCAACGACATTCTCGACATCGCCAAGATCGAATCCGGCAAGATGGAGATCGAGCCGCGCGCGATCGATCCGCGCGAAGCCATCGGCAACGCGGTCAAGGTGGCGGGACCGCGCGCCCGCGAGCGCCATCAGCAGATCGCGGTGGAAATCGCAGCCGATACGCCGAGGCCGTTCGCCGACGAGCGCGCGCTCAAGCAGATCGTCATCAACCTCACCTCCAACGCGGTCAAGTTCACCCAGGAAGGCGGCAAGATCGTCATTCGCTGCCGCCGGGCCGGCGACGATTTCGAGCTCTGCGTGGAGGACAACGGGCCCGGCATCGCGCCGGAACTGCTGGAGCGCGTGTTCAGCCCGTTCAATCAGATCGACAACCGCTACAACCGGCAGGCAGGCGGCACCGGCCTCGGCCTGTCGCTGGTCCGCGGCCTCGCCCAGCTCCACGGCGGCGACGCCTGGATCGAGAGCGAGCTCGGCCACGGCGTGCGCGCCTTCGTGCGCTTTCCCATGGCCTCGGAGGAAGAAATCGCCCCTGCCAGGATCCGGGCGCAGGCTTGATTTGCCTAAGCAATTCTTAGGGGAACGCGGCTAACAATAGCCAAATGCCGGAAAAGGGGAGCCCGGCGAACGGGAATGGCGTCATGGGGTATGGACAGCGTCTACGGCTGCAGAAGAGCGCCGACGTCCGCGTCCTGAAATCGCAGCTCGATCTGATCGCCGCGGTGGTGCATTCGGCCCGCTTCGCCGCGCCGATCTGGGCCGCCGCACTCGCCTGGTTCGCCTCCGACAGTTTCGGCTATATCGGCCATCAGTCGCTGTGGGTCGCCGCGCTGCTGCCGCTGTTCGTCGCCGCCGCGATGATCGCGGGCGACCGCATGGTCGGCATCTACCGCAGCGACACCTCGGCTCACGGCAGCGCCGAACGGCTGCATCCCTGGTTCGCGCGCTTCGTGGGCATCCAGATCGCCATCAGCACGGCCTGGGGCCTGCTGCCGTGGATCCTTTGGGACTCCGGCAATCCGCTCAATCATCTGTTCGTGGCCGCGACCGTCATCTGCGTCTTCGCCGGCCTGGTGGTGAGCCGGGCCAGCCACATGGACATGTTCCTCGCCAGCCTGGTGCCGATCGTGGCGCTGACCGCGCTGCGCCTTCTGTTCGGCGGCTCGATGCTGGATTTCGGGCTCGCGGTACTGGTGCCGCTATACGCGCTGCAGCTGTTCTTCGACGGCCGCCGCATGACCTACCGCATCGACGAGGACTCCCGGCTGCGCTTCGAGGTGGAGGATCTGGCGCGGGAGCTGGAAGAGGCGCGCGACGAGGCCCTGCGCAAGCGCTTCGAGGCGGAAACGGCCAACGCCTCCAAGACCGCGTTCCTCGCCAATATGAGCCACGAACTGCGCACCCCCCTCAACGCCATTCTCGGCTTCTCGGAGATCATCGCCAAGGAATGTTTCGGCGCCGTGGGCTCGCCACGCTACAAGGAATATGCCGGCGACATCCATTCCTCCGGCTCGCACCTGTTGAGCCTGATCAACGACCTGCTCGACATCGCCAAGATCGAGGCCGGCCGCATGGAGATCGAGCCGCACGCTCTCGACGTGCGCAAGACCTTCGACACCGCGCTCAAGATCATCGGCGCCAAGGCGCGCGAGCGCGGGCAGGAGCTGGTCATCGAGGTCAAGCCCGATGCGCCCGAACTCCATGCCGACGAGCGCGCGCTGAAGCAGATTCTGATCAATCTCGTCTCCAACGCGGTGAAGTTCACGCCGGAAGGCGGATGCATCCGCGTGGTGGCCAGCCGCGCCCGCTGCGGCGGCTTCCAGATCATGGTCGAGGACAACGGCCAGGGAATTCCGCGCGACAAGCTCGACAAGATCTTCAAGCCGTTCAGCCAGGTCGACAACCGCTACGACCGCCAAGGCGGCGGCACCGGCCTGGGGCTCGCCCTGGTGCGGGGCCTGAGCGAACTGCATGGCGGCCGCGCCTGGATCGAGAGCGAGCAGGGGCAGGGCTGCAAGGCCTATGTCGTGCTGCCGGTGCCTGTCGCCGATGACGCAGCGTCGCGCGCGCCCGAATTTGCCGCCGCCTAGTCTGTCGGGCTTGCAGAGAGCGCTCGCCCGGCAAGGACTTATCCCGGCGCCGGAGGCTGGATGTCCGTGTACAAGTAACTCGGATGCACCCGGAGATAGGCGGCGACGGTTTGCTGATACTCCCCGGGAATCGGATTGGCGACTGAGCACCAATCGCGGACGATGGCGGCATCGACCTGCAGGAGACCCGCTACCTCCGCTTCGCCGATACTTTGCTTGGTCATCTCGGATCGGAGGCGTACGGCCCAACGCTGGGTAACCTTGGCATCATCGATCTTGAACGTCTTGCGGCCGAGTTCACCCATCCAGCGGGTCATGTGCTCCGACAAATATCCCGCGGTAATCCCAATGAAGGAAATCAGGTAGGGACTGAGATCGCTGTTCGCATTGGTGGCCCCCGGTGTCTGTCCAAGGGCGACCATTCCAGCGGCAGCAAACACGTAGATGGCAAGAGCGACCGCCCCTCCCAAAGATGCTCGGAAGAGAATTTCCGAGTACGACAATTCCTGCTTTTCGATTACCAGGGCTCTCGCCAGAAAGATGATGCTGCCCAGGATGCCCATCACGACGGCCAGAAACAGCACCAGCGACGATCTCGGCGCGAAGATCACCGTGTAGGACACCGCGCCTAGAAGTCGCTTATAGGCGATCAGCTCCTCGCAGATATTGCGAAAACCCTCCGAGTCGAGATGCGTGCCGGCGTTGAGATACACCTTGTCGAGCTTGCCGAACTTCGCGCGGGTTTCGTCGAGCTGGTTCTTGAGCTGATTGATCTTGTTCATCTCGTTCGTATTTTGATCGAGGGTGCTGTAAAACTCGGACGAAGCCCGATTGAACTGAGCGACGGTTTCGTCGAGCGTCTTGTTGAGCTTCGCCATGTCGACAGACGATGGCGACTGCGGCGGCCCGGCGGCGGGTGGAGGCGCGGCCGCGTTGATCTTGGCTGCCTGGGTTCTCACTTCCGTCGTATATTCGGTGAGATCCGCGCGAAGCGTGTAGAAATAATTCGGGGCCAATCTGATAGGGAAGGGAATGCGCATCAGGTCCGGGTTGACCAGCAGAGATTGCCTCGACCGGACGACATCCGTGAGATTGCTGTACAGCTTCCCAAGCCTTGCCGTGATCTGATCCCAGTTGTCGTTTTCGGTGTTTATCGCATCCTGAAGCTTATCCTGTCTGTCTGACAGGGCCTGGTTGGCAGCGTAGTAGCCCTCCAGCGCGCTGACGCCTTCGCGTATCGAGCCGAGCGTTGGCTTGGGCTTTTCGAGCGCGGAATGAATGATGGAATCTTGAAACTGCAGCGCGGCGATCGTGACGACGACCGCAGAGAAAGTGGCCGCAAATCCAAATAAAATGACGAGGCCCGGCAAAGTCCTGGCAAACGACCACACCGGTCTGCTTGGCGATTGTTCCACTATTGGCCCCCGACACTCCTCAAGGTTAATCTGTACCTGTCGGCAAAGCCAGGCAAGGCGGCAGATCGGCTCGATCAGCGCCACCCGAGCTCAGGCGGTGCTGCGAGTGCCGACGGGGAATGAAATCGCGCGCGCCGCGGCATTTGCCGCGGCATAGCGCCCGCGTTTAAGGCTGGCGACAACGCTTTCGGTCAGCTTCAGAGTATCATGTCCCAAGCGACGTCGTCGCTTAGGTTTCCAGCGGAGGTATACGTCACGATCTCAACGTAGCCCTGCGGACAATTGGTAGCCACAGTGAGCCAACCGGCGAAAGCTGGGGCCGTGTTGGACTGTCCGTAGTCAACCGATACTTGCGGGTAAACATTTGTGGTATTGATGGTAATGGATGGTAACACACAGAAGACACCAACAGTTGGATGCTGAAAGTCAGCCACGTTCTTCGAGCGATTCAGCGATTGGCTTTGGGGGACCCAACGGGCCGCGACTCTGGCATTGGTGATGTATGCCATTGATGCAGTGGAAGTCACAGCCAGAGCGACTACCAGCGAAACAAATCCAACGAGCAGTTTCGTTTTCACGGAAATACCCCTTCGATGAAGATAAAGGTTTAGTCCTCTATCCTACCTCGAATGTTACAGGGCGTCTGGACTTGGCGATAGCCCGGCTTGTCCGGCACTAGTCCTGGCAAGCGGTCTCTGCTTCCGGACTACTCCAATCCGCTGGACGAATCAGGCGCTGGCCGCGGCCGCCGCCGGCGCAGCCCAAGCGGGCGCGATGTCGGTGAAGATGCCGCTCGCGTGCTGGCGCAGGAAGGCGGCCACCAGCGCCTGCATGTCTCCCGGCACCGGCTTGGTCAGTGCGATCCACGCATCCACTTCGGCCGTGCTGACGCCGCAGACAACCGCGAGCGAGGCGTTGTCGAGGCCCACGCCCTTCAGCGCCGAGCCCAGACCGACAGCCCAACGCGGCGGCGTCTTGCCCGCGACGTTGAAGGTCTTCTCGCCCACCTCCCGCATCCATTGCGTGACGCGGTCCGAGAGGTAGCCCCCGGTGATGCCGAGGAAGGCGATGAGATAGGGGCTCATGTCGGATTGCGCGGCGTTCTTGGCCTGCGTCATGGCCAGCATTCCCGCCGCGGCGAAGAAGAACAGCGCGAAGGCGACGCCGGCGCCAAGCCCGATGCGAAAGACGATGCTCCAGAAGCCGCGCCGGTCGGGATCCTCGTAGAAATCCTTGGTGATGTAGATGAGGCTGCCCAGCACGCCCATGAAAATCGACAACAGCAGCACCAGCATCATGCGCGGCAGGGCGATGATGTTGTAGCCCGTCTCTCCCACCAGCGTGCGGAAGGTGAGGAAATCCTCGGTGAGGCTCCAATAGGCGCCGTTGGCAAGCGGGGTGCCCTCCTTTTGCGAGTTGTCGTCGAGTTGTCTGGCCTGGGCTTCGAGCGCCGTGATCTCGACATTCAGGCCCCGGATGCGACTCGAGTCGGAATCGAACTGCGCCCGGGCGGAAAAATAGGGTTCCATGCGCTTGTAAGTCTCGAGCTTGAAGGCATTGAGCGACTTGCGCGCGGCGTCGGCGTTCGTGGCGCCGTCGAGCTCGGAATAATAGGCGTCGAAATAGTCGTCGACCGCATTGCCGAACCCGTAAGCGGAGGGTACCGGAATCGCCACCTGGTATCGGGCGGCCGACGAGGTGAACGGCTGCGGCGGCGTGGGCGCGGCCGCAGCGGATTGGGCCTGTGCGGGGGCGCCCGATGCGTCCGGCGCCGCGGCCGGTGCGGCCGAGCTTGCGTCCGACGGAGCCCCGGGAGAGGCGTCACCATGCGCCTCGGGTACAGGAAGTACCGGCGGTGGCGAGGTTGGCGAGGGAAAGGTGCGCAGCTTCAGCGGCGGAAGGATATAGGTGGTGTCGTGCAGATCGATGAAATTGCGCGTCTCATCCGCGGCGCGGGACATGTCGGCGCGGATCTTGGCGCCGCGTTGGCCGATAGTGAACTTCTCCGCTTCTGCTGCGTCTTCCTTCTGGGAGACCGCGTTCATCTCCCGCCAGTAGCGGTCGAGAAAGGCGACGTCCTGGCGGATCCAGCCCGTGGAGATCTTGAGCGAGTCGAATTCCGGCGCCTCCACCGCGTTCTGCAGCTGGATGGCGGTGACGATCAGCAGCAGCACCGCGCCCGTGGCGGTGAAGGCCAGGATCAGCACGAGGCCGATCAGGAAGCGGCGCATTTGGGGCCCGAGGGACTGAAAGGTCCATGTTGGCCCTTGGGCGCGTTCCGGCCTGCGCGACGCCTCGTCAAATTCCGCCATCGAGGCCCCCAAATCGATACGCCCGCGCCCGAACGCCCGCGCCCGAAAAAAGCTGGCGAAATTCCCCCATGATCGGTCCCGGCCCAAGTCGACGCCAATCACCTAGCACGGAAGGGCAGAATTCGCGAGCGGACTCCACTGTCGAAATTCTTCGTTCTTTTTGCCGGTTAACAGCAGACCAAACGGTCAGTCTATGGCATCCGGCGCCTGAAGCCCCGTGCCGTCATCCGGCCCTGCCAATGCAGAGAAGATCCGAACGATACTTATGCCCGTGCTTCGCTGCGGCGGAAACTGCATGGTTTGGTCGGCGACGGACGCGAATTGGATAGAAGCGGTGGGCGCGCCGGGAATGTTGCCCAGGCGCGCCCCCGCCTGGCGGCTCAGGGCTTGAACTTGAACACGACGCCACCGTCGTTGGTGCCGCCTTTTGCCGTGGTGCCATAGAGCTTGCCGGCGCTGTCGAGAATGGCGCCGGAGTCCGGCGCCTTGCCGTCGCTGCAGCTGGACTGCGCGCAGAAGTCGTAGAGCACGCTGTAGGTCGAGCCCGACTGCTCGAACAGCACGCCGCCGGAATTGCCGCCGTCGAATTGGGCGGTGCCGAACAGGTTGCCGCTGCCGTCGATCGACAATCCACCCTGCGGGACGGCGCCGTCCGGACAGCCTGACGACGTGCAGAAGCTGTGCAGCACGCTTTCGGTCGAGCTGGTGCCGTTGGGCACTATCTTGAAGATCACGCCGTTGTCGGTGCTGTTACCGCCGCGATTGGTGGTGCCGTAGAGATTGCCGGAGCCGTCCTGCACCAGATGGGCATTGGGATTGCTGCCGTCGCTGCAGCCGGAAGAGGGGCAGAAGGCGTAAAGGCGCGTGTAGGTGAAGCTGCCGCCCGAAGGCGCCAGCTCGAACACCACGCCATCGGCGAAGCCGTCGCCGTCCCCGTCGACCCCGCCTTTCAGCGTGACGCCGAAGATGTCGCCGCTGGAGTCGGTGATGAGCTCGCCGGGTGTTGCGCCGTCGGAGCAACCGGACGACGGGCAGAAGTTGTAGAGTACGGATTCAACCGGCGTGGGGGCCGGGCTCGCCAGCTTGTAGACCGTACCCCGGTCGTTGGTGCCGCCCGCAATGGTCGTGCCGTAAAGATTCGACAGGCCGTCGTAGAGCGAGCCGCCGGACGCGCCGACATAGGTGAGACCGGCCTGGGGGCCTCGCCCGTCCGCGCAGCCCGAGCTGGGGCAGAAGCTGTAGAGCGTCGTCAGCGTGCCGGACGAAGTCAGCTTGTAGATGGTGCCGCAGCCGTTCGGATTGGCGGAGCAGCCGCCGCCGCCGCTGGCGGTCACGCCGTAGAGATTGCCGCTGCTGTCGAGCACCAGCGCGCCGACCGGGGTGGCGCCGTCGGAACACCCGGAAGAGGGGCAGAAACTGTAGAGCTGGGTGTAGGTGAACGAGCTGCCCGATTTGGCGAGCTTGTAGACCGAGCCTTTGCCATTGGCGCCGCCGCTTCCGGTCACGCCATAGAGATTACCGCTTGAGTCCTGGATCAGGCCATGGGCGTCGGCCGTGGCGCCGGTGCAGGTCGTGCCGCTGCCGCAGAAGGAATGCAGCACGGTCTCGGCCGCCGCGGCCGTTTGCGGCGCGGCCAGCGCAGGAAACGCGGCGAACGACACCAGCATCGCTGCGTTTCGGATGGAGATTTGAGGATAAGCAAGCATTGGAGTCCTCCGTCGATTAGGATTCCACTGCCCCCGGAGGCGATGTTTAGAACTTGCGGAAAGGATCGCAATCATTATTTGCGTAATCAAAGTCAACTCTTACAATTCGCAATGTTATACTGGGAATCCGATGTAACATTAAGTGAAACCGAAATTCTAAATGTGAATGGGGATGTGCAAGCGCGCGACATCGGTGCGCTCGAAAGTCAATATGACAGAAGTACCACGGAACAAGAAAGGCTTGTTGTCATCGTCAGTGAGTGACCGAGCGGTCATGGCGGGCACCGGCTGCTCGCAGCCGGAAAGCTCCGGCTGGCTTTTGGAAAGGATATTTCGCCCGTGCTTTCCTCGGGATTTCCGGGGGCTGCGGCAAAGCGGAGCCCGCTCGAGCGGCGGAGTTGAACATCCATGCTTGCGGGAACGTGAACGCGCCAATAACGTTACTGATCAAGGGGGCTCGTCCCAACTACAACCTATAAGGGGTTTCCCATGAAGAAAAGTCTACTTTTGGCCACGGCCGCAGTATTTGCGCTCTCTGGTGGCCTTGCTTCCGCAGCTGGGTCGCATCCCGCGGCCACGAGCGCGGGCACCCACGCCAAGGCCCATCGGTTCATCTCGGGCTCGCCGAATCAGATCACACTCTATGACCAGAACGCCAATGACGGCGGCACCGGCGTGACCTCGCAGAATTTCGAGACAACCTACGACGCCTATGACAACCAAGGGGCCGACGACTTCACGGTTCCGGAAGGTCACAGGTGGACCGTCAAGGGAGTCAGCGTAACCGGCGTCTACTACAACGGCTTCGGGCCGGCGGTTTCCGAGAACGTGTTCATCTTCAAGGACAATCACGGCCTGCCGGGCACGCTCGTCGTGGAATGCGACGGCGTCGCCGGTCAGGACAACGGCACCGGCTCCTTTGTCATCAAGCTTCCCAAGGAGTGCTTCAACCCCCATCTCAATGCAGGCCACTACTGGGTCTCCGTCCAGGTCAACATGGACTTCGGCGTGGGCGGCCAATGGGGCTGGGAAGTCAACAGCGTGCAGAACGGCAGCCTCGCCGCCTGGCAGAACCCAGGTAACGGCTTTGCCAGCGGTTGCACCTCTTGGGCTACCCTGCAGGGCTGCCTTGGCTTCGGCCCGGACCTTATGTTCGCGCTGCGAGGCAATGACCATATCAAGTAGTTCTCCTACACTCGGAAGTTGAGGAAGAGGGCGGCCCCCTTTGGCCGCCCTCTTCGTTTGTCTGCCGCCGTCTCCGTTCCACCTTTTGCCGCGCCTCCGAATTCGCCGCTATGTTTGCAAAGCAGCAATTGAGTGGCAGGGACGGACGGTTTTCGATGGGGCAAAGACGCATGTCATCGCGGAAAGGTTCTGCCGCATCGGACGAGGAGGATCTGTTTAGCACGGCGGCCGCGGAGCTCCGTGCGCGCCGTCCGCTCCGCAGCGGCCGCTTGCGGCAGATTGCAAGCGATCCGCAGAACCCGGCGCTCGCGCAACAGGAGCTGCAAGCCTATCTTGCCAGGCATCCCGATGACGCCGACGCGCTCAGCCTACTGGCGCAGATATCCGCGCGTCTCGGCCGACGGAGCGAAGCCTTGTCGCTCTGGCGCCGTTGTCTCGAACTGGCGCCCGATTTCGCCGGCGCGCGCTTCGACCTCGCCAATCTGCTCGTTCAGCTAAACAAGTTCGGCGAAGCGCTCGCCGAGACCGAACGATTGCTGGGCGAGGACGACGGCAATCCGCTGTTCCGCCGGCTGAAGGCGAATATTCTCGGCATGATCGGCGAGGACGCGCCGTCGCTTGCGATCTACGAGGGCTTGGCGGCGAACAATCCGCCTCAAGCCGAGTTCTGGCTGAGCTACGGCCACGCGCTGCGCGCCGTCGGGCAGCAGGCCAAGAGCATCGCCGCCTATCGCAAGGCGCTGGAATTCCGCCCGTCCTGCGGGCTGGCCTATTGGAGCCTCGCGCATCTGAAGACTTTCCGCTTCGACGACGCCGATATCCCGGCGATGCAGGATCAGCTGAAGCGCGCGGACATTTCGGCGGACGATCGCGTGACCCTGCAGTTCGCCCTAGGCAAGGCTCATGAGGACCGCGGGAGCTATGAGCACTCCTTCGAGCACTATGCCAAAGCCAATGCCGCGATGCGGCTGCGCATCGACTACAACATCGAGGGCGTGGCTTCGGGGGTTGCTCGCAACAAGGCCGTGTTCACGCCGGAGTTCCTGAAGAGCCGGAGCGGCGCCGGCTGTCCGGCCCCCGATCCCATCTTCGTGCTGGGGTTGCCGCGCTCCGGCACGACGCTGGTCGAGCAAATCCTGTCCAGTCATTCGGCCATCGAAGGCACGGCCGAGCTCCCTTACATTCCGGCGCTTGCCGCTCAATTGGCGGAAGACCAAGGCGACGGAAGGCGGACCGACACTCTCGACGTTCTCGGGAAATTGGAACCCCCGGCACTGGCGGCGCTAGGTGAAGAGTATCTGGAAAGCGCGCGGCTGCATCGCAAGCTCGGCCGGCCGTTCTTCATCGACAAGAAGCCGCGCAATTTCCTGCATATCGGCCTCATCCATCTGATCCTTCCGAACGCCAAGATCATCGACGTGCGCCGGCATCCCGTGGCTTGCTGCCTCTCGACCTTCAAGAGCTACTTCAGCAGCGCCCATCCGCGCCTGGCGGAGCTGGGCCAGTTCTATCGCCACTATGTGGAGCTGATGGCGCATTTCGATCGGGTGCTGCCGGGCAGGGTGCATCGAATCGTCTACGAGACGCTGGTGGCCGATCCCGAAGGCGAGGTTCGCCGCCTGTTCGACTATCTCGAATTGCCGTTCGAAGAGCGCTGCCTGCGCTTCTACGAGACCGAGCGCGCCGTGCGAACGCCGAGCGCCGAGCAAGTGCGCCGGCCGATCTACACCGATGCGCTCGACAATTGGCGGCACTATGAGCCCTGGCTCGGCCCCTTGATCAAGAGCCTCGGCTCGGCGCTCACGTGCTATCCCGAGGTGCCGGAGGACTTGCGCTGATTATTTCATTGCAGATACTTGCGCCGGAAGCTGGAATGTGTATACATCTGATGTTCTATACACATCGAGAAGCGAAGGACGACGATGCGTACCAATATCGAAATCGATGATGCGCTGCTGTCCCGCGCGATGAAGTCTTCGGGGTTGGCGACAAAGCGGGCGACCGTGGAGGAGGGTTTGCGCCTGCTTGTGCGGTTGCGCAATCAGACCAAGGCGCTGGCGGAGCTGAAGGGCTTGGGCTGGGAAGGCGACCTGGATTCGATGCGTCAAGGCCGACGGTGATCCTCGTCGATAGTTCGGTCTGGATACAGCGGCTTAGGGACCAAACCACTGCTGCGACCATCAAGCTTGATACCGCGGCCGCTACTGAGCGGCTGCTGGTCGGCGATCTGATACTGCTGGAAGTTCTCCAAGGAGCGCGGAACGACGCTCACGCTGCTCGCATCGAGCGCGCTTTGCGCCAATATGCCGTCGTGCCGCTGTTGGGAGGCGATCTGGCACCAAAGGCAGCGCGCAACTACCGCCGGCTGAGGGACATCGGGATCACAATCCGCAAAACGGCGGACGTCATCATCGCCACGTTCTGCATCGAATACGGCCATGAACTGCTTCATGACGACCGGGATTTCGCGCCTATGCAGAAACATTTGGGACTCAACGTTGTCTAGCTGCCGTCGCGCAGGCAATTGACGAGTTCCGGCGTGACCGGGGCCGAGCCCGGACGCACGCGTGGTCCTTCGTACCGATAACCGCGCCGTCAGACGCTGTAGTACATCTTGAACTCGATCGGGTGCGGGGTGTGCTCGAAGGCGTAGACCTCGCCCATTTTGAGCTCCAGATAGGCGTCGATGAGGTCGTCGCTGAACACGTTGCCCTTCTTGAGGAAGGTGCGGTCGCGGTCGAGGCATTCGAGCGCTTGCCTGAGCGAGCCGCACACCGTCGGCACTTCTTTCAACTGCTCGGGCGGCAGGGCGTAGAGATCCTTGTCCATGGGATCGCCGGGATGAATCTTGTTCTCGATGCCGTCCAGCCCCGCCATCAGCATGGAGGCGTAAGCCAGATAGGGATTGGCGCCGGGATCAGGAAAGCGCACTTCCACCCGCTTGCCGTTGGGCGAGGCCGAGAACGGAATGCGGCACGATGCCGAGCGGTTGCGCGAGGAATAGGCGAGCAGCACCGGCGCCTCGAAGCCCGGGATCAGCCGCTTGTAGGAATTGGTCAGCGGATTGGTGAAGGCGTTGAGCGCCTTGGCGTGCTTGATGATGCCGCCGATGTAGTAGAGGCAGGTGTCCGACAGATCGGCGTAGCCGGAGCCCGCGAACAGCGGCTTGCCGCCTTTCCAGATCGACTGATGCACGTGCATGCCCGAGCCGTTGTCGCCATAGACGGGCTTCGGCATGAAGGTCGCAGACTTGCCATAGGCCGCGGCGACCTGATGGATGACGTACTTATAGATCTGCATGTTGTCGCCGCACTTGGTCAGCGTGTTGAACTTGAAGCCGAGCTCGTGCTGCGCGGTCGCCACTTCGTGGTGATGCTTCTCCGGCTGGATGCCCATCTCGCCCATCACGGCCAGCATCTCGCTGCGCATGTCCTGCGCGGAATCGACCGGCGGCACGGGAAAATAGCCGCCCTTCACCGCCGGGCGGTGGCCGAGATTGCCGCCTTCATATTCCTTGCCGGTGTTGTAGGCGCCTTCGGCGGAGTCGATGTAGTAGAAGCCCTTGTTCATGCCGGTGTCGAAGCGCACGTCGTCGAAGATGAAGAACTCCGCCTCCGGCCCGAAATAGGCGGTGTCGCCCACGCCGGCCGACGCCATGTATTTCTCCGCCGCCTTGGCGATGGAGCGCGGGCAGCGGCCGTAGCGCTGGCCCGTGGTCGGCTCGACCACGTCGCAGAAGATGGCGAGCGTGGTCTGCGCGAAGAAGGGATCGATCACGGCCGAGTCGCAATCGGGCAGCAGGGTCATGTCGCTTTCGTTGATCGCCTTCCAGCCGGCGATCGAGGAGCCGTCGAACATGGTGCCGTTGGTGAGGAAGTCCTCGTCCACCAGCGACAAATCGTAAGTGACGTGCTGCCACTTGCCGCGCGGATCGGTGAAGCGCAGATCCACGAACTTGATTTCCTTGTCCTTGATCGTCTTCAGGATGGTGTTTGCGTTGGCCATGGTCGTCCCTTCGCGGATTGGCGGTTTGAATCAGATGGCGTCGGCGCCCGTTTCACCGGTGCGGATGCGGATGGCTTCCTGGACGTCGAAGATGAAGATCTTGCCGTCGCCGATGCGCCCGGTGCGCGCGGTCTTCTGGATGGCTTCGACGGCGGCCTCCAGCCGCTCGTTCGACACCACCAGCTCGACCTTCACCTTGGGCAGAAAATCGACGACATATTCGGCGCCGCGATAGAGCTCGGTGTGGCCCTTCTGGCGGCCGAAGCCCTTGGCTTCGGTGACGGTGATGCCCTGGATGCCGATTTCCTGCAGGGCCTCTTTCACTTCATCGAGCTTGAAGGGCTTGATGACGGCTTCGATCTTCTTCATCGGCGCTCCTGGGGCGGGAGTCTCGCCGCCCGCTTTCCATTAGCCGAGTTAGCATGGCGCATGCCAGCGAGCGAGACGGCTATCCACAAGGAAAAACAGCGTGTTAGGGACCGAAAACGCGATGGCGCCGATTCGGCTGCCCAAAGCTTCAGCTTTCTGCCTAAGATGCAGGCAGTTCATCTGCGATAGATGGAACGGGGCTTCAGGAGGGGAATCATGAAATCGGTAGCAATCATCGCGGCAGCGGCTGCGATTCTCATCGGCGCGGGCGGCGCGGCCACGGCGAAAACCAAAACCACGCAAATCCAGCTCGACGGCGAATGCGACCTCATCACCGTCAACGTGACGGACAAGGTCTCCGTCACCGGGAACGAGGGCGACGCGTGCTCCAAGCTGTTCGGCGCCGGCTTCGTGGCCAAGGTCAAAGGTGCCGACACGATGCAGATTGTGGCCGGCGCGCAGTCGCCGATGGTCCCCGGCGCGCAGTTCGTCTTCGTCGCGCAATATCCGCTGGTCACCGGCGGCACCTGGTCGCTTTACGTGACGAGCGACGGCGACACCATGAGCTTGAACAATTCCGGCACCTATACGGTGGTGGGCGCGGCGCAAACGGGGCCGAAAGGCACGGCGCTGGCGATCGCCGGACGGCACTAGCCGCGCTCGATTGTTCGGCAATGCCGGTTGCCATGAGGCGCGGCGGTTTGCCAAGCTGAGGCATGCCGCTCGCGCCCAACCCCGTCTTCGCCAAGCTGCCCACGACCATCTTCACGGTGATGTCGGCGCTGGCGGCCGAGCATGGCGCGGTCAATCTCGGCCAGGGCTTTCCGGACGAAGACGGGCCGCTTTCCATCCGCGAGGCGGCGGCCAAGGCGCTGATCGAGGGCCCGAACCAATATCCGCCGATGCGCGGCCGGATCGAGTTGCGCCGCGCCATCGCCGCGCATGCCCGGCGCTTCTACGGCCTCGATTTCGATCCCGAGAGGAACGTGGTGGTGACCTCCGGCGGCACGGAGGCGCTGACGGCGTCGATCATGGCGCTGGTGGGCGAGGGCGGCGAGGTGGTGCTGATCGAGCCGGCCTACGATTCCTATCGCCCCATCGCCGAGGCGGTCAGCGCCAAGGTGAAGACGGTGAAACTGTCGCCGCCGGATTGGCGGCTGGAGGCTTCTGCGCTGGAAGCAGCGATCGGGCCGGAGACGCGGGCGCTGCTGCTCAACACGCCGCTCAATCCCATCGGCCGCGCCTTCTCCCGCGAGGAATTGCTGGGCGTGGCGCAGGTGATCGCGCGCTCGAACGCCGCCGTGATCTGCGACGAAGTCTACGAGCATCTGATCTTCGACGGCCGCGAGCATGTGCCGCTGATCACGCTGCCGGGGATGGCCGAGCGGGTGCTGCGCGTCGGTTCCGCCGGGAAGATGTTTTCGCTCACCGGCTGGAAGGTGGGCTGGGTGACGGGGCCGTCGGCGCTGATCGATGTCATCGCCAAGGCGCATCAGTTCATCACCTTCACCACGCCGCCGGCGCTGCAGCTCGGCATTGCCTATGCGCTGGAACACGAGATCGATTTCACGCTGGACTTGACCAAATCGCTGCAGGCCAACCGCGATGTGCTGGCCGCGGCCCTGACGCAGCTGGGCTTCCGCACCTTGCCTTGCGAGGGCAGCTACTTTCTGACGGCCGACATCTCGGCGCTGACCAATGAGCCGGACGTCGCCTTCTGCGAGCGGCTGGTGCGCGACGCCGGCGTGGCGCTCATTCCGCTCAGCGTGTTCTTCGAGAACGGCAAGCCGGACCATCTTGTCCGCTTCGCCTTCTGCAAGAAGCGCGCGGTGATCGAAGAGGCGCTCGTTCGGCTGGAAAAGTATTTTCACGCGGAGCCGCGGAGGCGCGGAGCATGAGCGAGCACTGGTCTTGGATGTGGGCTGTTGACGAAACTTGGCGCGCTTTGCGCGCCGAAGCGTGTTTTTCTGACAACTCGATACTCCTCCGCGGCTCCGCGGCTCCGCGTGCGAATTTCGTTCGGGCGGCGACTGCCAACCTGGAGAGAAGCCACTGACCGATTCCCTCGATCCCCGCACCCCGATCCTCATCGGAGGCGGACAGTTCACCCAGCGCACGGCGCGCGAGGGGAAGCTCGGCGAAAGCCTGTCGCCCATCGCGACGCTGGCCAAGGCGGCGCGGCTGGCGCTGTCGGATAGCGGCGCGGTCGACGCAGTGGCGCGCGCCATCGACACGGTCGCCGTGGTGCGCTTCACCGCGGATTCGCCGGGCGATCAGGGCCGCCTGCCCAAGCGGATGTTCCGCAATCCGCCGGCCTCGCTGGCGAAGCATCTCGACCTCGCGCCGCGCCGCGCGCTTTACACTGCGACCGGCGGCAACACGCCGCAATGGCTGGTCAACCGAACCGCCGAAGAGATCGCGAACGGAGAGTGCGAGGCGGCACTGCTGGTCGGCGCGGAATACATCGCCACCTTGCTCGGCGCCATGAAGCAGGGGATCGATCTCGGCTGGGCGCAAAGCCCAGACGCCGATCCGGGCAGCGATCCGGAAGAAATCGGCGAGCAGCGCGCCGGCGCCACGCCTTACGAGCGCGCCTATGGCCTGCACTTCCCGGTCAACGCCTATCCGCTGTTCGAGAACGCGTTGCGGGGAGAGCGCGGTCGCACGCCGGAGGCGCATCTCAAATGGCTGGGCGAATTCTTCTCGCCCTTCTCGAAGGTGGCGTTGGAGAATCCGCACGCCTGGTTTCCCACCTACCGGACGCCCGAGGAGATTTCGACTCCGTCGGAGAAGAACCGCTTCGTGGGTTTTCCCTACACCAAATATCTGAACGCCGTGATCGAGGTGGACATGGCCGCGGCCGTCGTCATGACCAGCGTGGGGAAAGCGCGCGAGCTCGGCATTCCGGAATCCAAATGGGTGTTCCTGCATGGCTGCGCGGATGCGAGCGACATCTGGAACCTGACGGAGCGGGTGAACTTCCATTCCTCGCCGGCGATCCGCGCCATCGGCCGCCGCGCCTTCGCCATGGCCGGCCTGCGCGCCGACGATCTCGCCTTCATCGATCTCTATTCCTGTTTTCCCTCCGCGGTGGAGATCGGTTGCCAGGAATTGGGCCTCGCCACCGACGATCCGCGCGGGCTGACGGTGACCGGTGGGCTGCCCTATTTCGGCGGCCCGGGAAACAATTACGTGATGCATTCCATCGTCACCATGATGGACAAGCTGCGCGCCCAACCGGGCGCCTTCGGTCTGTGCACGGGCAATGGCTGGTACGTGACCAAGCACTCCGCCGGCATCTATTCCACGGCGCCGAAGCAGGGCCGCTGGCAGCGCGAGGATCCCAAGACCTATCAGCGCGAGCTCGACGCCATGGCGCATCCCGAGGTGATCGAGCAGCCGGAAGGCCGCGCCACGGTCGAGACCTATACGGTGGTGACGGACCGCAAGGGCAAGCGCTTCGGCGTCGTCGTGGGTCGCGACTCTCAAGACCGCCGTTTCCTCGCTAACACCCCGGACGACGACGCCACCCTCGACCGCATGATGCGCGAGGAGATGCTCGGCCGCGCGGGCGAGGTGAGCACGACGCCTAACAACAACCTCTTTCGCTTCCCATGAGATTCACGTGACCGAAATTCGCGGCTTCACCAACGATCGCTTCGCGCCCGTGCGCGAAATCTTCGCCGGCAATTTCGCCAGCGGCGCAGACATAGGCGCGTCCTGTTGCGTAACCACGGGCGGCGAGACCGTCGTCGATCTCTGGGGTGGCTATGCCGACGCGGCGAAGACCAGACCTTGGGAGCGCGACACCATCGTCAACGTCTATTCCACCACCAAGACGATGACGGCGCTGACCGCGCTCATTCTCGCCGATCGCGGTCTGATCGACTTCGCCGCACCCGTCGCCAAGTACTGGCCGGAATTTGCCGCCAACGGTAAGGCGAGTGTTACGGTCGCGCAGTTGATGAGCCATTCGGCCGGGCTGTCCGGCTGGAAGGAGAAAATCTCCAAATCCGATCTTTACGATTGGGAGAAGATGACCTCGCTGCTCGCCGCCCAGGCGCCGTTCTGGGAGCCGGGCACCGCGCCGGGGTACCACGCGCTGACGCAGGGCTATCTCGTTGGCGAGGTGATCCGCCGCGTCACCGGCAAATCCATCGGCCGGGTTTTCCGCGAGGAGGTGGCCGAACCGCTCGGCGCCGATTTCTGGATCGGCTTGCCAGCGTCGGAAGACGACCGCGTCGCCGAGCTCATCCCGCCGCCGCCCGGCGAAGCCGTGGGGGCCGCCATGGGGCAGAGCGAAATCCAGCGCAACATGGCGACCAATCCCGGCATCGATGTCGCCGAGACCAAAACGCGCGCCTGGCGCGGCGCTGAAATCCCGGCGGCGGGCGGAACGGGCAACGCGCGCTCGGTGGCGGAGATTCACGCCATCCTCGCCAATGGCGGCGTGGCAAAGGGTAAACGCTTCCTCTCGGAAGCCGGCTGCCGCAAGGCGCTGGAGGTGCAAGCCGAAGGGACCGACCTGGCGATGGGGGTTCCAGCACGCTTCGGCCTGGGCTTCGGACTGGCGGGCGGATTGGTGCCGCTGCCCAACGCCAGCACGATGTTCTGGGGCGGCTATGGCGGTTCCATCGCCATCATCGACATGGACGCCCGGATGTCGCTCTCCTACGTGATGAACGTCATGCGCGGCACCACGACAGGCGACCTGCGCGGTTTCGGCCTCGCCATGGCGACATGGGAGTGTCTGAACGCATGAGTGTGCGCATCTACATGGTCCGGCATGGGCGCGCGGCAGCGGGATTCGGGGAATCCGCCGATCCGGGACTCGATGCCGTTGGCCGCGAGCAGGCGGAAGCCGTCGCGAAGGAGCTCGCTGCACGGGGACCGCTGCCGATCCTGTCGAGCCCGCTCCGGCGCGCGCAGGAAACAGCGGCGCCGCTTGCGAAGCTGTGGGATTGCCGGCCGATGATCGAGGAAGCCGTGTCGGAAATTCCCTCGCCGACGGACAATCTGCAGGAGCGCGTCACCTGGCTGCGCGAATTCATGGCCGGCTCCTGGCGGGGCGCGACGCCGGCGCTGGCGCAGTGGCGCGAGAGCGTGATCGGCGCGCTGGCAAACATCCGCGAAGACACCGTGATTTTCTCGCACTACATCGCGATCAATGTCGCTATGGGTGCGGCCTCGGGCGACGACCGGGTGGTGATATTCTCGCCGGACAATGCATCGGTGACGGTGTTCGAGAATGACGATGGCGTCTTGCGCCTGATCGACAAGGGCCGCGAGGCCTCGCTGACGAAGGTGAACTAACTGGTTGTCATCCCCGGCGAGGCGCGCCCTGGCGCGCCGAGGGAAGGGGACCCAGGTGTTTGGGTTGCCGCGCTTTGTGATATTTCGCTCGAATTCGAGATCATTTTTCGCGAGAGTGTGCGATCGCGAACACCTGGGTCCCCTTCCCCTCGCTTCGCTGCGCTCGCTCGGCCGGGGATGACAGCAGAGTTTTGAAGCAACAATGACCAAACACCCCCACGAACTGACCGCCGCCGAGCTCTCCACCGCCTTCGCCGCGCGCGAGCTGTCGCCGGTGGAGGTGACCGAAGCGTGTCTGGCCCGCATCGAGGCGCTGGATGCGGAGATTAACGCCTTCTGCCTGGTCGATGCAGAGACTTCACGCAAGCAGGCGGAAGAGTCGGAGCAACGCTGGCTGGAGGGCCATCCACTCTCGCCGCTGGACGGCGTGCCCGTCGCCATCAAGGACCTGCTGCTGACCAAGGGCTGGCCGACGCGGCGCGGCTCGCTCACCGTCGACCCGAAAGGTCCGTGGACGGACGATGCGCCGACGGTGGCGCGGCTGCGCGAAGCGGGCGCGGTGCTGATCGGCAAGACCACCACGCCGGAATTCGGCTGGAAGGGCTCGACGGATTCACCGCTTACCGGCGTCACCCGCAATCCGTGGAACAAGGCCAAGACTCCCGGCGGTTCTTCCGGCGGCTCGAGTGCCGCGCTGGCGGCGCGGTTCTGTCCGTTGGCGCTGGGCACCGACGGCGGCGGTTCCATCCGCATTCCGGCCAGCTTCTCCGGCGTGTTCGGCCTGAAGCCCAGCTTCGGCCGTGTGCCGGCCTGGCCGCTGTCGCCCTTCGGCACCGTCGCCCATGTCGGCCCGATGAGCCGCAGCGTGCTCGATTGCGCCATGCTGCTGAACGTCATCGCCAAGCCCGATGCGCGCGACTGGCACGCGCTGCCTTATGAGCCGACCGACTATGCCGCGGAGATCGACGTGCCCATGCGCGGCAGGAAGATCGCGCTCAGCCCGCGCCTCGGCTACGTGAAGAAGGTGATGCCCGAAGTGGAGGCGCTGGTTGCAGCGGCGGCGAAGCGTTTCGAGACTATGGGCGCGCATGTCGAGCAGATCGATCCGCCGGGCGGCGACCCAAGCGAAATCTTCCGCACGCTGTGGTGGGCCGGCGCCGGCTTCCTGCTCGGCGATCTGCCGGAAGAGAAGAAGGCGCAACTCGATCCCGGCCTGCGCCAGATGGCGGAGGAGGGCAGGGCGATCCCGCTCAAGGCGTATCTCTCGGCCAATGCCGCGCGCGGTGCTTACGGCAGCGCCATGCGCCAATTCATGGAGCGCTACGATTTCCTGCTGACGCCGTCGGTCGCCACGGCCGCCTTCGATACCGGGCAGATCTCGCCGCTGGGCGACGACGGCAAAGCCTGGATGCAATGGACGCCGTTCAGCTTTCCCTTCAATCTCACCCAGCAGCCCGCCGCCAGCATCCCCTGCGGTTTCACCGGCGATGGATTGCCGGTCGGATTGCAGATCGTGGGCCGCATGTTCGACGATGCCGGCGTGCTGGCGGTCGCGGCGGCCTATGAATTGACCGATCCGCATTTCGAAAAGACGCCACCGGGATTTTAGGCGGTCGTCTCGCAATGCCTTCGCCGCGGCGAGTTGCCCTCCGTAATGCGAGGTGCGATGCTCGAATTCGATGCAATCGGGAGCCGAGGATGCTGACTCACAGGATGCTCGTTCTGACCACTGGAATTCTCTGCGCGTCCGCCTTCGGTGCAATGGCGCAAGACGCCGTCTCGGTTTACGTTCCGGGTTTCAAGAAGATGATCACAGGCCCCGTCGGCGTTCCGCTCGCCGCGACCTGGACAATGGTCCAGCACAAATTCATCGAATATCCTACGCGCTACAAGAGCGATCCGCCGCTTCCAGGATTCGACTGGGTCGAGCCCCATGGCAATCCGCGTCATATCGTCTATGGGTCGGGCGTTTTCTACCTGCACGGCAATGCGTTTCTGCCGGTGCGCGAGATCACCCGGGTTTCGCTGTTCAGCGTCAACGACGAAACCTATCCCCGAGGGGGTATCTTCGTGAACCAAGGCGGGGACTCGCTGCCGAGCTACATGAGTCACAACGCGGTCATCTGGGGGATCGACGGCTATGGCTTCAGCGCGGGAGGCGGCACGGACACGAACATGGTTCGCTACATGAGCGGACGAACGCCCACGTCGTACGTTTATGTAGAATACTATCTTCGCAACGAGGCGGAGTGCGGCCCATATATCGGCTGCCAGATGAATCTCGTTACCGACCGCAAGGGTAGTGCCTATGCGCAGGCGATGATCCTGCCGTTGGGAGCCCCGGGTGAATCCACACTGCGTATTGCCGGCACAGCCGAGGCTCAGGACGGCTCGGGCGCCGCATTCTCGCGCGCGGCCGGAGACCTTCTGCTGACGGGCCTGTTCGTCGGCCTTGTGGCGGAACTCTCCAAGCCGGTCGCGGTTCAGATCGAGGAATCTCACGAACGATGCAAGCGCCAACCCGGCGGTCGATACATGATCTGTTAGGAGCTGGGCGGGACAATGGACCGCTTCCCCTTCAACTTGACGCAGCAGCCGGCCGCCAGCATCCCCTGCGGTTTCACCGGCGATGGATTGCCGGTCGGCCTGCAGATCGTCGGCCGCATGTTCGACGATGCCGGCGTGCTGGCGGTCGCGGCGGCCTATGAATTGACCGATCCGCATTTCGAAAAGACGCCACCGGGATTTTGATCGCGAGGAGAGCCATGGCCCGACCTGTCCTGGATCAAATCAACATCGTCAGCGCGGACATGCGCGCGACGATCGCGTTCTATCGCCTGTTGGGGATCGAAATCCCCGACCCGCCGCTGGGCGAATCCGGCGAGCCGTTCCACGTGAATTGCGGAACGGGCGGCGACACGGATTTGGATCTCGATTCCGACGCTTTTGCGCGGGTGTGGAACGAGGGCTGGCGCAGTGCGGGCGATCTCGGCGGCCGCATTGTCGTCGGTTTTCATGTGGAGACGCGCGAGGCGGTGGACGAGATGTATCTGACGCTTACGCAAGCCGGGCACAAGGGCCTGCAGAAGCCTTGGGACGCATTCTGGGGCGCGCGCTACGCCATCGTCGAGGATCCCAACGGCATTGCCGTCGGTCTGATGAGCCCGCAGGATCCCGCCAGGCGCTATTGGCCGCCGGAAGGCTGGAAGGACTAGCGGATTGCCGCTCACGACCCGTTTGTATTTATAAACAGACATCGTCATGGCCGGGTTGCCGGAGCGAAGT
>DATCOJ010000184.1:0-1584 GCA_036564785.1 Rhizomicrobium sp. | reverse complement strand
GTCTCAACGAGAGTTTTGCAACAGAATCCCCCTGATAGCAGACATGTGGCGACTGCGGCGGCATGTCCGAAATGTGCCAATGGACTAAATCGCTCTCGCGATAGTTTGCTGCGGCGGGCGGCCCGGCCAACAGGGTATTGGGATGTGAGCGTCCTTTCTTGAGGATTGAGGGGTTTTCAACCTCACTCAAGACAGGAGCATCCCGTGACCAACGAGACGATGAACCCGTTACGCCGGCGCATGATCGAAGACATGACGATCCGCAATTTTGGGCCGAAGACCCACCACGACTATATCCGCAGCGTCAGGAGCCTGGCTGTGTTTCTCGGCCGCTCGCCTGACACGGCCAGCAACGAGGATGTGCGTCGCTTTCAGCTTCGTCTCTCCTCAGGTGGCATCTCTGCGGCCAGCATGAACAACACCGTTTCCGGGCTGCGGTTTTTCTTCCGTGTAACGCTCGGCCGGACCGATATCGCGAGCCATCTGCCGTTCGTCCGCCAGCCCCACAAGCTTCCCGTCGTTTTGAGCCCGGAGGAGGTCTCGCGTTTCCTGGCGGCGGCGCCGGGGCTCAAGTACAAGGCGGCGTTCAGCGTGGCTTATGGCGCTGGCTTGCGCGCGTCCGAGGTGACGTCGCTCAAGCCTACGGACATCGACAGCAAGCGCATGGTGATCCGCGTCGAGCAGGGCAAGGGTCGCAAGGATCGCTACGTGATGCTGTCGCCACAACTGCTCGAACTGTTGCGCGACTGGTGGCGCGTGGGGCAGCCAGAGGGCTGGCTGTTTCCGGGTCGCGATCCCGTGCAACCGCTCACGACACGCCAGCTCAATCGCGCCTGCCACGCCGCAGCCCAGATGGCTGAGCTTGAGAAGCCGGTATCGCTGCATACGCTGCGGCACAGCTTCGCCACCCATCTTCTGGAACAGAACATCGACATCCGGGTAATCCAGGTTCTGCTCGGGCACGCCAAGCTCGACACCACGGCGCTCTACACCCAGGTGGCCACCAGGACGATCGGCCAGGTCATGAGCCCGCTCGATCGGCTGATCAGGAAGAACAAGATGGCCGCGCCGCCCACGTAAAGCGCGGCTCTGGTGTCGCGTCCAGTTCTGGAGGTCGCGGATATCTTCCGCAGCCGTGGACCCGCATGGCGCAGAGCCAACGCCGGCCATGCGAGCCTCGGTCAGTTCAAGGTCATGTCTGCCATCGAGAGTTGCCGCACGGCCGCCCTCGGCGGCCATGTCGAGCGATGCGAGGATTGCGCCCACACCCGCATCGCCTACAATTCCTGCCGCAATCGGCATTGCCCGAAGTGCCAGGGTGCGGCGGCAAAGCAATGGCTGGCCGAGCGCGAGGCCGACCTGCTGCCGGTGCCGTACTATCACGTCGTGTTCACACTGCCGGCCCAGATCAGCGACATCGCCTACCAGAACAAGGCCGTCATCTACGACCTCCTGTTCAAGGCGGCGGCCGAGACGCTCATCACCATCGCCGCCGATCCCAAGCACCTCGGCGCCCGCATCGGCCTCACCGCCGTGCTGCATAGCTGGGGCTCGGCGCTCACCCATCACCCGCATGTGCATATG
>DATCOJ010000183.1:0-3397 GCA_036564785.1 Rhizomicrobium sp. | reverse complement strand
GCGACGCTCACGCGCCGCTTGCCAGCCAGCTTCCCCCCAGCTTCGCCTAACGGCTTCGCCGCGGCAAGTGAAACTCACTTGGCACGCCGAAGCTTCAGCGAAGGCGGCCACAAGGGGGGAAGCGGAATGACAGGCAATTGGTGGTCGAAAGACAGGCACGCCGACCGGCGGCCGCTGCTGCTCGAGCGCAGCCGGCTGAAGAACGCGCTCAGTCGCCGTTTCGAGCAGAAGGGATTCACGGAAGTCGAATGCGGCGCGCTGGTGGTCTCCCCCGGCAACGAGGCGCATCTGCACGCCTTCGAGACGGAATTGCGCACCACCGCGGGCGAGGGCCGCCGCGTCTATCTGCACACCTCGCCGGAATTCGCAGCCAAGAAGCTGCTGGCGGCGGGCGAGACGAAAATCTTCGATTTCGCGCGGGTGTTCCGCAATCGCGAGCGCGGCGCCCTGCACGCGCCCGAATTCACCATGCTCGAATGGTATCGCGCGCATGAGCCTTACTCCGCCGTAGTCGAGGATTGCCTGGACATCTTGCGTCTTGCGGCGCACGTGACCGAGCGGCAGAGCTTTTCCTTCAGGGGCCGCGCCTGCGATCCGCGCGCGGGCGCTGAGCGCCTGACCGTCGCGGAGGCGTTCGCAGCCCATGCCAAAATCGATCTGCTGTCCACGCTGTCCGTCAGCGGCGAGGGAAATCGCGATGCTTTGGCGGACGCGGCGACGCGGACCGACTTCGAGATCGCCGACAACGACAACTGGGCGGACCTTTTCAGCAAGATTCTGGTGGCGCGCGTCGAACCCCAACTCGGCATCGGCGCGCCGACCGTGCTTTACGAATATCCCCGCTGCGAGGCGGCGCTGGCGCGCGCGACGGCGCATGATCCCCGCGTGGCCGAGCGCTTCGAGCTCTATGTCTCAGGCGTCGAACTGGCCAACGGCTTCGGCGAGCTCACCGATCCTGTGGAACAGCGCAAGCGTTTCGAAGCGGAGATGAACGAGAAGGAGCGCGTCTATGGCGAGCGCTATCCGCTCGACGAGGACTTCCTGGCCGCGCTTTCGCAGATGCCGCCGGCTTCCGGCGTGGCGCTCGGCTTCGACCGCCTGGTGATGCTCGCCACCGGCGCCCGCACCATCGACGACGTGCTGTGGACGCCGGCGCCGTAGCAATCATCTCGGCGAGTTCAAAGGAACCGATTGGGGACTCACTCACTCCCTTACTGCAAAGATGGTGCCCTCTCCGTAGGTGCCGCCCTGATCGGTCGTGCCATATAGGTAGCGATGCCGGTCTTCGACCAACCTTGAACTCGGATGCGCGCCGTCGGGGCTACCGAGGAATCGATAGATGTTAGTCTTGTATCCATCTGGCGCAATCGCGAAAACCGTCCCATTGCCATTGCCGCCCTCGTAGGTCGTTCCGTAAAAGACCCCATCTCTTCCCTTTAGCAGGCCCGCAGACGGTGTTGCACCGTCGTGGCCTCCCTTGAAGGCATATAGGACTTTGAAGTTTCCGTTCGGGCTCAGGCGAAAGATCACACCGCATCCACTCGTGCAGTTTGTGCTTCCGCCGTAATAGGTGGTCCCATACAGATTGCCGAAATCATCCTCCGCCAAACCTCCTATTGGATAAGTGCCGTCGGCACCGCCGCTGAAGGAATAGAGCACCATTTCGGTTCCATCAGACATCACTTCGTACACAGTTCCATAGTCATGGGTGCCGCCGAGCGTTGTGACACCATAGAGATTTCCCGCGTCGTCATTCTTGAGGTGCGCTCGGGGCTCATCCCCGTCCGCGCCATCGAACGAATGCAATACCGCAAAGCCGCTACCGTCCTGCATGATCTTGAAAACCGTCCCATAGTAATAGTAGTCACCGCCACTATACGTGGTACCAAACAAGCCGCCGTTGCCGTCCCGAAGCAGGCGTGTCTCGGGATCCGCCCCATCGCTTCCCTCAAAGAGGTGCATCACGTGCTCGGTACCATCAGGTGCGAGCCGGAACACTGTACCCCTGTACACAGCCCCGCCGCCGGCCGTGGTGCCGTAGAGGTATCCCGTCGCAGGATCTTGGACCACCCCTCCATACGGGTAACAGCCGCTTCCGCCATAGTAGTCACACTCAAAATAATAGAGGACGTTCATTGACCCATCCGGCGCCAGCTTGAAAACGGTGCCGCAGCCGGAATAACAACCGCAACAAAAATCGCCGCCGTACGCAGTGGTGCCGTAAAGATTACCGGCCTTGTCGAGCGTCAGTTGTGAGGGGTAAGTGCTGTTGCCGTCACCATTCCGAAAATTGAATAGAACACGCTCCTTGTTTGCCTGCGCACCAACCAACGTGGCAAACGTTCCCAACAGCGCGATGATGCCAATTGCGAATATCCGCTTGCAAACTCTGCACATGCCGAATGTCCTCCTGTCGACTCTACATACGGCCTTGCGCCGAGCATAGGCGTGTTTGCCAAGAATACGACCGGATTGTAATATTGACCACTGCCGCGCGCGCGACCGGCGACGTGCTGTGGACGCCGGCGCCCTAGCGCCTTCGAACGCGTCAATCGCCATATTCGAGGAACATCGGATTCGCTGTCAGCGTGACCGGCGCGAGGAAACGCCAGGCACTTTCCTCCGTGGCGGCCGCGATTTCCGGGATGAAGCCGTGATGCTGTCCCGGCACGATCTCCACCTCGATCGGAAATCCCGCAGCGCTGAGAGCTGCCTTCGTCCCATGCACGGCCGTCGCCGAGAAATACTCGTCCTTGTCGCCGACAATGATTTTCAGGGGAATCCTTCGCCGCGCCAACGCGATGGCCTTGAACTCGGCGGGCGATCTCCAGGCGCCTGCGTGAATGGCAATGGCGGCGAAATAGTCCGACTCCAGCATGGCCAAGGTGAGCCCATAAACCGCGCCGCCGGATTGCCCGAAGAGATACAGGCGCCGCCGATCCGCGGAATAGCGAGTCTGCACCTCGTTCACCACGGCGTGCAGAAAATCCGGGCTATCGTCTTTCAGGCGCCACGCGTCGGAGTGGAGGGCGTCGGGCGCCACGAGAATGATTCCCCGGCGCGCCGCAAAATCCTGCCAGAGCAAGGCTATGCGCGCGCCAGTACCGTATGAGCCATGAAGCAGCAGCAGGACTGGCATGTCCGGCTTTGCCTCGGCCGGGACGCACAAGCTGTAGCTGCGCGTCACGCCGGCGAAGGGCAGCGTTTCAGTCGTGCAATCTGCCCGTGCCGCGGCCGTCGCGATGAAGAACGCAAGTCCAACAGCGGCGAACGAAGACAGTCTCATGCGGCTGTCGCCTGAGGTGGCGCTGCAGCTTGGCAGGTGCGGTATCTCCCGGCGTTCACGATGCGGAGAGCGGCGACGTGCTCGGATGTGGTCTGGACGCCTGCACCGCAG
>DATCOJ010000182.1:0-6224 GCA_036564785.1 Rhizomicrobium sp. | reverse complement strand
GGCCTATACATGACCACCGGTGGCGAGCGGCTGAGCCTGCCGCTCGAAATAACGGTAGGGGACGACGGACCAGGCGTTCCGGCGGAGTTGGCGCCGCACATTTTCGAGCCCTTCGTCACCACCAAATTGCGCGGTTCCGGCCTCGGGCTGGCGCTGGTTGCCAAGATCGTCGAAGAGCACGGCGGCATCGTCGAATGCGAATCGCGACCGGGCTGCACGTTGTTCCGGACCTTGCTGCCAAGGGCGAACACGCCATGAGCGGAGAGACAATCCTGATTGCCGACGACGACGGCGCCATCCGCACCGTGCTGAGCCAGGCTCTCGCCCGCAGCGGCTATGAAGTGCGAACCACGGCAACTGCGGCAGGGCTTTGGCAATGGGTGGCGGCGGGTGAGGGCGATCTCGTAATCACCGACGTCGTATTGCCCGACGAAAGCGGCTTCGACGTCATTCCGCGCATCAAGCGGTTCAGGCCCGAACTGCCCATCGTCGTGATGAGCGCGCAGAACACGATCCTCACAGCCATTGGGGCGGCCGAATGCGGCGCGTTCGACTATCTTCCGAAGCCATTCGACCTGAAGCAGCTGACGGCGCTGGCACAGCGCGCGCTGGCGACGCGGCACAGCAGGAGGGCGAATTCTCCGGCCAGCGACGAACGCCTGCCGCTGGTCGGCCGTTCGCCGGCGATGCAGGAGATCTATCGGTCCATCGCGCGGCTGACCCAGACCGATCTGACCGTCATGATCGTGGGCGAATCCGGCACGGGAAAAGAGCTTGTTGCCCGCGCGCTGCATGACTACGGCAAGCGGCGCAACGGCCCGTTTGTCGCCGTCAATATGGCGGCCCTTCCCAAGGATCTGGTTGAAAGCGAGTTGTTCGGGCACGAGCGCGGCGCTTTCACCGGCGCCGTGAGTCGCGGCGTCGGCCGTTTCGAGCGGGCCGAAAGCGGCACCCTGTTTCTGGACGAGATCGGCGACATGCCGATGGAGGCGCAGACGCGACTGCTACGCGTGCTGCAGGAAGGCGAGTATTCGAGCGTCGGAGGACGGACGGCGCAGAAGACCAATGTGCGAATCATTGCGGCCAGCAATCGGGAACCGCGACGCCTGATGCAGCAAGGCTTGTTCCGGGAGGATCTGTTCTACCGGCTGAGCGTCGTGCCTTTGCGCCTGCCGCCGTTGCGCGAGCGAAGAGAGGATGTTCAAGATCTGGCGCGGCATTTCCTCCGCAAAGCTGAGGATGAAGGCCTGCCCCGGAAGAACTTGGAGCCAGCCGCACTCGAAGTGCTGTCGGGCTATCGTTGGCCGGGAAATGTGCGTGAGCTGGAAAACGTTGTGCGGCGGCTGGTCGTGCTGGAGGCGGGCGAGATGATTTCGGCGGAAGCCGTGTCCGCCGAACTTTGCGAACAAGGCTCGGATAGCGCAGATTCGCTCCGCTCGGCGGTCGAGAAGCATCTTGGCGACTACATGGCGGGATTCGGAGCCGCACTGCCACCGCCGGGCATGTACGGCCGGGTGCTCGAGGAGGTCGAGCGGCCGCTCCTCTCGCTTTGCCTCGCCGCCACGGCTGGCAATCAGATTCGTGCAGCGCAATTGCTGGGCCTGAACCGGAATACGCTGCGCAAGAAGATTCGGGAACTGGGTCTCTCTGTCCGGCCTTGACGAAGGCTTGCGCTTTCCGGCTTTGCCATAGTCCGGGTGTTTGATATAGACTGTTCAGGACTAATGTCCGATCAGGCGGCGACCTCGAGGGGGGATTTCATGAAGCTTCGCAATATTGCAGCAAGAGTTGTCTTTGCTTCCGTGGTGTTGGGTCTCCCAGCCTTGGCTCATGCCGGAGCGGATATGCCGACAATCGCTTATGTGCCGCGCACCAGTCCGCCGCCGGTTCCGGAAGGCCTCAACGTGACCTGCGCCAACGGCCCAAATTTCACGGCGCTGGCCAAGAATTGCCCGATCATCCGCTACGAGGGGATGACGACCTGGGTGTTCAGCTACAAGGACAACCGCTGGTCCATGGCGCTGGTCACCTACGACCAACACAACAAGGTCGTGCGCAATGTTGAGCAGAAGGGCGCCCGCTACATCGTCAACGCGATCTCCAGCCCAAAAACCAAGACGGTGACGATCTCAGGGCAAGACGCTCGAACCATCACGGTGCCCTGGTCCGAACTGGGCAAATAAAGCAGTCCGATCAGCCTCGCGCGGGGGAAACGCCGCCCAACCGGGGGCCGGCGCCCTGCGGCCATGCCTTAACTGTGATGCGGTTTCGCAACGCGGCATTCTTGCAACAACCTGTTACATGGGTACACTGCGCCGTCTAATCTTCAACCGCCGCTGAGACTTAGCGGCCACAGACGGGGCGCTATGGCGACCGCGAACGCGCTTGAAGTCGCCCCCCCAACGGGAGCCTTCGGCCTGGGATGGAGAATCTCCCGCCCGTCGCTGATGGCGCTCGGGGTCGGAATCCTGGCGCTCGTGTTCGGATCGCTCACGTACGCCATGGTCGTGGGGCTCGTTCCCTATCGCTTCAGCCCCGTTGGGCTTTACGGGTTGGTGCTGGTCAATTTCATCCTGGTGCTGGCGCTGGGCGCACTCATCGCCTGGCGCTTGGCACGGCTGTGGGCGGAGCGCCGCTCCGGCATGGCGGCCGCCCGGCTGCATGGGCGGTTGGTCGGGCTGTTCGGCGTGATCGCAGTCGTGCCAGCGATCCTGGTTGCGGTCTTCGCGATCGTGACCGTCAATCTGGGCGTCGAGCAATGGTTCTCGCCGCGGGTCAAGAGCGCGCTCAACAATGCGACCAACGTGGCGCAGCGCTACGTGCAGGAGCACGAGCACTCCATCGTCTCCGACGCTTACGAGATCGCCAACGGCATCGAGCATGATCCGGAGCTGTTCGAACAGGGCCAGGTGCGCGCCGATCTCCTGTTCACCAAGCTCGCGATCATGACCAGGGATCGGGGGCTGCAGGCGTCCTATATCCTCGATTCGAAGGGTCACATCATCGGCAGCACCAAACAGCGCTTTCTGCCGGACCTGAAGCCACCATCCTCGAGCGACATCGCACAGGCTGCGCACGGCACGATTGTGATCGATGCCAACTCCAATGTCGGCGTGGTGCGCGCATTGATCCACATGCAGGCGCTGAATGACGCCTACCTCCTCGTGGTGCGCACGGTCGATCCCAAAGTGCTGGGCTACTACCAGCACACGGTCGATGCCGTCTCGGAATACAAGCGCCTCGATGCCAACCGCGTGGAAGTCCAACTCGTTTTCGCCGCGCTTTACGGCGTGATCTCGCTCCTCATCCTGCTCGCCGCCATCTGGCTTGGACTGTGGGCGGCGAACCGGCTGGTGCGGCCCATCTCCCGTCTGATCGGTGCCGCGGAACGGGTAACCGAAGGCGACCTCAAGGCGCAGGTGGCGCTTGACCGGGACGATGACGAGATCGGCGTGCTCGGCCGTGCCTTCAACCGCATGACCTCGCAGCTCGACGCCCAGCGCAGCGAGTTGATCGAGGCGAGCCACCAGATCGATGCCCGCCGCCGCTTCACGGAAGCGGTGCTGGCCGGCGTCAGCGCGGGCGTCATTGGCCTCGACGGCGATGGCCGCATCACCATCGTCAACCGCGCCGCGGCACGGCTGCTCAACGCGACGCCGGAGGAACTCGAAGGCCGGCACTATGCGGAAGCCGTGCCCGAACTGTCGGGCCTCATTCGCCGCGCCATCCAGGAGCCGGTGGGGCGGGCGAGCGGCGAAGCGACCGTGAAGCGCGCCAGCAAGGTGCGTGCGCTCAGCGTGCAGGTCGCCAGCGAACCGGGGCCGGCGGAGACCGGCTACATCGTGACCTTCGACGACATCACCGATCTCGTCTCCGCGCAGCGCACCGCCGCCTGGGCGGATGTCGCGCGCCGCATCGCCCACGAGATCAAGAATCCGCTGACGCCCATCCAGCTCTCCGCCGAGCGCCTCAAGCGGAAATACAGCCGCGAGGTGCAGACCGACCGCGAAGTGTTCGAGCAATGCACGGATACGATCATCCGGCAGGTCGGCGATATCGGCCGCATGGTGGACGAATTCTCCTCCTTCGCCCGCATGCCGATGCCGGTGATGAAGCGGGAGAACGCGCAGGAGCTTGTCCACCAGGCAGTGTTCCTGCAGCGCGTGGCGCATCCCTCCATCGCATTTGTCGTCAAGGCGCCGGAAGCGATCGTCCGGCTGGAATGCGATGGCCGGCTCGTCACCCAGGCGCTGACCAACGTGCTCAAGAACGCGGCCGAGGCAATCGGCGCGCGCGAGACGGAAGGTGACGACAGGCCCGGAAGAATCGAGATAGAACTCGAGGCCGGTGGCGAGCAGGTGGTGTTTCGCATCTGCGATAACGGCATCGGCCTGCCGCACGATCAGCGTCACCGGCTCACCGAGCCCTATGTGACGACGCGGGCCAAGGGCACCGGGCTCGGTCTCGCGATCGTGCGCAAGATTGTCGAGGATCACGGCGGCGAGATTTCGCTGTCCGATGTTGCCGGGGACGAGCGCGGCGCGGAAGTGCGCCTCGTTTTTCCGGCGCATCAAAAGAGTGTGCGTGAAGTCGAGAAGGATGGTGTAGGGGATGAGCAAGAACGGATTGCTGGCAGCGCCTGAGATCCTCATCGTCGATGACGAAGAGGACATTCGGGACCTGATCGCGGGCATCCTGCGCGACGAGGGTTTCGAGACCCGGGTCGCGGCGGACGGCGAGGGCGCCTGCGCGGCAGTGCGGGCGCGCAGGCCGCATCTGGTGGTGCTGGATATCTGGCTGCAGGGCAGCCGCATGGACGGCATCCAGGTGCTGGACATCGTCAAGCGGGAATATCCCGAACTGCCCGTCGTGATGATCAGCGGGCACGGCACGATCGAGACCGCCGTCGCTTCGATCAAGAAGGGCGCTTACGACTTCATCGAAAAGCCGTTCAAGGCCGACCGGCTGATCCATGTGGTGGGCCGCGCGCTGGAGGCGGCGCGGCTCAGGCGAGAGGTCCAGGAATTGAAACTGCGGGCCGGCGACGAGGTGGAACTGGTCGGCAGTTCCTCGGCGATTTCCCAATTGCGCCAGCTGGTGGACAAGATCGCGCCAACCAACAGCCGAGTTCTGATCACCGGGCCGTCCGGCGCCGGCAAGGAGGTGGTGGCGCGGCTGGTGCACGCGCGTTCGCGCCGCGCCGGTAACGCCTTCGTCGCCATCAACTGCGCCACCATGGCGCCCGACAGGATCGAGGCCGAGCTGTTCGGCGAGGAGACGAGCGACGGTCCGCGCAAGATCGGCCTGTTCGAACTCGCCCATAACGGCACTCTGTATCTCGACGAAGCCTCCGACATGCCACTGGAAACGCAAGGCAAGATCCTTCGCGTGCTGGTGGAGCAAACCTTCACGCGAGTCGGTGGTTCGGCGCGGGTGCAGGTGGACGCGCGGGTAATCTCTTCCACTACGCATGATCTCCGCGCCGAGATCGTCGCGGGACGGTTCCGCGAGGATTTGTACCACCGCCTGAACGTGGTGCCGGTGCGGGTGCCGTCGCTCTCTGAGCGGCGCGAGGACATTCCGCCGCTCGTGGCCCATCTGATGAAGCGACTGTCGGCGGCATCCGGGCTGCCGATCCGTGAGATCGGCGAGGATGCCATGGCGGTGCTGCAGGCCCATGATTGGCCGGGCAATGTGCGCCAGCTGCGCAACATCGTGGAGCGGCTGCTGATCCTGGCGACTGACGATGCCGCGCAGGCGATCTCCGCCGATCTGCTGCCGGCCGAACTTGGCGCCGATGCGCCGTGGAACAATGGCGGCAAGGGCGATCTGGTGATCTCGCTGCCGCTGCGGGAGGCCCGCGAGATCTTCGAGCGCGAATACCTGCTGGCGCAGATCAACCGCTTCGGCGGCAACATCTCGCGCACCGCTGCCTTCATCGGCATGGAGCGCTCGGCCCTTCACCGCAAGCTGAAGTCGCTGGGCGTCGGACCGGGCGGCGGCGCGCGCGAGCAGGCCGCCTTCAATGCGTAGCAGGTCTTGAGTTCGCAACATTTTCATCCATCCTGAGCAAGAGGCCTTCGTGTCTTCCACCTTTCATGGCTGGCCTGAGCGCATGCCGGTGGGGCGCGTGGCTTACGTCAACGGCCGCTATCTGCCGCATGGACAGGCGGGCGTTCACATCGAGGATCGCGGCCTGCAATTCGCCGACGCCATCTATGAAG
>DATCOJ010000181.1:0-3679 GCA_036564785.1 Rhizomicrobium sp. | reverse complement strand
CCCGGTTATCTGAACAGATTTTCCGCATCGATAAGTGGAGCGTCTGCCGGGGTTAGGCTGCCATGCGGATTGGCAGCGGGGTGAAGTAGGCTTGATCGGGTGTGGTTCCGTCAAGGCTCGAATGCGGCCGGCGGCCATTGTAGAAGTCGAGGTAGCGGCCGATGGAAGCGCGGGCATCGCTGACGCTGTCGTAGGCCCGTAGATACACCTCCTCATATTTGACGCTGCGCCATAGCCGCTCGACGAACACGTTGTCCCGCCAGGCGCCCTTGCCGTCCATGCTGATGGCGATCCCGTTCTCGATCAGCACGCCGGTGAAGGCCGAGCCGGTGAACTGGCTGCCCTGATCGGTGTTGAAGATGTCCGGCTTGCCGTGACGAGCCAAAGCATCCTCCAGCGTTTCGACGCAGAACGCCGCCTCCATGGTGATCGATACGCGCCACGACAGAACTCGGCGGCTGAACCAATCGAGCGCCACGGCGAGATAGACGAAGCCACGCGCCATCGGGATGTAGGTGATGTCCATCGCCCACACCTGGTTCGGCCGCGTGATTGCCATCCCGCGCAGCAGATACGGGTAGATCTTGTGGCCGGGCGCGGGCTTCGTGGTGCGCGGACGGCGATAAAGAGCCTCGATCCCCATCCGCCGTATCAGCGTTTTGACATGCCGACGGCCGACCTTGCACCCCTCGGCAGCCAGCAGGCCTCGCAACATCCGCGAACCGGCGAAGGGGGACTCCAGATGCAGCCGGTCGAGACGTCGCATGATTGCGAGGTCGGCGGTGGGCACCGGACGGGGCAGGTAATAGACGCTGCCCCGGCTGATGCGCAGGACTTCCGCCTGCTTTGTGATTGGCAGATCGTGCTCACGGTCGATCATCGCTTTGCGCTCAGCAATCCCGCCTTGGTGAGCGCTCCCTCTAAAAAATCGTTCTCCAGCGTCAGCTCGCCAATCTTCGCGTGTAGAGATTTCACGTCAACAGCCGGCTGCGCCGTTCCGTTGCCGAGACCGAAAACATCGGCGGCCCCGCCCTCAAGCTGCGCCTTCCACGATGTGATCTGATTGGGGTGAACGTCGAACTGCTCAGCAAGCTCAACCAGCGTCCGATCGCCTTTGATGGCGGCAAGCGCCACTCGCGCCTTGAAGGCCGGTGTGTGGTTCCGTCGTGGTCGTCTGCTCATGGTGTGCGCCGTGAAAAGGCGGCGCTTTCCTGTGGGTGTAAATCCCACCCGGCGACCGCTCCAGCCGGAAGCAACCGGAGCAGTCATGGAGGTAACGAAGTGGCTGGAGCCTTCGGATAGCGAGTCACGATATACGGTGACAGCGCGAGTGTGCAGGCCGTAACGCGAGTGAACGCCGAGCAAGCCTCGAAAAGGACAATGCGCAGGCCGACCCGACTGCCATATCGGGGAAGGCTGACACGGCTGGGCGAACTGAGTGACGCAATACGCCCAGTCGCTGCGCCGGGGTAGTGGCGACAGCATGTACACAAGGAAAGCGTATGCAACACGGGAAGCCCCAAGGCGTGGTCAGCGATGACCAACCGGAGGCCCGCGAGGGACAGGCTGGGCGCCCTGGGGTGGCGGAGAGGTTCGTAGTACCGCTGAAGCCGGGTAACGCCGGTGGAGGGAAGGGACCTCAGTTCAAGACAGACGCACTACGTGGCGAAGAACCTGGAGATTGGGCAACCTATCAACTCCGACTGGTGTTCGGAAACTGCAGATGGCGTCGCACGCGAAAACTAAGGCGTGAGGTCTTGTCCGAGAGAAGCTATGGGGCGGGCGGCGGAGGTCGTGGCATCTTCATCGTCCATACGAACTGATGGAGATTGCCCCGTGGCCCAAGTCAATGATCTCAGCAGAAGCCTGACCGCATTTGATCCGATCTCGACCTTGGTGGTGGTCGTCGAGATGAGCAAGGCGAGCTGGCTGGTGAGCGGATCTGTTCCCGGCGTCGAGCGCCAGCCGTTGAAGAAACTGGAGCCGGATGCGACGGCACTGTTACGATTGATCGAGCGGTGGCGGAACGAGGCGGTGCGTGCTGGCCGGCCGATCAGCCGGATCGCGCTGGCCTATGAGGCTGGCCGCGACGGCTTCTGGCTGGCGCGCTGGCTTATTGCTCAAGGGATCGAGGCGCATGTCATCCATTCGGCAAGCGTTGCGGTGTCACGCGAGCGCAAGCGGGCGAAGACGGATCGTCTGGATGCGGCGATGTTGATGCGCGTATTCCTGGGCTGGTTGCGCAGCGAGCGAGGGCACTGCGGGATGGTGGCGATCCCGACGATGGAGGAGGAGGATGCGAGGCGCCCGAGCCGCGAGCGCGAGAGCCTTGTCGACGAGCGCTCACGCATCACCAACCGCATGAAGAGTGCGCTCGCCCGTCTCGGGGTGCGGGGATTCAAGCCACATCTGCGCAAGGCGCCAGAGCGTCTGGCAGGTCTGCGGACAGCGGAGGGCACGGGCCTGCCGGCAAACATCACCGAGGAGTTCCGGCGCGACATGGCTCGGCTGGCACTGGTCCGTGAGCAGATCAGCTCGATCGAGAAGACACGTGCCGAGCGGCTCGAGCGGGCACCAGATACAGGGCCGCATGCGATGGTGCGGCTGCTCGCCAGGGTGATCGGTATCGGCATCGAGACGGCGGACATGCTGGTGCGGGAGATCCTTTCGCGGAAGCTTCGAGATCGAAGAGCGGTGGCGCGCTACGCCGGGCTCACGGGATCGCCCGACGAGAGCGGTTTGAAACGCCGAGAGAAGGGCCTGGCCAAGGCCGGCAATGCGCGGGTACGACGTGGGCTGATCCAGTTGGCGTGGCGCTTCCTGATGTTCCAGAAAGACAGTGCGCTGGCGCGCTGGTATCGCACGCGGACCGAGGGACCGAGCGGCGCGCGCAAGACGACGATGATCGTGGCACTGGCGCGCAAGCTGCTGATCGCGCTGTGGCGCCTGGTCACGACCGGCGAGGTGCCGGACGGTGTCGAGCTGCGGCCGGCGGCGTGAGCAACACTCTAGAACGAGAAAGGACAAACAGGGTTCGGCACCTGACGGCACTTGATGCCCCGGGCAGCCGATGATGATCCGAGGTGGCGGCAATCCGCATTCGGCTATGGCTGCAATGCCGCTGAGAGAATGGACCCGCCGCCTCGGAGCCTTGCCCGCAGAAGCGTATGACTGCTTCATGGTCGGGACCCCATACGGGTTCAACCGAATACAAGCGTGGTTCGCGCGATTGATCGCGGCCAATGGCAGGCTCCCCTCGGATTATCGCGCGGCCAACCACCTGATCGCTGCCAAGCCTGCCGCCGTGCTCGCGTCCGTCAAGGACAAGCCTTCGGCGGCGCTGAAGAATCGCCGTCCTTGACCGCCGCTGCGCGCGACGACGATAGAAATATGCGGTCGGGACGGAAGAATGCTCGTGGCGCGGGTTGAACAAAAGAAATGAAATGACGAAGGACAACAAAAATGGCGTGATGCCCGCTTGACAAAGAAAGCCCCATACAAGCCGGATGCGGGAAATCTGCCTGTCCGGTTCGATGAGCGGGATGTGGAAACGGAGTCACGGTTGAACCACTAAGGCACCGCCAGACGAAAGAGGCGGCAACAGATATGTTCTACCTAAAGCCACCGCGCCACATCTCGACTCTACCCAGGCTGTGTGAAAACTCGCTTGAGCCAAGGA
>DATCOJ010000180.1:0-4927 GCA_036564785.1 Rhizomicrobium sp. | reverse complement strand
GCGAAGAACCAGACTCCGCGCGCCGCGACTCGCGCCGACATGGAGCGCGTGATCGCCGATTTCGTGCGCGCCACCGAACGGGCTGCCTCCTGCGGCTTCGACATGCTCGAGCTGCACATGGCGCACGGCTATCTGCTGTCGGCCTTTCTCACGCCGCTGACCAACAAGCGGACCGACGAATATGGCGGGCCGGTCGAGAACCGACTGCGCTTTCCGCTGGAAGTGTTCGCCGCGGTCCGCGCGGCGTGGCCACAGGAGAAGCCGATCTCGGTGCGCATCTCGGCCAGCGATTGGGCCGACGATGAAGGCAACAGCGAAGCGGACGTGCTTGCCATCGCCCGCGCCTTCCACGGTGCCGGCGCTGACATCATCGACGTTTCCGCCGGCCAGACCACCACGGACGCAAAGCCGGTTTACGGCCGCATGTTCCAGACGCCGTTCTCGGATCTGATCCGCAACGAAACCGGCGTGCCCACCATGGCGGTGGGCAATATCTACGAGATCGACCACGTCAACAGCATCATCGCGGCGGGCCGCGCCGATCTGTGCTGCCTGGCGCGGCCGCATCTCTCCGATCCCTATTGGACGTTGCGCGCCGCCGCCCAGCAGGGCTACGACCGGGTCGAGTGGCCGAAACCCTATCTCCAGGGCCGCGATCAATTGACGAGGAACCTCAACCGTGCCGGATGACCGCTTGCTTGCCGGCCGCCATGCCGTGATCACCGGCGCCTCGCGCGGCATCGGTGCCGCAACGGCGGAAGCGCTGGCGAAGCTTGGCGCGCGGCTCACTCTGATGGCACGCGACAAGGAAGCGCTGGGCAAGGTCGCGGCGGGTATCGCCGATTCCAGGGCCATTGTCTGCGATGTGACGGATGCGGCGTCGGTGTCGCGCGCCTTCGCCGAAGCACGGGAACGCGGTCCCGTCGCCATTCTCGTCAACAATGCGGGCATCGCCGCCAGCGCGCCGTTCCTGCGCACCGACGACGCGCTGCTGGAGCGCATCTTCGCGGTCAACGTGATGTCCGCTTTCCGCTGCACGCGCGAGGCGCTGCCCGATATGCTGGCGCAAGGATGGGGCCGCGTCGTCAACGTGGCCAGCGTGGCCGGCTTGAAGGGCTATCGCTACATCAGCGCCTACACTGCCTCGAAGCACGCGCTGGTGGGCATGACGCGGGCGCTGGCGAGCGAAGTGGCGGACAAGAACCTCACCGTCAATGCGGTCTGCCCCTCCTATGTCGACACCGAGATGACGCGCCGGACCATCGCCAATATCGTGGCCAAGACGGGCCGCAGCGAGACGGATGCGCTGGCGGAGCTCGTGCGCGGCAATCCGCAAGCCCGGCTGATCGCGCCCGAGGAAGTCGCGCACGCCATCGCCTGGCTTTGCGCGCCGGGCATGGAGTCCATCACCGGCCAGGCCATTCCGATCGCCGGCGGAGAAATCACATGAGTGAAGCGATGACGATCGACGCCGATTTTTCGCCCAAGCATTTCCAATGGTCGCTGGAGGGCAAGGTTGCGACGGTGACGCTGAACCGGCCCGAGAAGAAGAACCCGCTGACCTTCGAGTCCTACGCCGAGCTGCGCGACACCTTTCGTGCGCTCACCCAGGCGCCGCAGGTGAAAGCCGTGATCGTCACAGGCGCGGGGGGGAATTTCTGCTCCGGCGGAGACGTGCACGAGATCATCGGGCCGCTGACCAAAATGGACATGGGCGGCCTGCTGGCGTTTACCCGGATGACCGGCGATCTGATCAAGGCGATGCGGGCCTGCCCGCAGCCGATCGTCGCCGCCATCGACGGCGTCTGCGCTGGTGCGGGTGCGGCCATCGCCATGGCCTCCGATTTGAGGCTCGGCACGCCGCGCGCCAAGACGGCGTTCCTCTTCGTCCGCGTAGGGCTCGCGGGCTGCGACATGGGAGCCTGCGCGATGCTGCCCCGGATCGTCGGCCAGGGCCGCGCCGCAGAGTTGCTCTATTCCGGCCGTTCGATGAGTGCGGAAGAAGGCGAACGCTGGGGCTTCTTCAACCGCGTCGTGGCGGAGACCGAGCTGATGAGTGCCGCGCGCGAACTGGCAGTCGGCCTCGCCAACGGTCCCAATTTCGCTCACGCCATGACCAAGACGATGCTGAATCAGGAATGGGATATGGGCATCGAAGAGGCAATCGAGGCCGAGGCGCAAGCGCAGGCCATCTGTATGCAGACAGAGGATTTCCGCCGCGCCTACCGCGCTTTCGCCGACAAGAAGACACCCAGCTTCGAAGGCAACTGAGCGTGCAGACGGCGCATACCGATCGCTTCGTGCTCGAGCGGCTTCCGTTCGCCGACCGGCTGCCCGAGTTCCGCTTCGACCTGCCAGAACTGCGATATCCCGAGCAGCTCAACGCGGCGGCCGAGCTGATCGACCGTGCCATCGCCCGCGGCTGGGGCGAACGCATCGCCTTCCGCTTTCCCGGAGGTGCGTGGAGTTACAATGATCTGGCGCGCAACGCGAATCGGATCGCGCGGGTGCTGGTCGAGGATTTCGGCATTCGGCCGGGCAACCGCGTGCAGCTGCGCGGATTGAATGGACCGATGCTGGCGGCGGCGTGGCTCGCAGTGCTCAAGGCAGGCGCCATCGTCGTGGTCACCATGCCGATGCTGCGGATGCGCGAGTTGGCTTACATCCTCGACAAGGCGCGCATCGATCTGTCGCTGTGCGAAGACACACTGGTTGAGGAACTCGAAGGCGCCTGCAAATTAGCCGAGCATGGCGGGCGCATCGTCCCATTCTCCATTGACGGGACGGGTGACGGCGAAGTCGAGCGGCGGATGCGCGAGAAGGCCGACGCCTTCGACGCGGTCGCCACCTTTGCCACCGACCCGGCGCTGATCGCCTTCACCTCCGGCACCACCGGCTCGCCGAAAGCCACCGTGCACTTTCACCGTGACGTCCTGGCCATCGCCGATTGCTTCCCGCGCTCGATTCTGGAAACGCGGCCCGACGATCTCTTCCTTTGCAGCGCGCCCATGGCCTTCACCTTCGGCCTCGGCGGCCACCTTGTATTTCCGCTGCGCTATGGGGCGGCCTCGGTTCTGGTTCCTCCGGCGGCCCCGGCGCGCTTTCTCGAATCCGCCGCGGAATACCGCCCGAGCGTGCTGATGACCGCGCCGACCGCCTATCGCGCCATGTCGCGCGCGGCGTCCTCGCTCGATCTCTCGCATTTGCGCGCCTGCGTGTCCGCCGGCGAGCACCTGTCGCCTTCGAGCTACGCGATGTGGAAGGAGGCGACGGGCCATCACATCATAGACGGCATCGGCGCAACCGAGATGCTGCACATCTTCATCTCCGCGAGGCCCGGCGAAGCCAAGATCGGCTCCACGGGACGCGCCATCCGCGGCTACGCCGCCACCATTCTCGATGAGGACGGCGAACAAGCGAAACCCGGCGAGATCGGCCATCTTGCGGTGCGCGGGCCCACGGGCTGCCGCTACCTCGACGACGAACGGCAGTCGCGCTACGTGCGCAACGGCTGGAACGTCACCGGCGATGCTTACTCCAAGGACGAGAATGGCTATTTCTGGTTCCAGTCGCGCACCGACGATATGATCGTCTCCGCCGGCTACAACATCTCCGGCCAGGAAGTGGAAGAAGCGGTGCTGCGCCACGAAGCGGTGCTGGAATGCGCGGTGGTAGGTGTCGCCGATGCCGAACGCGGCCACATCGCCAAGGCCTTCGTGGTGCTGAAGCCCGAGCACCATGCTTGCTCCGAACTCGCGCGCCGCATCCAGGACTTCGTGAAACAGGACATCGCGCCCTACAAATATCCGCGCGCCGTGGAGTTCATCGAGGCCCTGCCGCGCAATCCGTCGGGCAAGGTGCAGCGCTTCGTCCTGCGCGAGCGCGAAGCCGTGAACAAGGAGGCGCCGTGAAAGCGATCAATCCGGAAGGCTGGCCGCCGCCGCGCGGCTATTCCAATGCAATGCTGGCGGAGAACGGCGTGCTGTTCATCGCCGGACAGATCGGCTGGGATGCGCACGGCAACCTCAAGCCGGATTTCGTCGGTCAGTTCCGCCAGGCACTGGCGAACATCCGCTCTGTCGTAGAAGCGGCAGGCGGCCGCGTGGAGCAGATCGCCCGGCTTACCTGGTTCGTCACCGATCTCGACCAATACCGCGCCAACGGCCGCGAGGTCGGCGCCGCCTATCGCGACGTGATGGGGCGGCACTTCCCGGCCATGACGGTGGTGGAAGTGAAAGGCCTGGTGGAGAAGGATGCATTGATCGAGATCGAGGCCTCGGCCGTTCTTGTGTGAACCATGAAAGAGCGTCTCGAAGCCATCCAGGCCGACATCACCACGCTGAAGCTCGATGCCATCGTGAACGCCGCCAACGCGCGGCTGCTGCATGGCGGCGGCGTGGACGGCGCCATCCGTCGCGCGGCCGGACCGGAGATCAACGAAGACCTCGAGCGCATCGGTACTTGCGCACCGGGCAGTTCGGTTCTCACCTTCGGCTACCGGTTGCCGGCCAGCTACGTCATCCACACCGTGGCGCCGGTCTGGCAGGGGAGCGGCGTGGAGGAGGAGCGGCTGCTGGCGTCCTGCTATTCCGGCGCGCTGCAGCTGGCCGACGAGAACGACGTTGGTTCCATCGCCTCTCCGGCGATTGGCACCGGCGCCTATGGCTGGCCGGCCGCTCGCGCCGCCGAACTGGCCCTCGCCGCGGTCGCCGCGCACCTGACGGCCGGCGGCAAGCAGGATCGCGTGATCTTCTGCTGCTTCAGTGCGGACGATTGGAGGCGCTATGTACGCCTCATTTCGTCGACCTGATGCTTGTGGGTATCCCCCCTTCAGTCATCGGTCGCTGGCGCGACCGCTGACAGCTTCCCCCACAAGGGGGGAAGCGGAAGCTTAAGGCTTGAACTTCTCCTTCCCCCCTCGTGGGGG
>DATCOJ010000179.1:0-34468 GCA_036564785.1 Rhizomicrobium sp. | reverse complement strand
CTGTCGATCAGCGGCCGGTCGTTGGCGGCGAAGACGAGGCGCCAGGTGGTGGCGCCGGCCGCAATCGCACCCGCCCCGACCGTTGCACCCTGCAGCAATTGCCTGCGTGTCGTCGTTGTCATGAGTCCCTCCCGTTCGCGCCGCCAGCGCGGCGCCTCCCTTCAAAAAAGCATTCCCGTTTCCACCATCGCGCGAGCCTGAGACGCATTCGTGCCGGCTGGACCGAATGCTTGCCCGGCGGTCGCATCGGCCGCACGCACATAGGATGCTTCGCCCCGGACGAAATAGAGGCCGTGCCGATAGCTCGGCGTCAGCGTGAGTGACCACGCGCGGCTGCCGGGGCCGTACAGCAGGTCGGCCGCGCTCTTTCCGGTCGAGCCCATGTACTCGGCGCGCGCGGAAACCGCCCATCCGCCGTCGAGCGTGTATCCCACCGCGATCGCCGCACCGTATGCCGCTGCGTCGTGCAGGATTCCCAGCGACGCGTTTCTCGGCACGTTCGTCAATTGCAATGCCGGCGTGATTGTCCACGAGCCCGCCGTGCGGGTGTAGATCAGATTGTAAATCTGTCCGTTGTTCTGCAACAGCGGCGTCGCGAAGCTCAAGCGCCGCGAATGCGCGAGATTGCCGCCGCCGGCGAGCGTGATCGTGTCATCGCTGTCGATGGTATAGGACGCGAGAAACCAGAGCCAGCTCAACCGGTCCGAGTAGAAGCCGTCGTTCCACGCGGCCTGCAAGGAGAATGACCCGACGGTATAGCTCGCTTGAAAGCCGCGGGTGATCGCGTTCTGCTGGTTGGAAAGCAGGCCGCCGGCGATGTTCATGTTCTCGAAGGTAAAGATGTCTTCTGAGCCCACCAGAGTCGGCATCTTGCCCGCCGAAATCGTCAAATTGTCTGTTGGCGCCAACGTCACATAGGCCTGCGGCACGAAGCCGTAGGTATCGCCGGGGGTCTTCATCGCCGAGACATTGGCCACGCCCAGCGACGGCAAGGAGTAGAGTCCAGCCTGCACGAAAAACTGGAACCAGCCTTGCGTCTTCTGGACGAACACCTCGGCGTTTGTCAGGTCGATGGCGGTGGCGCTGTCGGCGAGAGAGACATTGTCCTGCAGATACGCCAGGCCGCTGACGGCCCCTGTCACATAGATTTCGCCGAGCGGTCCGGCTGTGAAACTCCAGGGGTTCGGATTTGCCTGAAGAGGCCCGTTCATGGGTGGGGCGGTCAGCGCATCCGCCCGCGCCGGGCTCGCCAGACCGTGAAGTCCTGCAGCGGAAATCGCCATGAAAAGCGCAAATCGCGCGACGCAGGGCGCCGCGGGCCGGGCAGTCCTGCCCAAGCGGAAGCGAGTTTCTTTTGCCGCCTCCCGCGCGATGAACATTTGGATCGCACCCCGCCCGCAGATTCGCACTCTGCCATGTTTTGCCTTGATTGGAAAAGGATTTGGTGGTTGCAACGCGACGTCGAGCCGTTTGCGGCCGGCGCGACGACATGGGAACACTGCGCGGTCGCCGCCGAATTGCCGGAGTCGCCGATGCCGGGCAGCCAGGATTTCGCCTCCGATCCGCGCAACGAGCGCGTGCTGATCTATCTCAACGGCGAGATGGTGCCGCGCGCCGAGGCCAAGGTCTCCATCTTCGATGCCGGCTTCGTGCTGGGCGACGGCGTGTGGGAAGGCTTGCGCCTGCACAAAGGCTGCCTCCTTTTCGAGCAGGCCCATCTCGATCGCCTGTTCGAGGGGGCGCGCGCGATCGCACTCGACATCGGCATGAGCCGCGAAGAGGTGAGCACCGCGCTCCGCCGCGTCATCGAGACGAACGACATGGAGAGCGGCGTCCACATCCGGGTGATGGTCACGCGCGGGCCCAAGCGGGCGCCAAACCAGGATCCGCGCAACGCGCTCGGCCGGCCGACCGTGGTCATCGTGGCGGAACACAAGGAGCCCAGCAACGCTATCGCCACCACGGGATTGAAGCTGGCAACCTCCAGCATCCGCTGCACGCCCGCCAACATGTTCGACATGCGGCTCAACTCGCACAGCCGGCTGAACCTGATCCGCGCGCTGCTGGACGCCATCAGATCCGGCGCCGACGAGGCGCTGATGCTCGATCCCCACGGCTTCGTCTCCAGCTGCAACGCCACCAACTTCTTCTTCGCCCGCGGCGGAGAGCTTCGCACCTCAACCGGCGAATACTGCTTCAACGGCATCACCCGCTCCAACATCATCGCGCTCAGCCATGCCCACGGCATTCCCATCCATCTGGGCGACTTCACCCTCGATGACGTCTACGAAGCCGACGAAGCCTTCGTCACGGGCACCTTCGGCGGGGTGACGCCGGTGTCCGAAATCGACGGCCGCGTCTTGCGCGGCGGGCTTCCCGGTCCCCTCACTTTGCGCCTGCGCCAGCTTTACGCAGAGCTCAAGGACGCGGAGGCCGCACGCCCCGCTGGAGCTCGCCATGGCTGAGCCCGTCCGCATCGCCATGTGGTCGGGCCCGCGCAACATCTCCACCGCGATGATGCGCGCCTTCGAGAACCGCGCCGACACCGCCGTCATCGACGAGCCGTTCTACGCCGCCTATCTGGCAGAGACCGGCATCGATCATCCGCTGCGGCAAGAATCGCTCGCTGCACAGCAGACCGATTGGCGCCAAGTCGTCGAAACCGTCCTGGGTCCGGTGCCCGGCGGCAAGCCGATCTTCTATCAAAAGCACATGACCCATCACATGCTTGCCGCCTTCGGCCGCGACTGGATGGCACGCTGCCGCAACGCCTTCCTCATCCGCGCGCCAGAGGACGTGCTCGCCTCCTATCGCGAGAAGCGCCAGGAGGTGACGCTCGACGACATCGGCTTTGTCCAGCAGCGCGAGCTGTTCGAGCGCGAAACGGAGCGGCTGGGCCGCGCGCCGCCGGTGATCGACGCGGCGGATGTGCTGCGCGATCCGCGCGCCGCGCTCTCCGCCCTCTGCGCTGCGCTCGAAATTCCATTCAGCGAGCGCATGCTGTCCTGGCCACCGGGCCGCCGCGCCACCGACGGCGTCTGGGCGCCGGCCTGGTACGACGCCGTCGAGCGCTCGACGGGCTTCGCCAGCCCGCGGGCGTCGGTCTCCTTCGACACGCTCCCGGACAACCTCAAGCCCATCGCCGAGGCCGCCCGCCCGCACTACCAACGCCTCGCGGCGCACAGGCTCGAGATCGGTTAGCCGTTCGAGGAAGGTGAGACCAAGCCACTGATTGGATTGGAAAACCCGCCTGCGGTTGTTTTCGAAATTTCGGGAGGGGGTGGGGGGGTCCTTGCCGATTTCCGGCAGGGGCGCGTCACCGAAGGGAAAGATAATTGTTCGATTTGTTTGCGAGATTCTCCTCTTGGGGGGCGGGGTGGCTTGTCGATCGGCGCGCAACAGCTTGTTCGAATTGTTTGGCGATATTTCTTCGCCCGGCTTCCCAGTGACGCAACCAGCGGAGCGCGCGAAGAGACGCAAGCACGGCGGGTTCCCACGACCGGCGGGATACCCACACCAGGCAGACGAATTCGTGCACGGTGTTCGCTCATGGACCGCATTATACACCCGCCAGAGGGGTAGGTGAATAGATTGGGCAGCAATACTGCCTCTAAAGTTGTAAGGCTATGAAGCTGAAAGCTTTTTTGACACCGATTGCCGAAGTAACCCGCCGTGCGCACAAGGTCGAGCGTTCGTGATTGCCCCTCATCCCAAGGCAGGCGTTGCGCAAGGCTGCTCCGCCAAAGTTGCAGCGGCGAAAACTAGTGGTTCACACGCGAAGTTGAAGCCCGAGCCGGGCCGGCCGCAGCAAGGCGTCCTTGTTCATGCGGCGGCGCCGGACTAACTCGTTCCCTGATCGCAATCTTCAGGGGAGACTCGCATGTTCGATCGCCGCCAGATGCTGATGTCGGGAGCGGCCGCAGCCGCGACGGCCGCGTTCTCCTCGCCCTCCTTCGGCGCGCCGCTTCCGGCAAAATCCGCAACGCCGGGCTCACAGCCGCTCAACCAATTGTTCGATCTGTTCGTCAACGAGCAGCTCGATCATGCGCCGGAGGCTGTAACCAGTCTCGGCCTCGACACCGGCAAGCGCGCCCATCAGCGCGCCGAATTGTCCGATCGTTCGCCGGCCGAAATCGGGCGCCTCAAGGCGCTCATCGCGAGCCAGCTGCGCCGCCTCAGGGCCGTCGACCGCGCTTCGCTCGATGCACGGGACGCAATCAGCTACGACGTGGTGCTCTACGGTCTCGCCCAGCAGCATGCGGCCAACCGGCGCTATCAATATGCCGGCGGCAATCTGCAAGGGCCGTATGTGTTGAGCCAGCTGTCCGGCTCCTACCTGCAGCTGCCCGACTTCCTCGACAGCCAGCATCCCATCAACCGGAAATCCGACGCCGACGCCTACATTTCGCGCCTCGATGCCTTCGCCCGCCTGATCGATCAGGAAACCGACCTCGCCAGGCACGACGTGGCACTGGGCGTCATTCCGCCGGACTTCGTGCTGGCGAGCGCGCTGACCCAGATGACTCGCTTCCGCGCCACGCCGGCCGAGCAGTCCGTCCTGGTGCAATCCGTCGTTCGCCGCACCAGGGAGAAGCACATCGCGGGGGACTACGGCGCGCAGGCGACGAAGATCGTCTCCTCGAAGATTCAGCCCGCGCTCTCGCGCCAGATCGACTTCCTCAAGAGCCTTCAGCCCAAAGCGGTGCACGACGCGGGCGTCTGGCGCATTCCGCAGGGCGGCTCCTACTATGCGGCCTCCCTTGCCCAATCGACGACCACCAGCATGAAGCCGTCTGAGGTGCACCAGCTGGGCCTCGACACAGTGGCGAAGCTGTCCGCCCAGGCCGACGCCATCATGAAGACGCAGGGCCTGACCAAGGGCACGGTCGGCGAGCGCATGCGCGCGATGTTCGCCGATCCCAAGTTCCGCTATCCGAACACCGACGCAGGCAAGGACCGGCTGCTCGCCGATCTGAACAAGAAGGTTCAGGCGATTCGCGCCCGGCTGCCGCAATATTTCGGCGCGCTGCCCAAGGCCGAAGTGGTGATCGCGCGGGTGCCGAAATACACCGAGGCCGGCGCGCCCGGCGGCTACTACCAGAATCCCTCGCTCGACGGCTCGCGCCCCGGCCGCTACTACATCAATCTGCGCGATACCGCGGAAGTGCCGAGCTGGACTCTGCCCACGCTCACCTTCCACGAAGCGATCCCCGGCCATCACCTGCAGGGCTCGATCCAGCAGGAGGCCGACCTTCCGCTCATCCGCAAGCTCACCGGCTTCACCGCCTATGTCGAGGGCTGGGCGCTCTATGCCGAGCAGCTCGCCGTCGAGATCGGCATGTATGCGGACGATCCCTGGGGCCATATCGGCCAGCTGCACGACGCCATCTTCCGCGGCGTGCGCCTGGTGGTCGACACCGGCATGCACGAGATGAAGTGGAGCCGCGAACAGGCGATCAAGTACTACACCGGCGCGATCGGCGATCCGGAAGCCTCGGCCACCACCGAAGTCGAGCGCTACTGCGTGTGGCCAGGGCAGGCCTGCGCCTACATGGTGGGCAAGCTCTCCTTCCTGCGCCTGCGCGACAAGGCGAAATCGGCGCTGGGCTCCCGCTTCGACTTGCGCGAATTCCACGATGCGGTGCTTCTGTGCGGCGCGGTTCCCCTCACGGTGCTGGAAGCGGTGGTGGACGGCTACATCGCAGCGAAGAGACAGGGCGCCAGCGCGCCGCACGCCAGCAGGCATTAGAGGCTTCGAGCAGACCCATTTCTTCCCGTCGCATACCTCCTTTCTCCAGGGCGATCCCCTGGTGCGCGACCGGCTCGATGGAAGCCAAGCCGCTGATTGGATTGAAAAACCCGCCCACGGTTGTTTTCGAAATTTCGGGAGGGGTGGGGGGCCTCGTCGATGTCCGGCAGGAGGCGGCCGCGCCGGTAGGCAAGATAATTGTTCCGTTTGTTTGTCGGGATACCCCCAAGGGGGGTGGGGTCCCCCGCATGCGATCGCTGTGCAACAAGACTGTCTGACTCGTTCGGCGAGATCCCGGCGCTGCGGCTCCCGGCTGGCGCAGCCGACGGTACGCGCGAGGAAACCGGCAGTACGGATTTCCCGCGACCGGCGCCACACTGAAACAGACGAATTCGGCACGGAGTTCGCTCATGGGCCGCATTATACACCCGCCGACGGGGCAGGTGGATAGATTAGGCAGCAATCCTGCCGCGAAAGTTGTAAGGTATTGGAGTTGTATACCTTTTCTCGAATGTCCAGCTTTTGCTGGGCAAAGCGGCCAAGGAAACAAAGAAACGCGGTAGCCAAATGCTGGAAAAAAAGAAGGCTTACATAGTTTGCAATTGACAGCTTGATTTCTTTTTATCTTGCACCTTACGATAAAGAATTATTTGGGGGGTGGCAATGAAGAGTACTTGTTTCGTCGCGGGGTCGTTGGCAGTTGTCCTCGGCGCTTTTTCTACGCTTGCTTATGCGCATCGGCCGCTACCGTCTTTCTTTTTGCCGGGCGCCCATTCCCATCGGGCTATGCTTCAGACAAAGCTATTCCCTTCTCACTCAATCTCAGGAACGTGGACGCCACTCGTAAATGGATTTCCCGGCAAATCGCCTGACACTGCTCTCCTACTCAGCGATGGAAGGGTTGTCATGCACGACAGTTGCTCACAGAACTGGTACGTATTGAGACCGGATGGTCAGGGAAATTACGCGAATGGCGGCTGGTCGATTTGGCTTTCCGGTATGCCAAATGGATATGCGCCACTTTACTTCGCTTCTGCTCTCGATGCGTTCGGAAATTTGTTTGTGTTCGGGGGGGAATACAATCAACAGGGAGCGTCATGTCCTCAGGCGGAGACAAAGGCCGGCATGATCGTCTTCGCCCAGCCGGACGGTACCTTTGTTGGTGCTAATGCGGCAAATGCGCCGGACGGTTGGAGCGTGGTGGGTGATGCTGCAAGCATTATGCTTCCAAATGCGACCTATATGCTCGCTCAAGAAGGTTCGACCAATGAGGCCATCACACCGCTGTCGAATCCATTGCAATGGTCTGCCACTGGTACCGGCAAAGCCGACCAAAATAGCGAGGAAGGCTGGACGCTGCTTCAATCCGGAAATCTGCTAACCGTCGACACCTTCCGGGGGACAGGCGGGAATACACCGGCGGAACTGTATTGCTACATAGTGGGTCCATTTTGCAGCACGACGGGGACTTGGGTTTCAGCGGGCATCGCACCAAGCATATTGGTGGATCCGATTGCTCACGAAATTGGGCCTGCTGTCCTATTGCCCAATGGGAAGGTTTTTCAAGTTGGCGCGAATTCCTGCGGAATGGCTGGTTGCGCCGCATATACGTCAATCTACGACCCGGGCTCAAATAATTGGGCCTCGGGTCCGAATTTTCCACAGGTTCACGGAAACTACTTTGACTCTGCCGATGGACCCGCAGCTCTTTTACCTGATGGCAACGTGCTTGTTCAGGCTAGTCCGAGCTACTCCTGCCTCGATCAAAACGGTCAGCCCACTGCGTATTGTCCGCCCTCTGATTTTTTTGAGTTCGATGGCTCTAACCTGGTGCTTGTGAGGAGTCCAAGAAACGGCGCCGATATCGCATCATACGAGGGACGAATGCTCGAGCTCCCAACTGGACAAATTCTTTGGAGTAGCGACATCGGAGACGTGGAAATATATACCCCCAAGGGAAAACCGAATAAGGCCTGGAAACCCGTCATAGGAAATGCGCCGTCATCGATATTCCGAAACTCGTGCTGTTATACGGCTTCTGGAAAGCGGTTCCTTGGATTCTCACAGGGTGCATCATACGGAGACGATGCGCAGATGGCGACGAACTACCCGCTCATTCGAATTACAAATTTAAGCGATGGTTCGGTATGCTACGCGTTCACGTTTGGATGGGGTGCAGTTCAAACCAGTACATCCACACAGTTCTGGATCCCGCAGGGCGCCAACTGTGAAGCGGGTGCTAGCCAATTGGTTGTGATTGCCAATGGCATTTCGTCCGCTCCTTGGTCAGTTCAAGTGCAGTAACCTCTCGTACGACCAGCGCCTGGCCGCACGCAGGCTCCCCGTGGGTCGAGGTCGCCGCTCAATTTTTTCCTATCGCCTTGGCCGCCCGAATCCGGCATACTGACAAACTGTCAGCTATCCAGAGACGGCCCATGTCTGAAGCGTTTGCCGCGGCGGAGCCCCAAAAGCCGAGCACAAATCCGAGCGCAAATCCCAGCGCCATCAACGATCTGGGTTTCGACCCCGAGGCTCTCAAGGCCCGCTACCGCGCCGAGCGCGAGAAGCGGCTGCGGACGGACGGCAACGAGCAGTACCGCGAGATCAAGGACGAGTTCGCCCACTATCTGGACGACCCTTATGTCGCGCCGGGCTTCAACCGCGCGCCGCTGACCGACGAGGTCGAAGTGGTGGTGATCGGCGGCGGCTTCGGCGGCTTGCTGGCCGGCGCGCGGCTGCGCGAAGCCGGCATCGAAGACATCCGCATCATCGAGAAGGGTGGCGATTTCGGCGGCACCTGGTACTGGAACCGCTATCCGGGTGCTGCCTGCGATATCGAATCCTACATCTACCTGCCGCTGCTGGAAGAGCTCGGCTATGTGCCGGTGGAGAAATATTCGCGGGCGCCGGAAATCCTGCGCCACTCGCGCGCCATCGGCGAGAGGTTCGATCTCTACCGCAACGCCTGCTTCCAGACCGAAGTGAAGGCACTGCACTGGGACGAGGCGAGCGCGCGCTGGATCGTGCGCACCAATCGCGGCGACGCCATGAAGGCGCGCTTCGTGGTGATGGCGAACGGGCCGCTGCACCGGCCGAAGCTGCCGGGAATTCCGGGCGTCGAATCCTTCCGCGGCCATTCCTTCCACACCAGCCGCTGGGATTACGGCTACACCGGCGGCGATGCGAGTGGCGGGTTGACCAAGCTCCGCGACAAGGTCGTCGGTATCATCGGCACGGGCGCCACCGCGGTGCAGTGCGTGCCGCATCTGGCCGAAGGATCGAAGCAGCTCTATGTGTTCCAGCGCACGCCGTCCTCCATCGACGTGCGCGCCAACCGCCCGACCGACCGGGACTGGGCCAAGAGCCTCGAGCCCGGCTGGCAGCAGCAGCGCATGGACAATTTCAACATTCTGGTTTCCGGCGGCTTCCAGGAGGAGGATCTGGTCAACGACGGCTGGACCGACATCATCGCCAATCTGCTGTTCCTGGCGAAGAAGCAGCGCGAGAGCGGCGGCAGCGAGCAGGACGCCGCCGCGCTGGTGCAGCTCGCCGATTTCCGCAAGATGGAGCAGGTGCGCGGCCGCGTGGACGCCATCGTCAAGGACAAGCGCACGGCCGAGGCGCTGAAGCCCTGGTACAACCAGTTCTGCAAGCGCCCCTGCTTCCACGACGAATATCTGGATGCCTTCAACCGCGAGACCGTCACCTTGGTGGACACCGGCGGCAAGGGCGTGGAGCGCATCACCGAGAAGGGCGTGGTGGCGAACGGGCGCGAATACAAGCTCGACTGCCTGATCTACGCCACCGGCTTCGAAGTCGGCACCAGCTACACGCGGCGCTCGGGCTACGAGCTCTACGGCCGCGATGGCGTCTCGCTGAGCGAGAAGTGGAAGGACGGCGTCTCCACCTTCCACGGCTTCCTCGCCCGCGGCTTTCCCGACTGCTTCATCGTCAGCAATTCGCAGTCCGGCTTCACCGTCAATTTCCCGCACATGCTGAACGCGCAGAGCAAGCACATCGCCTATCTGGTGAAGAGCTGCGCCGAGCGCCAGGCCAAGACCATCGAGCCCTCGGCGGAAGCGGAGGCCGAATGGGTCGACACCATCGTCTCGCTGGCGGTGCTGCGGCAGAAATTCTTCGAGGAATGCACGCCCGGCTACTACAACAACGAGGGCAAGCCCAACGCGCTCGCGTCCCGCAACGGCTTCTACGGTGCCGGCTCCATCGCCTTCGTCAAGCTCTTGGAAGACTGGCGCGCGGAAGGCTCGCTGAAGGGGTTGGAGTTGGGGTGATGCTTGGCAACGAACGTGGATTGATTGCAGATGGAAGTTGGATGAGCCCTAGAGCCGCAAGTGCCTTTGCAATGCTCATATTCATACTCGGAGTTCATGCCACTGCCGGAACAAGCGAGGCTGATCCGGGAATTGCTGCGCTGACCGATGCTCAGTTTGATGCGCAATATCGATGTCCCGAAACGCTACCCGACTCCGAGCGCGCCAAAGAGGTCGCCAACTATCTTTTGTGGGCACAAACGCAGCATCCGCAGTGGACTGTCGGCGATGCCCTAAAGGAGCGGTACCGGCTGTTCCAGAAACATCAATGCTACGTGACGCTCGAGGCAATTCACGAAAACTCAACCCACGAGAAATAAATCGTCGGGCTCTTTGTGGTGATACTTACTCCGCCGCCTGGGCGCGGTCGATGACGCGCTGGATGTCCCTGCGCCGCGCATCGAACTGGCGGGCGATGTGCTCGTCGTCCTCCTGCAGCGCCTGCACGTCGGAATTGGCATATTCCATCACGCCCATCTCAGTATAGCCGTTGCGGATGTAGGGCCCCCACAGCCCGATGTCCTTGACGATGGGCACGATGCGGGTGAACAGCGAGTTGCGGAACTTCTCCATGAAGCCCGACTCGTACATGGCGGTGGCGCATTCCTCGATCGGCAGGCCGAGATTCTGCCACAGCTCGACGGCGTCGAAGCGATCGCGCATCAGGTAGCTCGCCTCCAGCAGGAATTCCTCGCGCTCGTCGCGCTCCTTCTGGGTGAGCTGGGGATAGTAGTCGCGCAGCGCCAGCCGCCCGAAGGCCACATGGCGCGATTCGTCCTGCATGACATAGGCGTTGACCTGCGCCGCGAGCGGATTCTGCGCGTGGTCGCGGATCTGCCCGAAGGCCGCCAGCGCCAGGCCTTCGATCACCACCTGCATGCCGAGATAGGTCATGTCCCAGCGGGTGTCGCGCAGGGTCTGCTCGATCAGGTCCTTGAGCGGCTTGGTCATGGGATAGGCGATGCCGTATTTCGACAACAGCCGCTTGTAGGCTTCGACGTGGCGCGCCTCGTCGATGGTCTGGGTGGCGGCGTAGAATTTGGAATCGGCGTCCGGCACCTGGGTGACGATCTTGGCGGCGCAGATCAGCGCGCCCTGCTCGCCCTGCATGAACTGCGACAGCTGCCAGGCCTGGAAGTGGCGCCGCACCAGCGCCTTCTCCTTGTCGCTCATTTTCTGATAGCAGCCGGCCATGTGGATGGGCAGCGACTCTTCCGGCATGCCGTTGGGATTGTCTTCGAACAGATCCTGGCTCCAGTCGATGCGGGTGGCGGCGTCCCACTGCATCTCCTTGCCTTTGGCGTAGAGGCCCATCATGCCGGCGCGGCCTTCGTCGTAGTCCCAGTTGAACACCGCCTCGAAATCCTGCGGCACCGACCAGGTCGAGCCTTCGGTCGCCAGCGCGTAGAAATCCTTGAATGTCATGTGAGCCTCCCAGCCAATGTCAGGTCGGGGACAGCATAGCAGAGGCGGGGCGGGGGCGCGACCGGCCCGCGCCTGCGGGCTTCAGCGGAACATTGGTGGGCGGCAGGCGTTCTCAACCGGCTGAATTTGCGAGTGAGGACGCCATGTTGCGCTGGGCATTGATCTTTCTGGTTCTTGGGCTGATCGCGGGCGCGCTGGGATTTTGGGGGGTCGCGGGGGCCTCGATCGCCATCGCCAAGATCCTGTTCTTCATCTTCATCGCGGTGTTCGTGGTGCTGCTGATCCTGGGCTTGACCGTCGCCCGCAAAGCGACCAGCGGATAGTCGAGCCTCGAGCGCGCCAGAGTTAGCGAAGATCGCCGCAGAAGCGCTGGATGCGGCGGCAGGCTTCTTCCAGCAGTGCGGTCGAGGTGGCGTAGGAGACGCGGAAGAATGGCGACAAGCCGAACGCCGCGCCATGCACCACCGCCACGCCTTCGCTCTCCAGCAGTTCGCGCGCGAAGTCTTCGTCGGTGGCGATGGCGTTGCCGGAAGGCGCGCGGCCGCCGATCAGCTTGCGGATCGAGGGATAGACGTAGAAGGCGCCTTGCGGCGTGGGACACTCGATGCCGCGCGCCTGGTTGAGCATCGAAACCACGAGATCGCGCCGCTCCTCGAAGATTGTCTGAAAGCGCGGGATGAAGTCCTGCGGCCCGCTCAGCGCCTCCACGCTCGCCCATTGCGAGATCGAAGAGGCGCCCGAAACCGATTGCGATTGCAGCTTGGCCATGGCGCGGATCAAGGGCTCCGGCGCGCCGCAATAGCCGATGCGCCAGCCGGTCATCGCATAGGCTTTCGACACGCCGTTCATGGTCAGGGTGCGCTCGTAAAGAAGCGGCTCGACCTGCGCCACGGTGCGGAACTCGAATCCGCCGAACACCAGATGCTCGTACATGTCGTCGGTCAGCACCCACACCTGCGGATGGCGCAGCAGCACGTCGGTCAGCGCCCGCAGCTGCTCGACCGTGTAGCAGGCGCCGGTGGGATTGCCGGGCTGGTTGAAGATCAGCCATTTGGTGCGCGGCCCGATGGCGCGCTCGAGCGCTTCCGGCGTCAGGCGAAAGCCGTCCTCGATCTTGGTCTCGACGATGGCCGGCGTGCCGCCGCCGAGCAGAACGATGTCGGGATAGCTCACCCAATAGGGCGCCGGCACGATCACCTCGTCGCCCGGGTTCAAAGTCGCCATCAGCGCGGTGTAGATGATCATCTTGCCGCCCGGCGCCACGAAGGTCTGCGACGGCGCGTAGTCGAGGCCGTTCTCGCGCTTGAATTTGCCCGAGATCGCCTTGCGCAGCTCGGGGATGCCTTCGACCGCGGTGTATTTGGTCTCGCCGCGGCGGATGGCGGCGATGGCGGCGTCCTTGATGTTGTCCGGCGTATCGAAATCGGGCTCGCCCGCGCCCAGGCCGATCACGTCGCGGCCCGCCGCCTTCAGCTCGCGGGCCTTCTGCGACACCGCGATGGTGGGCGAGGGCTGAATGCGCTCCAGCGCCTCGCTGAGAAAACCGCTGGGCAATTTGGACATTGACGTTCCGCTCCGGCGATACGTCCTAACAATGGAGGGCCGGGAGCGGCAAGGCCGCCGGCCGCGCCAGCAACGCTTTCTCAATCCCTCGTGCCTTAGGCTCGCGCCGGCGATTCTCTGTCAGACGGAGGTCGGGCATGCGCTGGACTCGGGCGACGATAGCGGTTGCGTTGTGCCTGTTCACGGTCGCCTGCTCGCCCGCCAAGCCTCCCGCCGGCCGCTGGGAGGGCACCTACGAAACCTCCGACACGATGATCGCCGTGCGGCTCGAAATCGCGGCCGACGGCTCGGTCTATCTCAGCGCGCCCGACGCGATGAATCTCGGCGCCGACGCGGACCGCGGCGCGCTGCGCCAGCGCCTCGCCGCCGAACTCGCGGAGAAATGGAGCGAGGTGCAGCCGCGCAAATTCGAGTTCGACGGCAAGACCTTCCGCAAGCCGGGTGGCTTTGCGCCGCAGATGGAATGGGATTCGGCAAGCCGGCGCATGACCGTCATCATCTATCTCGAGCGCCGCCCCGGCATCCGCGTGCCGCTCCATGCCGTGCGCGACTTCAGCGCCGATCCCTGGCCTACCACTTCGTGAAGCCGAAATAGGCGGCCAGCACCAGGAAGCCGAAGGCGACCAGGTGATTCCACCTCAGCGCCTCGCCCAGATAGGCGACGGAGAACACGGCGAACACCGCCAGCGTGATCACCTCCTGCATGGTCTTGAGCTGGGCGGCGGAATAGACCTGATAGCCGATGCGGTTGGCCGGCACCGCCAGGCAGTATTCGAACAAGGCGATGCCCCAGCAGATCGGAATCACCGCCCATAGCGGCGCCGAGGGGTATTTGAGCTGGCCATACCAGGCGAAGGTCATGAACACGTTGGACAGGCTCAAAAGCAGGATCGGGGCGACGAAAGACCAGGTCATGGGCTGAAATCTCTCACGTCGAGTTGAAGACGATTCGGTCCAAAGTAACGCAAATGCGACATGGACGCGGGCACCCACTGGTGTAACAATCTGCCCGATCCGAACAGGAGGGCGACATGAACTTTCGGATTCTAGGAACCATCAGTGCGGGGACCATTGCTTGCATGTGGGCGTTGCAGGCGAACGCTGCCGTGACCGTGCTCGGCAACAACACGCTGGCGCAGAGCTGCTACCAGGCGGCGGAATTCGGCGGCGATCCGCAGAACGGCATCGAGACCTGCACCTTCGCGGTGGAACATGAGTCGCTGACCGCGACCGACAAGGCCGCCACCTACATCAATCGCGGCATCCTGCGCTCGCGCGCCGGCCACGCGGACCAGGCGCTGTCCGACTACGATATCGGCCTCGCCATCGATGCCGATCTGAGCGAAGGCTATGTCGACCGCGGCGCCAACTACATCGTGCTCCAGCGCTATGACGACGCCCTGAAGGACATCAACAAGGGAATCGAGATGGGCGCCAAGCGGCCCCAGATCGCCTATTACGATCGCGCCATCGTGGAAGAGGCGATGGGCGACATCCGCGCCGCCTATCAGGATTACAAGAAGGCGGTGGAGCTGGCGCCGGACTTCACGCTGGCCAGCGATCAGCTCACCCGCTTCAAGATCGTGCGCAAATCCTCCGACGGGACCTGATCATCCAAAGGGTTCCCGCTTGAAGCGCGGTGCGCTACCCGTGCCGCGCTTTCTTTTTTGTCATCGAGCGAAGATTTGTTTCGCGAAATCCTTGAGCGCGCTCTCTCGCGACACACCGTTACAATTTCGCGGGCCCGGGCGCCTTTCCCATTGTCCGCAGGGCGCCCAATCTTCTGAGCGGATGGATGGGGCTGTTGTCGGGAACGGCCAATGGATATCGGCTTCGAATCGACGCTCAACGAACGCATGACGGCGGTGCCGCGCATCGCCGGCTGGCGCATGGCAGCGGCGCGGATTTGGCCCCGACGGCGGCTGTTGTGGCTCGCGGCGCTCATGCTCGCGGTGCTTGGCGGGGGGAGCTATGCGCTCCTTCATTCGGGTGGCGATGCCGCATCCGAATATGCCACGGCCGTGGTCGCCAAAGGCGATATCGAAGACTCGGTCACCGCGCTCGGCAATCTGCAGCCGCGCGACTATGTCGATGTGGGCGCCCAAGCCACCGGCCAGCTCAAGAAGCTCTATGTCGATATCGGCGATCGGGTGAAGCAGGGCCAGCTGCTGGCGGAAATCGATCCGCAGGTGGCCGGCGCCAAGGTCGCGGGAGATCAGGGCAATCTGGCGAGTCTGCAGGCGCAGCTCGCCGACCGCCAGGCGCAGGTTGCGCTCGCCAATGCCGATTTCTCCCGCCAGCGCCAGCTGATGGCCGCGGACGCCACCAGCCAGGCCGACTACGACAGTGCGGCGCAAGCGGCGAAATCGGCGATCGCCCAGGCCAAGGCGCTCAGGGGCCAGATCGCGGCCGCGCAGTCGCAGCTGAACGGCGATCAGGTCACGCTCGGCTACGCCAAGATCTATGCGCCGATGAGCGGCACCGTGGTGTCGGTCTCCATCAAGCAGGGCCAGACCATCAATTCGGTGCAGCAGGCGCCCACCATCCTGCGCATCGCCGACCTCTCGACCATGACGGTATGGACGCAAGTCTCGGAAGCCGACGTGCCCAAGCTCAAGGTCGGCATGCCCGCCTACTTCACCACCTTGGGCGATCCCGATCGGCGCTGGAGCGGCAAGCTCGACCAGATCCAGCCCACCCCCACCATCACCAACAACGTCGTGCTCTACACCGCGACCTTCGACGTCGCCAATCCCGGCAACCAGTTGATGACGCAGATGACGGCGCAAGTGTTCTTCGTCACCGCCTCTGCGCACGATGTCGTGACCGTGCCCGTATCGGCGCTCCACAAGGGGCACGGTCGCGCGGGCGGCCGGACCAAGTCCTGGACCCCGAAACAGGATGACGGTTCGGCCGCCCAAATTTCCCCAGCGCCCGACAAGACGCGCGGCGCCGAGTTTGCGGCGGTGCGCGCGGCGATGCACACCCCGGGCGCCAAGCGCTATTGGGTTCAGGTGGTCGCTCCGGGCGGCAAGGTCGAGCGAAGGCCCGTCGCCATCGGAGTGACGAGCCGCGTGTCGGCCGAGGTGCTGGCTGGTCTGAAGCCCGGCGAGACGGTCGTCACCGGCATGAAATCGAGCGCCGCGCCGGCGCCGCGCGATCGCTCGAGCGCACGCAACGGACGCATGGGATCCCGCTTCGGCGGCTTTCCATGAACCGGCCCACCGCGAACCGCCCGCCGGCCCGCGAAGGCGAGCCGCTCATCTGCCTCAGCGCCGTGACTCGTACCTTCGTCACCGGCGGCGACGTCGAAGTGCACGCCTTGCGCGATATCTCGCTCGACATCCAGGCCGGCGAGTTCGTCGCCATCATGGGCCAGTCGGGTTCCGGGAAGACGACCTTGATGAACATTTTGGGTTGCCTCGATCGCCCCAGCGGCGGACGCTATCGGCTGGCCGGCCGCGACGTGGCCGAGCTGGATCGCGACGAGCTCGCCCGGCTGCGGCGCGAGGCCTTCGGCTTCGTATTCCAGAGCTACAATCTGATCGGCACCGCGACGGCCACGGAGAACGTGGAGATCCCGGCGATCTATGCCGGCGTGTCACCCGCCGAGCGCCACAAACGGGCCGAGCAACTGCTCACATCGCTTGGCCTTGGCGAGCGGCTGAGCCATCGGCCCAATCAGCTTTCCGGCGGCCAGCAGCAGCGCGTCTCCATCGCCCGCGCGCTCACCAATGGCGGACGCATCATCCTGGCCGACGAGCCGACAGGCGCGCTCGATTCCAAGAGCGGCGAAGAGTTGATGGCGCTCCTGGAAAGGCTGGCAGGAGAGGGCCATACCGTCATCCTGATCACCCATGATCGCAATGTGGCGTCGCATGCCCGCCGCATCATCGAGCTTCGCGACGGTGTCGTCGTTTCGGATTCCGGCCCCGACCTGGAGCGTGTTGCATCGGCCGATTCGCTCCCGCCGTCGCATGTCGACGCCAGGCCGCCGTTGTCCGGCCTGCCCGAAGCGATGCGCATGGCCGCGCGGGCCTTGCGCGCCAATATCTTCCGCACCGTGCTGACCTTGCTCGGCATCGTCATCGGCGTTGGCTCTGTGGTCGCCATGATGGCGATCGGGGAGGGCGCGAAGCAGGCGGTGGTGCAGCAGATCGGCTCCATGGGCACCAATCTGCTGCTGGTGCGTCCCGGTGGGCGCAACATGCGCGGCTACAACGGGCCGGTGGCGACGCTGACGCCGGAGGACGCCGACGCCATCGCCAAGCTGCCGAATGTCGCAGCCGCGGTGCCGGAAATCACCGGCGGTGCGACCGCGCGGCTCGGCGACGTGGACTATCAGACGCAGGTGGACGCCACGACCGAGGGCTACACAGGCGTGCGCAGCTGGCCGGTGGCCGACGGCGTCTTCTTCGGCGACGCCGACCAGAAGAGCTACGCCGCGGTGGCCATCCTCGGCCAAACCGTGGTCGGCAATCTGCTGCCCGAGGGTGGCGATCCGATCGGCCGCTACGTGCTGGTCAACAACGTGCCGTTCCAGGTGATCGGAGTGATGAGCGTCAAGGGCGCCAACGCCGCCGGCAACGACTCCGACGACGTCATCTTCATTCCGCTTTCCACCGGCATGCTTCGGGTGTTCGGCCAGCGCTACGTCCGCTCGATCACGGTGGCGGTCGACGATGTCTCCCAGATCGATGCCGTCCAGGATGGCGTGACCGCCTTGCTGACGGCGCGCCACAACAACAACGAGGACTTCTTCATCCGCAACATGGCCGAGGTGCTCGCGACGGCCACCAGCGCGCAGAACACGCTCACCCTCCTGCTTGCCTCGGTGGCTGCTATTTCGCTCCTCGTGGGCGGCATAGGCGTCATGAACATCATGCTGGTCTCGGTAACAGAGCGCACCCGCGAGATCGGCATCCGCATGGCCACCGGCGCCCGCATGCGGGACATTCTCCAGCAATTCCTGGCCGAAGCGACCGCCGTTTCCGCCCTGGGCGGGGTGGTGGGAGTGATTCTCGGGCTCTCGGCGGGAGCGCTGCTCAAAGCCCTGGGGACGCCGGTCTCCTACACCCTTGCACCGGTCGCAATCGCCTTTACATGTGCTCTGGGCACGGGCCTTGTTTTCGGCTTTGCACCGGCTATGAAGGCGGCGCGGTTAGATCCCGTGGCCGCGTTGGCGAGCGAGTAGTCGATGAATCTGCTGTTGCGAACGACCTCGGTGCTGGCGCTTGGGCTGGTGACCGCAAGTTGCCAGACGCCCGTGCCTCAGGCGCTGGCGCCCAAATACGTCCCCTCCACCTTTACCGCGCCCACTGCGCCGGCCGCGGAAGTCTGGCCCAAGGCCGACTGGTGGACGGGCTTCAAGAGCGACGAACTCGACAGTCTTATCGCCGCCGCCCAGACCGACAATCTCGACCTCGCCGCTGCCGCCGCGCGCGTGATGCAGGCCGAGGCACAATCGGAGATTTCCGGCTCGGCGCTCTTTCCCACCATCAGCTTGGACGGCTCCGCCCAGCGCGCCCGCAGCGGCAGCGGTGGAATCAGCGTGAGTTCGAGCGGCGTCACCACCAAAGCGGCGACCGGCAACGCCTTCGGCCTCACGGTCGACGCCGCCTATGAACTCGACATCTGGGGCAAGGCGCGGAGCAATCTGCGGGCGGCGGACGAGCTGGTGAAGGCTTCGACCTATGCGCAGCAAGTGGTGGCGCTGACCGTCACCGCCGACGTCGCCACCACCTATCTCGACGTGCTGGCACTGCGCGAGCGGCTGACCATCGCGCGCCAGAATATCGACGCGGCCAAGCGCATTCTCGCCATCACCCAGGCCAAGGTGACCAATGGCGTGTCCTCGCGCCTCGACCTGGCGCAGCAGCAGGCGCAGCTGGCGGGACAGGAAGCGCAAATCCCGGCGCTGGAGGAGCAGGAGCGCGAAGCCCGCTATGCGCTTGCGATTCTGCTTGGCCGTTTGCCGGAAGGCTTTGACGTCGCCGCGCAAAGTCTCAACCATATCGAAGTGCCGGCGGTAGCGCCCGGTCTGCCGTCGGAACTCCTGCGCCGCCGGCCGGACGTAGCCCAGGCAGAAGCCAACCTCGCCAGCGCTCACGCCAATGTGGATGCGGCACGCGCCGCCTTCTTCCCGCAAATCGGGCTCACCGGATCGGGCGGCGTGCAAAGCAGCGCGATCGGTTCGCTGTTCAGCAGTTCCGCTTTCGGCTGGAGCATCGGCGCGAGCCTGCTGCAGACCATCTTCGATGGCGGCCTGCTGGAGGGCCAGTTCGATCTCAGCAAGGGTCAGCAACTGGAGCTGGTCGCCAGCTACCGCAGCACGGTGCTCGCCTCGTTCTCCGATGTGGAGACGACGCTCGGGCAGGTGGCGAGCCTCGCCGACCAGGAGCGTTTCAAGACCGAGCAGGTCAATGCCGCGGCTGAAGCGTTCCGCATCTCCGAGCTGCAGTACCGCGAGGGCGTCACCGATCTGCTCAACGTGCTGACCGCGCAGCAGATACTCTTCACCGCGCAGGACCAGCTCGTGCAGATCAAGCTGGCCCGCATTCAGGCCGATGTCGGTCTCTACAAGGCGCTGGGGGGCGGCTGGAGCGAAATCGCGGATGCCGCGACTCAGACCATCCCCGCCGAGGTGACTCCGGTGAAGGCCTCTGCGCCCTGGACGGCGCCGCCGCCCTCCTCAACCACGCCCGTGCCCAACACGCCAAATCCCGAGCCGATTCCGGAGAATCCTCCGCCCGGGAAGCCCACGCGCGGTTAACAATCGCAATAACATTCTCGTGATCGCGAAATCATTTGTCGCGCGGCCGTTGTTTGGCGGCAGAATCTTTGCCCGAAGTTCCGTCCAAAAATCGCATTTTTGCTCGCTTTTGCGCTATCCACCCGGGGCCGCCATTGTTATGGTCCCCCGCGGATGGGGGTAATCCATCCGGAAAAAATCTAGAGGAAAGAAAACGGATGAAAACGCGCTTTGCGTCGCTGGCTCTGCTTGCGACATCAGTGGCGGTGTCCTTTGCGGTCACCGCGGCGGCGGGTCCCGGCAACCCGGGCGCTGCCAAACCCATGTTCACGACGATCCCGTCTAACGCGCCAGGCCACGTGGCGCCGATCAATCCGCCCGCCAATCTGGCTCAGTGGAGCGGCGGCTTCACCGATCACGGCGGCCATTCCATCCACTTCGTGATGGTCGGTACCGATCCCGCCACCAACAATGCGCCGACGACGATTCCGGTCGTCGTCATCCCCGTGATCATGATCTACGGCGCGACCAACGGCAACATGACCTTCAACCCCAAGAAGGATCTCTATCCGAACGGGCAGAAGGTCATCAAGAACATGCTGCAGTCGCCCGTCCTCAAGTCCAACGTCGACTTCACCTCCGGCGGGCAGGACATGGGCCTCACGCAATACGTCGACGCCTTCCAGCGCGGCAATTTCTGGGGCGCCAACGTCCAGGTCAACACCAACTATCACGTCCTGCTGGGCAGCCCGACCGTTCTGAAGCCGCTCAAGATCAACGTCACCACCACGCAGGGCAAGGTGATCACCAATCCCTTCGGCACGATCAAGGTCGGAACGATGAACATCAATTCGTTCGACGCCGCGCTGCAAACCTATATCCACGCGCACACTGCCGACATCACGCCGAACGTGCTGCCGATCTTCGTGTCGGACAACGTCTATCTGACTTCCGGCGGCTGCTGCATCGGCGGCTATCACAGCACCAACGGCGGACCTCCGGCCGGCCAGACCTATTCCTACACCACGCTGGTGACGGAAAACGGCTCGTTCTCGGAAGACGTCTCGGCGCTGACGCATGAAATCTCCGAATGGATGGACGATCCGTTCACCAACAACCACGTCAACTGCAGCGACAACAGCATCCTGGAAGTGGGCGATCCGCTGGTCAGCGGGCTGCCGAACTACGGCAACTTCGTCTACCACTCGAATGGCTTCGACTATCATCTCCAGGACGAAGTCTATATCGGCTACTTCGGCGCGCCGCCGAGCACGTCGGTCAACAACCAGCTGGATTTCCAAGGCGCCTGGCACACGGTGTGCCCGGGCCAATAATCCGGCAATCCTGACTTGAACTGGCAAGGGGCCCTCCGGGGCCCCTTGTTTTTTTTGGCGGACGCCTTCTCAGCGGTGGCCCAGCACCCGATGCGGGACATAAGGCTCCGAGAGCGCCTTCATCTCCGCTTCTTCCAGCTTGAGCGACACCGCGGCGACGGCATCCTCCAGATGCCCGGGCTTGGAGGCGCCCACGATCGGCGCGGTCACGCCCTTGCGCTGCAGCAGCCAGGCGAGCGCCACCTGCGCGTTGGGGACGCCGCGCTTCTGCGCAATCTCGCTCACCCGCTCGACGATCGCGAAATCGCTGTCCTGGTAATACATCTGGTGCGCGAAGTCGTCGCTCTTGGCCCGCGCCGTCTCGCCCTTGTCCTGGCGGCGGCGGTTGCCGGCGAGGAAGCCGCGGGCCAGTGGGCTCCACGGAATCACCCCGATGCCTTCGTCGCGGCACAGCGGGATCATTTCGCGCTCCTCCTCCCGATAGACCAGGTTGTAGTGGTTCTGCATGGAGACGAAGCGGGTCTTACCCATCGCGTCCGCGCGATGAAGATATTTGGCGAACTGCCAGGCATACATCGAGGACGCACCGATGTAGCGCGCCTTTCCGGCTCTCACCACGTCGTGCAGCGCCTCGATGGTTTCCTCGATCGGTGTCTCGGGATCGAAGCGGTGGATCTGGTAGAGGTCGACATAGTCGTGGCCGAGGCGCCTCAGGCTGTTGTCGATGCCGTGCATGATGTGCTTGCGGGACAGGCCGGCTTCGTTCGGTCCCTTGCCCATCGGGCTGAACACCTTGGTCGCCAGCACGTAGTTCTCGCGCGAGCCGGCGAACTCCTTCAGCGCGCGCCCCGTCACTTCCTCACTCGCCCCCATCGAATAGACGTCGGCGGTATCGAAGAAGTTGATCCCGGCTTCGACGGCCTGGCGGAAGAACGGTTGGCTCTCTTCCTCTCCCAGGATCCAGCCGCGCCATTTGGGCGAGCCGTAGGTCATGCAGCCGAGACAAATGCGGCTGACCTTGAGCCCGGTCGAACCAAGATTGACGTATTCCATGGGAGTGCACCCCTCGGTTGCTTTCCGGATCGTTGTACTACAACTCCTCCCCTCGCAATGGAGAATTGGTGTACGCTCGGCAGGGGCATTCAGTCGGAGCCCGTCACGCGAGCTGACAAGACGTTCCTGTAAAGTGGTCGGGGGCGAGGGTTGGGAAGGGTCAAGGTGTCGAGGGGATCAGTCTCGATCGGAGCAGCGGTCGCCGGCGCGATATCGGTCATGTTCGCGGGCCCGGTCGCGCGGGCAGAAGGGCAGCCGATCGAGCAGGTGGTGGTGACCAGCGCGCGCCTGCCGGAAGCGGTGGGCAGCGCCGCCTTCTCCACCGTCAAGCTCGACAAGGCGCAGCTCGCCAAATCCGACCGGCTGGATGATGCGCTGGAGCAGGTGCCGGGCCTGTCGCTGTTCCGCCGCACCGTCAGCACCAGCTCGAACGTAACCACGCAGGGCGTGTCCCTGCGCAACATCGCGCCCTCGGGCGCCGGGCGCGCGCTGGTGCTGCTCGACGGCGTGCCGCTCAACGATCCGTTCGGCGGCTGGATCGTGTGGACGGCGCTGCCCTTCGAGGACATCGGCGGCGCCGAAGTGGTGCGCGGCGCCGGCGCGGGACCCTACGGCGCCGGTGCGCTCACCGGCACCATCCTGCTCACCGAGCGCGATGCGGGCGACGGCATGGTGGACGCGCAAGTGGGGAGCCTTTCTTCCGTGCGCGCCGGCGCTTCGCACGGCGAGAGCATTGGCGACCTCGATCTGTTCGCCAGCGCCTCCTTCGAGCGCAGCAGCGGATGGATTCCGGCGCGGCCGCCGACGCGCGGCGCCGCCGACAATCACGTGTGGTTCGACGGCGGCTCGGCCAGCCTGCGCGCCAACACGTATTTCGGCGACGTGCTGATGTCGGCGCGGGCCAGCTTCTACGACGAGGGCCGCGGCGCGGGGCTGGTGGGCGGGACATCCTCCGCCCACGGAGCAACCGGAAGCCTGACCTTCGCCGAGGGGCCGAGCGGCGATCGCCTCGGCTGGCGGTTGCAGGGCTGGGCGGTGCGCAGCTCCTTCGCCAACCATTCGGTTTCCGTCGCGCCCGACCGCACCTTCACCACGCCCGCCAATGACCAGTTCGAGACTCCGGCGCTGGGGCTTGGCTTCAACGCCGCGCTGCTGGGTCAGAGCGGCGCCTTCCATTGGGAGGCGGGCGCCGATCTGCGCGACGATTCCGGCGAGTCGCGCGAGCTGTTCCGCTTCACCGGCGGCACTTTCACCATGACGCGCCGCGCCGGCGGCCGCGCCATCGTCGGCGGGCTCTACGGCGAAGGCGCCATCGACACCAGCCAGTGGCTGCTGACGCTCGGCTTGCGTGGCGATTACTGGGCGACGTCGCAGGGCCACCTGGTGGAGGCGGTGCGGGCCACCGGCGCGATCACCAACGATCAGGATTATGCGGGCCGCGACGGCGTGGTGCCAACGGCGCGTGCCGGCATCCGTCGCAATTTCGACGACGGCGAATATCTGCGGCTCGCGGGCTATGCCGGATTCCGCGCGCCGACCTTGAACGAGCTCTATCGGCCGTTCCGCGCCGGCAATGTGGTGACGCAGGCCAATGCCGACCTTAAGCCGGAAAAACTTTACGGCGCGGAGGCTGGCTGGGGCGGCGATTGGGGCGCGCTGCATTGGGACGCCACCGCCTTCTGGAACGAGCTGCACAAAGCGGTGGCCAACGTGACCGTGGACGTGAACCTGCAGCAGCGGCAGAACGCGGGCGACATTGAGGCCTTCGGCTTCGAGGGTCAGGCGAGCTATGCGCTGAGCGATACGCTGAACGCGCGCGCGGCGATCTCCCACACCCAAGCCAAGTTCGTTTCCGGGCAGCTCGACGGACTGCGCCCCGCGCAGGCGCCGCGCACGACGATCACAGCCGGCGCCACTTGGCTGCCGTTGGAATCCCTGCAGCTCGATGCAGACCTGCATTGGGAGAGCATGCGCTTCGAGGACGATCAGAACAGCTTGCGCCTCGGCTCGGCCTTCGTGCTGGATCTGCGCGCGGCGTGGCGCTTCGCGGACGGCTGGTCGGCGTTCGTCGAGGCCGACAATGCCACCGACGCCGCGGTCGCCACCGCCGAGAACAGCACCATCATCATCAACGGCCTCCCCCGCGAAGTGGTGAGCTTCGGCCAGCCGCGCGTGGTTTGGGCTGGTGTGCGGTTCGAGGAGTGAACTCGATTACCCACGCACAAGTCTCCCCCCTCCCCTTGCGGGAGGGGGCAAATTCAGAGCGCGTGAGCGCGATGAATTTGGGGGAGGGGTTGTTGCGATGCCCCCTCCCCCAAGCGTTTCTCGCTTCGCTCGCAACGCTTGCCCCCTCCCGCAAGGGGAGGGGGGAGAAATCTGCTACCGCGTCTCAGGTCCACATCCCCGTGATTGCCCTAATCCGGCCTTGAATCTGACGGCAATTCCGTGGTGGAAACGGCGGCCAATATCGAAGCCGGCCAGCAAGCCGGTTCGCCTCACGCTGTCCCCCCACAAGGGTCCGGCCGTCCAGAAATCACAAGGAGTCTCCATGTCCCGGTTTCGCACCCTCATGCTCGGCGCCACGGCGTTGGCTACCCTCGCCATCGCCGCCTCCGCCGCCACCAAGCCTTCCACGCCTGTCAACAAAACGGAGGCGCCGGCAAAGGCCGCGCCGGCTGCACCCGCGCAGAACGCCGCGCCAGCTTCCACTGCAGCGCCGGCGGCCCCGGAGACGGCCAATCCCTTCGCCGAGCCGAGCCCGCTTCCCTTCCACGCGCCGCAGTTCGACAAGATCAAGGACAGCGACTACCAGCCTGCGCTCGAAGAAGGGATGAAGCAGCAGCTGGCCGAGATCGCGGCCATCGCCGGCAGCAAGGCGCCGCCCACCTTCGACAACACCATCGTGGCGATGGAGAAATCGGGCCGCATGCTCGATCGCGCCACCGAGACTTTCTTCAACGTGGTGCAGGCCAATACCAATCCGGCGCTCGACAAGGTTCAGTCCGCGGTGGCGCCCAAGCTGGCGGCGCATCAAGACGCGATCTTTCTCAATCCCAAGCTGTTTGCCCGGGTGAAAGCGGTCTACGACCAGCGCGACAAGCTGAAGCTCGATCCGGAATCGCTGCAGCTGGTGAAGATCTACTACCTGCAGTTCGTGCATGCCGGCGCCAATCTGTCGGATGCGGACAAGACCCGGCTCAAGCAGATCAACAAGCAGGACGCGACCCTGGAGACCCAATTCCAGCAGAAGCTGGTTGCCGCCGCAAAGGCCGGCGCCCTGGTGGTGGACGACAAGGCGAAGCTGGCGGGGCTTAGCGACGCCGAGCTCGCCGCGGCCGCGCACGCCGCCGAGGGCCGTGGGCTCAAGGGCAAATGGGTGCTGCCGCTGCAGAACACCACGCAGCAGCCATCGTTGGTCTCGCTCAGCGACCGCGACACCCGCCAGGCGCTGTTCGAGCATTCCTGGACGCGCGCCGAGAAGAGCGACGCCAACGACACCCGTGCCATCATCGCGGAGCTCGCACAGCTGCGCGCGGAGAAGGCCAAGCTGCTCGGCTATCCCAACTACGCGGCTTACGTGCTGTACGACCAGATGGCCAAGACGCCGCAGGCGGTGGAGAAGTTCATCGGCCAGCTGGTGGGGCCGACCGCCGCCAAGGCGGCCGACGAGGCCAAGCAGATCCAGGCGCAGATCGACAAGAGCGGCGGACATTTCCAGCTCAAGCCCTGGGACTGGGAGATGTACTCCGAACAGGTGCGCAAGGCGAAATACGACCTCGACCAGAACGCGCTGAAACCGTATTTCGAGATCAACAAGGTGCTGCAGGACGGCGTGTTCTATGCGGCCAACCAGCTCTATGGCCTCACCTTCAAGGAGCGCCACGACCTGCCAGTCTACCAGCCGGACGTGCGCGTGTTCACCGTCTACGACAAGGACGGCTCCGAGCTGGGCCTGATGTATTTCGACTACTTCAAGCGCGACAACAAGCAGGGCGGCGCCTGGATGAGCAATTTCGTCCAGCAGTCCAAGCTGCTCGGCACCAAGCCGGTGATCTACAATGTCGCCAACTTCACCAAGCCGGCGCCCGGCCAGCCCGCCCTGATCAGCTTCGACGACGTCACCACCATGTTCCACGAATTCGGCCACGCCCTGCACGGCCTGTTCGCCAACGAGAACTATCAGACGCTGTCGGGCACCAACGTGGCGCGCGACTATGTCGAGTTCCCCTCGCAGTTCAACGAGCATTGGGCGCTCGATCCCACGGTGCTCAAGCACTATGCGGTGCACTATCAGACGCACCAGCCGATCCCGCAGGCCCTCGTCGACAAAATCAAGAAGTCGCAAACCTGGGGCCAGGGCTACGCGCTGGGCGAATTGCTGGCGGCTTCCGAGCTCGACATGCAATGGCATGAGCGCGGCCCCGGCGCGCCCAAGGAAGATGTCGACAAGTTCGAGACGCAGGCGCTGAAGAACACCCACACCGACTTCGCCAACGTGCCGACACGCTACCGCTCGAGCTACTTCCTGCACATCTGGGCCAACGGCTATGCGGCCGGCTACTACGCCTATCAGTGGACGGTGATGCTGGACGACGACGCCTATTCCTGGTTCACCCATCATGGGGGCCTGACGCGCGCCAACGGCCAGCGCTTCCGCGACATGATCCTGTCGCGCGGCCACACCGAAGATTACGGCGCCATGTTCCGCGCCTTCTACGGCAAGGATCCCGACATCGGCCCGATGCTGGAGCACCGCGGGCTGGTGATGCCGAAGAAATAGAGGCAGCGGCCCTTCCTGGCGAAAGCCCTCCGAGCGAAAGCTTCGGAGGGCTTTTTGCTTTGCCGCGCAAGCAGTTAGCGCGGGCCGACACTTCGGCTCTTGCCGCGGGCACGACTCAGGCATTTACTTGGGCGAACCGGATGCGCCCGACGCGGGGATGGAGATGGCCCTCTTTCCGAAGATTCAGAGCCCGTGCCCCTACCTTGACCGCCTGTCGTCGATCATGGACGGCGAGACCTGCCGTGTTTGCAAGCGCGAGGTTTTCGACCTCACCGACATGAGCGACGGCGAGCGCGTGGCCTTCATGAAAGGCTGCAGCGGCGAGGTCTGCGTGACCTATCGCTTCCCGGTGCGGCCGGCGGTGGCGGCGGCCGCGCTCGCGGTGGCGGCGATCGTAGTGCCGACGGCCGTCGCGGCCTGCGACGCGACCAGCGAGACCGTGGTGGTCACGGGCGGCATCAAGGATCCCGCCAACGCGCAATACATCCAGGTTCCGGATGGCAAAGCGGTGCCAAATCTTCCGGTCGTCTATGAGGACGGGAACAACCGAGAAGACGCGGGCGGCACCGCTCAGGGATATAAGGCAACCGATCGCGTTGCCCGCAACACGGAGTGAAGACCATGGCCATCTTCCCGAAAATTCAGAGCCCCTGCCCCTACAAGGGAAACCTGTCGGCGATCATGGACGGTGACGTCTGCCGGCTGTGCAAGCGCCAGGTCTTCGACCTCACCCATATGAGCGACGGCGAGCGCGTCGCCTTCATGCAAGGCTGCAGCGATCAGGTTTGCGTCACCTATCGCTTCCCGGTGCGTCCGGCGGTGGCGGCGGCAGTGCTGGCCGCGGCGGCCATCGTGGCGCCGACGGCGGTGGCGGCCTGCGATTCCACGGAGATGGAGACGGTCGTTGTCGGCGGCATCAAGGATCCGGCCAACGTAAAGTATGTCCAGACGCCGGTGGACCGCTCGGTTCCGGAGTTGCCGGTCGTTTACGATGAGGGCCGCGATGGAGCGGCCGCTGACAGGGCGCCCGCCCGGCACCGCGTCAGTTCGCGGGACGCGTCCTGACCTCGGCCATTTCCTCCCAGCGGAGCAGGCCGGCCAGCTGACCCGCGGCCAGCAGCGAACGCTCGTCGCCGTCGCCGACGGTGATTGCGATGTGCGTGTTGTCGAAATCGTCCAGCGCCAAGTCGAAGCTGCGCCATTTGCCGTCCGCCCAGGCCAGCGTCCAGCTATGCGGCATGAAGACGTTGCTGACGCCGTGATAGCTCTCGCGCGAATAGACCAGGCCGTCCGCCACCCGCGTGGGGATGCCGGCCGCCCGCCCCAGCGCCGCCAGCAGCACCGCGGCTTCGGTGCAATCGCCGGAGCGGCGCTCCAGCGTCTCCAGCGCCGAGTAATGGCCGGTGAAATCGACGTTGCGCAGATAGGGCTTGGCCCGCTCCAGCAGCAAATTCATCTTCGCCGAGTCCGAGATGCGCAGCTTGGCTACGGGATCGGCGATGGCCCTCAGCCGTGGATGATCGCTTTGCAGCCAAGCCGTCGGCTTGAGCGCATCGGCCAGCGTGGCCTTATCGGACGGCAGCCCGGGGCCGCAATCGCGGCAGATATCGAGGGTGACGGAGCTGGGCGCCGCGCTGGCGCGCTGCTCGCCGGTTTGCGGAAGCGCGAAGACGATCCCGTCGCGAAAGCTGAAGCGGTAGCGGATGTGGCCGAGTTTCGCCGCGGTGGAGATCAGGAAGGGCGACTTGGTCATCACGTCGGGAAGGATGCGATAGGGGGAATTCGGCTTGAGCGCCGTGTCGCGGTCCGTCGCCTCGATCAGGATGCTGGTGCCGAACATCGGCTGCCTGGCCTCGGCGATGCGATGCTCGCCATCGAGCATCAGCCGCGCCACGGTCCGCAGCTGGTCGCCGTCGTAGCGCTTGCGCAGGACCGCGACGCGGCCTTGCGGATCGGGCGGCGCATCGCGGACGGCTTCGATCGTGACGCGATCCACAGTCATGGAATCGATGTTGAAATCTTCGAATTCGAGCCGGGGCATCGAGGCGGGATCCCAGCTTCTCAACAGCTCAGTGCCGCCATCGAAGCGCACGTCGGGTGGCAGCGTGATGGTTGAGGTGCGCGTCTCGGTGGGAGTCTGGCGTGTGATTTCGGCTTTGTCCCCTGCGATGCGCGCCTCGGTGCGCGTCCAGTCGCGGCCGATCATGGCGGAGGCGCTGATGGAAACCGTCCGTCCGGCCCTGTCTTCCGTTCGCACGGTGCGCCAGGACATGTTGTCCTGTTTCGGGAGCGTGCGCCAGGACATCACGGCGAGAGGGCCAGGCTGCTCCTCGACGTCGACCGCCTGGGTGTCGACGATGTCGCGGCCATCGGACTTCTGCACGATTTCGCGCGACGCGTGGCCAATCGGCGTCCCACCTTCCGTCACGATGCGGTACCACGCGCTGCCGGACGATGGCGCCGCAGGCCCTGCGGCGGAGACCAATGTCGTAAGCGCGAGCAGCGCCGGCAAGATCAGCGGAACTCTCATCGCAGGCCGAGGTCGCGGGCGATGATGCCGCGCAGGATCTCGCGGGTGCCGCCCCGCAGCGAGAAGGATGGCGCGGTCTTGAGCAGATAGGTGAGCGTGTCGGCGAAGGGGCCCGGCACGGAAAGATCGAGGCTCTCGGGCGCGAGCGACTGAATCGCTTTCGGCATGTCCTGTTCCAGCGACGTGCCCAGGTCCTTGACGATGGCCGCCTCCACCGCGGGCGATTCTCCCGCCGCCAGCCGCCCCATCACCGAGAGCGACATCTGCCGCAAGGTCCACAGTTCGGCGGTCATGCGCCCGATCAGAAGGCGCTCGGCCTCGCTCGGGGCCTCGCCCACGACGCGAAGGAATTCGAGGAACAGCCGCAGGCTCGACAGGTAGCGCTCCGGCCCGCTGCGCTCGAAGGCGAGCTCGGCGGTGACCTGGCTCCAGCCGTCGCCTTCGCGGCCGATCAGCATGGCGTCGGGCACGAACACGTCGTCGAAGAACACTTCGTTGAAATGCGATTGGCCGGCGAGGTCGACGATGGGCCTCACCGTCAGCCCCTCGCTCCTGAGATCGACCAGGAACTGGCTAAGGCCTGCATGCCGGTTGGCCTCGTCGCCCGTGCGCACCAGCGCGATCATCATGTGCGCGGATTGCGCGCCGGAGGTCCAGATTTTCTGGCCGTTGATGCGCCAGCCGCCTTCGACCTTGCGGGCACGGGTGCGCACCGAAGCGAGATCGGATCCGGAATTGGGCTCGCTCATGCCGATGCAGAAATAGATCTCGCCGCGCGCGATGCCGGGCAGGAAGCGCTGGCGCTGCTCCTCCGTGCCGAAGCGCAGGAGCAGCGGTCCGCTCTGGCGGTCGGCGACCCAGTGGGCGCTGACCGGCGCGCCCGCCGCCAGCACCTCCTCCAGCATGACGTAGCGCTCGGCATAGGAGCGCTCGTGCCCGCCATATTTCTTAGGCCAGGTCATGCCGATCCAGCCCTGCGCGCCCAGCGCCTTGCTGAACTCGGGATTGTGTCCCGACCAGGAGCGGGCGCGCTTGACCTGCGGCATGCCGGCCAGCTGCTCGCGCAGGAAGGCGCGCACTTCGCCGCGCAGGGCTTGGGCTTGCGGCGGCAGATCGTAAGGCGCGAATTCGAACGCGCGCATCAGGCGCGCGTCAGCTTGAATTGTCCCACGTCGATGGCGCCCGCGCGGAAGCCGCCTTCGCAGGAAGCGAGATAATAGTCCCACATCCGCTTGAAGCGCTCGTCGAAGCCCAGCGGCGCGATGCGCTGCCAGCGGGAATCGAAGCTGTCGCGCCAGCGCCGCAAGGTCTCGGCATAGGAAAGCGCGAAGGTGCGCACCGTTTCGAAGCCGAGACCGTGGCTGGTGGCGTGAGTCCTGAGCGCGGTGGGCGACGGCAGCATGCCGCCCGGAAAGATGTAGAGCTGGATGAAATCGGCGTCCTTGCGGTAATCGTCGAAGCGTTCGTCTTCGATGGTGATGATCTGCAGCCCCGCGGAGCCTCCCGGCTTGAGTCGATCGCGCACGGCAGCGAAATAGCTCGGCCAGTTCTCCTCGCCCACTGCCTCGAACATTTCGATAGAAACGATGCGGTCGAACGTGCCCTGCACGTCGCGATAGTCGATCAGCTGGATGTCGACGAGGTGCGAGAGCTGGTGCCGGGCTACTTCCGTGCGGGCGTAGGCGTGCTGGGCCTTGGAGAGCGTGATGCCGGTGACGAGGCAGCCGAACTCGCGCGCCGCGTACATGGCGAACCCGCCCCAGCCGCAGCCGATCTCCAGGATATGATGACCGGCCTGGAGCTCCAGCATCTCGGCGAGGCGGCGCCACTTGTTGCGCTGTGCCTCTTCCAGACTCATGGTCTCGCCCTCGAAGAAAGCCGAGGAATAGGTCATCGTGGGATCAAGCCACTGGGAATAGAAGTCGTTGCCGAGGTCGTAATGTGCCGCGATGTTGCGCTGCGCGCCGCGCCGCGTGTTGACCCGCAATTTGTGGCGCGCGAGATGGAGCAGGCGCAGCGGCGCCAACCCCTTCATGCCGCCCATCAGGCGATCGAGATTGCGCGCGCCGAACTCGAACACGCCGGCAAGATCGGGGCTGGTCCAGTCGCCGTCGAGATAGGCTTCCGCCAGGCCCACGGTGCCGCCCACCAGCGCACGGCGAAACGCGCGCACGCGCTCGATTTCCATGATGGCGCGGGCGCCCGAGCGGGCGGCGCGCATGCTCCGTTCGGCGCCGTTGGCAAAGCGCAGCACCAGTTCGCCCTCGGCGAAATCGTTGAACGAGCGCAGCACCGAGCGCGCGAGCAACGGCGGCTTCACGAGATTGGCGGTGGCGGGCAGGGTGCGGGATCGGTCATCGGCCATGCTTGGCCCTCGAGCTTGGCGGGCGACCCAAGATGAGCATGGCGCGGCACCCGCTTCAACCACAGCCTGAGGGCCTCGAAGCGGATGGCCGCCGCCACTTTGAGGGTCATCAGGGGATGGCGGACGAGCGCCAGCGCCAGCTGGGCATCGGTCAGCGGCCGCCTCTTGCCGGCAAAGACCGCGTTCAGGACGGGCATGCCCGCCTCGCATTCGTCGATGGCGATCAGCACCTCCTCGCCCGGCGGGCGGATGCGGAAACTGTAGCGGCAATCCATCGACAGGAAGGGCGAGACGTAGAAGGCCTTGCCGCATTCCTGCTGCTGCAGTCCGCCGCCGGCCGCCGCCGGCAGGACATAGGCGTGACGCTCGTCGAAGGTGTTGTGCACTTCGTAGATCATCGCTGCCAGTGCGCCGCCGGCATCGTGGCAGAACCAGACGCTCAGCGGATTGAACACATAGCCGAACAGCCGCGGGTAGCAGAGCACGCGGATCGCCCCGTCCGCGACAATGCCGTGACGGGCAAGCTGCGTGCCAGCCCAGGCGCGCAGGTCGCCGCCATCGCCATGGTCCCTGTCGCGGAAGCTCAGGATGCCGCGCCGGTTGCGCTTGAACAGGCGCGAACGGGCGGCGAGCGCGTCGATTTCGTCCAGATCGAGCAATAGCGAGAACACGCGATAGCGGAAAGCATGCCGCACGGGCCGGATGCGGCGGTGGGTGACGAAGCCCTGATAGATGGCGGACGCGGTCATGCGTGCGCCCCGGCCAATTGCGGCATCCGCGCGATGCGGCTCGACTCGCCCGCGACGCGCCACGGACGCCGCACCCCGCCGGCTTCTTCCGCCGCCGCCAATCCCGCCTGCAGTGCGTCCTCGTGAAAGCCGGAACCGAAATAGCTGCCGCAGAACCAGGTGTGCTGCGCGCCCTGCAGCCGCCACAGCTGCGACTGCGCCTCCAGCGCGGCGCAGTCGAACACCGGATGGGCGCAGGCATAGACGCCATGAATGGTTTCGTTGCGCGGCATCGCAGGGGGATTGAGGGTGACGAACAGCGGTTGCGGCGAAACAATGTTCTGCAGCCGATTCATCCAATAGGTGACGCAGAGATTGGCGTTCGATGGGGACGCGCCGGCGCCCAGGTAGTTCCAGCTGGCCCATGCGCGCCGCCGCTTCGGCATCAGGCATTCATCGGAATGCAGCACGACCGTGTTGGGCCGGTAGCGGAAGCGGCCGAGCAGAGCGCGCTCGTCGGGACTTGCCTCCGCCAGCATCGCCAGCGCCTGGTCGGCATGGGCGGCGATCACCACGCGATCGTGCCGCCGCGCTTCGCCATCGGCCAGCCTGACGGTGACGCCTACCGCATCGCGCTCGATCGAAACGACCTCGGCAGCGACGCGCGCGGCATGCGCGTAGTCCGCGGTCAGGCGTTTGACATATTCACGGCTGCCGCCGCTCACCGTGCGCCACTCGGGCCGGCCAACCAGCTTCAGCAGTCCGTGATTGGCAAAGAAGCGCGCGAAGGCCGCAACGGGATGCGCGCGGATGTCGTCCAGCGTCGACGACCAGATGGCCGCGCCCATCGGCAGCAGATGCAGTCGCGCGAAAGCGTCCGAATATCCCGCCTGCGCAAGATAGTCTCCGAGGCTCGTGTGGCGCGCCTCCGCGCTTTCGAGCAGCCTCGGCGCCTCGCGATAGAAGCGCACGGTATCGGCAAGCATGCGCCAGTAGTCGCGACTGAGGAGCAAGCCCGGCTGCGCCGTGAGGCCCTTCAGGTTGCCGGCATATTCGAAGGCGCCGCCGTCGAGCGAGACGGAGAACGTCATCTTGCTCGCCTCCGTGGCGACCCCCAGATGGCGGAACAGTTGGGTGAGATTGGGATAGTTCGGCTCGTTGTAGACGATGAAACCGGTGTCGACAGGGATCGGTCCGTCCGGTCCCGGCACGTCCACGGTATGGGTGTGGCCGCCGATCCGGCCCTCGCGCTCATAGACCGTCACGCGGTGGCGCTTGGCCAGCAGCCAGGCCGCGGCCATGCCGGCGATGCCCGTCCCCACCACGGCGATTTTCAGCGGCTTCTCGCCGCGCTCCAGCAGATAGGGACGGTACAAGCGGAACTCCCCAGCGGACCTTGGCTAGAGATACGGGCGAGGGGGCGGTTCGGATCAAGAATTTCCCGTGATCCGGCCGGGTGCTGCGCGCGTAAATGAGGCTATGATGGCGTATGCGCCGCTTGCCGCCACGATGCGGCCACTCTGCCCCTCCTGGCTGATCGGTGGGCGAGCGGACATACGCCGTCGGACGCGGGTGCGGATGATCGTGCCGGGACAAGATGCCGCCAGCTTGAACGCGCTGCTCGTGAGGGTGGGCGGCGCGCGCGACCGCGCCGCGTTCGAGATGCTGTTCCGGCATTTCGCGCCGCGCATCAAGGCCTATCTGCTGCGGCTGGGCGCGGCCTCGCCGGTGGCGGAAGAGCTGGCGCAGGAAGCGATGCTGTCGGTCTGGCGCAAAGCGGCGCTGTTCGATCCGGCGAAGGCGTCGGCGGGGACCTGGATCTTCACCATCGCGCGCAATTTGCGCATCGATGCGCTGCG
>DATCOJ010000178.1:0-19949 GCA_036564785.1 Rhizomicrobium sp. | reverse complement strand
CCGCCTGCAGCCGGTTCGTCATGATCACGGGCTGCTCCGGCGGCGGGAAGTCGAGCCTGCTGGCCGAGCTGGCGCGCCGCGGCTATCGCACCTTCGCCGAACCCGGGCGCCAGATTTTCAAAGAGCAGACGCTGATCGACGGCCCGGCGCTGCCTGCCAAGGATGGCGTGCTGTTCGGCGAGCTCTGCATCTCGCGCACCATCAACCGCATGGTCGAGGCGGCCGATGCGGAGGATTTCGTGTTCTTCGACCGCGGGCTGATCGATCCGCTCAGTCACTGGGTGAGACTGGGGCTGCAGGCACCGGCGCATTGGGCCGAGGCGGCCAAGCGTTTCCGCTTCCACCGCAAAGTCTTCGTAGCGCCGCCCTGGCCGGAGATTTTTGAAAGCGATTCCGAGCGCCGGCACTCCTTCGAAGACGCGATCGGCGACTATCCCGTTCTTCTCCAGATCTACCGCGATTTCGGCTACCAAACGATCATGCTGCCCAAGCTCCCGGTATCCGAGCGGGCGGAGTTCATCCTAAGCGCGCTCGAATGAGAGCGTTCTTTCAAACAGGTGGTGGTTTGACAAGACGCGGCAAATCGCGTCTGCCATCGACAATTCGCCAAACGATGATGCCGCGACCTTGCAATTGCGGCTCGTAGATGACGATCCATGGCCACACCGAAAATGCGCGCGGCTCGCCGTCCAGTTCCGGCCGGACGCGCCCGATGAACGGCCAATCGGCGAGGGTCTTCAATGTACGCTCAATGCGGCGCAAGACTGCCTCAGCACGCTGGACGCCGCTGTCGCCAGCAATGTAGTCGAATAGCCCTTCCAGGTCGCGTTCGGCGTCGAGCGATTTGACAATGGTCGAGCGTGCCAAGATCGTTCCGGTTCAGGACTCTTTGGAAAGACGCGCGCGGCGCGTGGCCACGATATCGTCGATGGACTTTCTGGAGACTTTTCCTCGAGCGATTTCGACGCGCGATCGCTTGATGGAAGCATTCAGAGCGGCGCGATTGCGGGCAATATAGTCGCCTACATCGTCCGAGTGGCGCTCATCGTCCTCGATGGCCACATCCGGGCCGCCGGATTTCGCAACTGCATGTTTCTTTTCCATTTGGCCTTTGTAGCACGAATGTCTGCCGCACCATAGCGCACACGGCCATCATATCTTCAGCAGAATTTTTCCCACGTGCTCGCTCTTGGCCATGCGGGCGTGGGCGGAGCCGGCTCCGGCAAGCGGGAAGACGCGGTCGACGATCGGCTTGACCTTTCCGGCCTCGATCAGCGGCCAGACTTCGCAGAGCAGCGCGTCACGGATGAGGCCCTTCTCTTCGTTCGTGCACGCACGCAGCGTGGTGGCAATGAGCGACAGCCGCTTCATCAGCATGGGCGCGAAACTCACCGTGGCGGTGGCTCCGCTCATATAGGCGATGTTGACGATACGGCCCCACAGGGCGGCCGCGCTCATGTTGCGCTGGATGTAGTCGCCGCCCACCATGTCGAGGACGACGTCGACGCCGTGGCCGTCCGTCCCCTTCTTGACGACGTCGACAAAGTCTTCCGCGCGATAGTGGATCGCGCGGGCAGCGCCCAGCGTCTCGCAAATCGCGCATTTCTCGGCGCTGCCTGCGGTGGTGAAAACGCGGTGGCTGCGGGCGGCGCAGAGTTGGATGGCCGCGGTGCCGATGCCGCTCGCGCCGCCATGGATCAACACGCTCTCGCCGGGCGCCAGGCGTGCCGAGTCGAACAGATTGGTCCACACCGTGAATAGGGCCTCCGGCAAGGCGGCCGCGGCGACCGGATCGACGTCCTTCGGCATCGGAAGCATGCATTTCGCGGACGCGGCGCAGTATTCGGCATAGCCCCCGCCGGAAAGCAGGGCGCAAACCTTGTGGCCGAGGCGCCAATCGGTGACGCCAGCGCCGAGTTTCACGATCTCGCCGGAGACCTCGAGGCCAAGGATGTCGGAGGCGCCGGCAGGCGGCGGATACAGGCCTCTTGCCTGCAGCAAATCTGCATGATTGAGACCGGCCGCGGTCACCCGGATCAATACCTCACCGGGGCCGGGCGACGGCTGAGGAACCTCGTCGATGACGAGCTTGTAATCCGGTCCCGGCTGCTCGACGCGGATCGCCTTCATCTGGCCGCTCCCTGAATGTACCATCGGATGGAGCTTAACAACGATGAACGGAGGCGCGAAGCGATGGCCGTCGATCCCGAAGAATTGCTGCCGCGCAAGAAGAAGCCGGACCTCGAGTTGGGCCAGGATCTCTCCGCCCATTCGGAGCATGAGCTCGAGGCGCGCATCGCGGCGCTGGAGGGCGAGATTGCCCGTTGCCGCGACGCCATCAAGTCGCGCCGGGCAACCAAGAACGCGGCCGATGCCTTCTTCAAGAAATCCTAGCCCATGATGGTAAGTGGAGCAGACGGCCAACTCGTCAATGATTAATTTGTCTCCGTCTGCAATCATTCGTGCGGGCAAGCGTTGCGCGAATGTCACCGGATGCTCGCTTAATTCATCCTTCCTCGCGCGCCGTTCTTGCTTTGACAAGGCGTCTTGCTAGCCTTGCTTCGGGATGACAACGGGGGGCCGCATGCCGCTTCCGGACGCCGACGACGATTCCCTCAAGGGAATGACGCTGCAATCCTTCACCGGCTCGGCCCTGTTCGCCCGCACCTTCGACGAAGGGATGTCGCTGGTCGAGGAGACAGCGCGCTATCTGGACGGCAGGGGCCGAGAGGAATCGCGCGACCTGCCGCGCAGTGCGGCTTTGCTTTATGCCGGCGAAAGCATGCGTGTCACCACGCGGCTGATGCAGGCAGCCAGTTGGCTCCTGGTGCAGCGCGCGGTGCACGACGGCGACATGGAGCCCGAGCAGGCTACCAGCGAGCGCTACCGCCTCGGCTCCAAGGAAATCTGCTTCGGCGGGCGCGCTGACAGTATCGAAGCGCTGCCCAAGACGCTGCAGGATCTGCTGATGCGCAGCGACAGCCTCTACCGCCGCATCGCGCGGTTGGAGGACGTGCTGTTCGGCGAACCCTCGCGCTCGCCCGGCGCGCGCGGCCAGATCGATCGGCTCGAGCAAGCCTTTGGCGGAAGCGACCCGCGCGGCTGAGTTCTACTGCTTTGGCTTGCGGATCGAGCGCGCGAGATCGTGCGCAGACGGCAGAGCGACGGACGGTCCGCCAAAGCCTGGCAGGTCGCGGCAGCCGCCGGAATTGCAGATCCGCACCTCGCCGGTGAAGCGGTCGACCACATAGGCGCTGTGCGCCTGCTGGTCGAGCTGCACGGTGACCCGGCCTGTGACAATGAAAGCCGCCGCCAGCAGGAAGATTCCGGCGATGAGCGTCACCCACAATTCTGTGGTGATCGATTCCACGATCGCAGCGGCGCCCAAGAGAACCGCGCCGGCGATCAGCCAGGGCAGCACCACGGCGAATTGGCCGCCGAAGCGATCCTGCATCTGCCAGGCCGCCAAGGCGCCCAGGAGCAGCAGAAGTCCGCCGACGCCCAGCGCGATGCGGACCATCCAGTTGGGTTCCCGCTCATCGCGGTCATGAACCACGTCGTGGGTGATGTCGTGCACATGCTCGACATGGTTGTTGCCGTGGTCGACGGTGGTGCGGTCGACATGGACTTCGGTCTGTTCGGCCATGGTTTCCCCCTGAAATTGGGCGCGATACTGGCCCACCCGCGCGATGGGCCAGTGACAACAATCTAAGGATCTGGAGGCCGCGAGAGAAGCGGCAGCGCCTAGCTCTTCACGTAGTCCTTGAAGCGCTTGTTGAAGCGGGAGAGGCGTCCGCCGCGGTCGAGCAGCTGCTGCTGCCCGCCGGTCCAGGCCGGATGGGTGGAGGGATCGATGTCGAGGGTGAGCTTGCCGCCCGGCTCGCCCCAGGTGGTGCGGGTGCGGTAGCTGGTGCCGTCGTTCAGCACGACGTCCACGAAGTGATAGTTGGGGTGAATGCCCTTTTTCATGGCACCGGCCTCTCGAAAACCCTGGCGAAGCCGGGCCTTATAGGGGGTGCGCCCGCGCCTTGCAAGCCGCGCGGCGCTTGGTCCCTTGGGCCAGCCGGCGTCTTGCCTATATCTAGGGCTTGTCGAACTGGCGGGTGGCGCGCTTGTCTCAATCCGGCGAGGAATACGCAACCGAAGTGGCGCGCCTGGCAGCGGGCCGGGCCAAGGCTAGCTCGTTGAGGCCGCTGCGGCGGCTGCTGCCGTTCCTCAGGCCATACCGGCTTTCCATCGCCGCGGCACTCGTCGCGCTCATCGCCTCCTCTTCGGCCAGCCTGCTGATCCCGCCTGCCATCCGCGGCATGATCGACCACGGCTTCAACCGGGCCGACGCCGACCGCATCGGCCAGTATTTCCTGGCGCTGATCGGCGTGGCCGCTGTGCTGGGTATGGCCACCGCCATCCGCTTCTACTTCGTCACCTGGCTGGGCGAGCGGGTGATTGCCGACATCCGCAAGGCCGTGTTCGATCACGTGCTGTCGCTGACGCCCGCCTTCTTCGAGGTCACCCGCACGGGCGAAGTGCTGTCGCGGCTGACGGCCGATACCACTTTGATTCAGACGGTGGTGGGCTCCTCGGCCTCCATCGCCGCCCGCAATATGGTGATGCTGACCGGCGGCCTGATCCTTCTCTTCGTCACCAGCCTCAAGCTCGCCGGCTTGGTGCTGGGCGCCGTGCTGATGGTGATGGTGCCTCTCATCCTGTTCGGCCGCTGGGTGCGGACCTTGAGCCGCAAGAGCCAGGATCGCATCGCCGACACCAGTGCGCAGGCGAGCGAAATCCTCAACGCCGTGCAGACCGTGCAGGCCTTCACTCACGAAGAGGAAGAGCGCCGTTCCTTCGGCCGGGCGGTGGAGCGCTCCTTCGATATCGCGGTGCTGCGCACGCGGGCCCGCGCGGTGATGACGGCGGTGGTGATCTTCGGCGCCTTCTCGTGCATCGTGGGCGTGCTGTGGGCGGGTGCCCGCGACGTCATCGCCGGACACATGACGGCCGGCGAGCTGACGCAGTTCATCTTCTATGCCGGCATCGTGGCGATGGGATTCGGTGCGCTGTCGGAAACCTGGGGCGATCTGCAGCGCGCTGCCGGCGCTTCCGAGCGGCTGACCGAACTGCTGCACATAGCGCCCGATGTGCAGGCGCCAGAGCGTCCGATCGCGCTGCCGGAGCCGGCGAAAGGCGCGGTGGAATTCCGCGACGTGGTGTTCCGCTATCCTTCGCGGCTCGAGCATGCCGCGCTCAACGGCTTCTCACTTCGCATCGAGCCGGGTGAGGCGGTGGCGTTGGTGGGGCCATCGGGCGCCGGCAAGTCGACCGTGTTCCAGCTGTTGCTCCGTTTCTTCGCGCCGCAGGAAGGCGCCATCCTGTTCGACGGCGTCGACATGGCCGAACTCGATCCCACCGATCTGCGCCGCCATATTGGGCTGGTGGCGCAGGATCCGGTTATCTTCTCCGGCACCATCGCCGACAACATCCGCTATGGCCGTCCGGAGGCGAGCGACGCCGACGTGCGCAAGGCGGCGGAAGCGGCCGCGGCGGCGGAGTTCATCGAAGATCTTCCTTCGGGCTACGAAACGCTCATCGGCGAGCGCGGCGCCACCTTGTCCGGCGGCCAGCGCCAGCGCCTCGCTATCGCCCGCGCCATTCTGCGCGATGCGCCGCTACTGCTGCTCGACGAAGCCACCAGCGCGCTCGATGCTGAGAACGAGCGGCTGGTGCAGCTCGGCCTCAACAATCTGATGGCGGGACGCACCACCATCGTCATCGCGCATCGACTGGCCACCATCCAGCGCTTGAAGCGCATCGTGGTGATGGACCAGGGCCGCATCGTTGGCGAAGGCAGCCATGCGGAACTGGTGGCCGGCGGCGGGCTCTATGCCCGTCTCGCCGATCTGCAGTTCAGCCAGGGCCTGGCGCTCGCCGGCTGAACCTCACGGATTCACGTAGACCGGGCCGAGCGTCGCATCGATCAGCGTGTATGGCCGCTTTGCGGCCTTGCAGTAGGGCACGTAACGCTGGATGTCGAAGCCCTTGTAGGGGAAGAAGGCGGGGCTCGCATCCGAGACGCCGTATGAGATGGCCGTCGGACTACCGTTCAGATTGAAGAGAAAACGGTGGTTGGCCTTGTCCCAGCTGATGGACACCGTGTTGCTCAGGCCGGGGAGGACCGTTCCAATAACCTGACTGAACAGGTCGTTACGCTTGCAATTCGCGTCGGCGCAGGTCCAAGCGTTGGCGATCACACTGAGCGGCGCGTTCTTGCCATCGGTGTTGTGCTGCACCGCCGCGACCGAAAGCTCTACGTCACCGACGATGCTCGAGCCGTCCCCGGCGTTGAAGAAGGCACCCTCGAAATCGGTGCTGGTCGCCGCAGGTTGTGTAGAGTCCTTGCACCCGACGGTCGCGATCTTCTTTACCGTGAAGCTGTAGGACACGCCCTTGACGCTGTTGGGCGCGGTGACGGCGATACCCCAGGCGCCGCCATAGGCGGAGCTGTTGTCGGTCGTGGGCGCGTAGCCCACGCCGAAGAATTCCATGCCCTTGCCGGATACGCGCGATAGATCCAGCCAATAAGGATCGCCGCCGAACCCGACCCATTTTGCGGGATCAAGCGTGTTGGACTTGAAGTCGTCATAGAGCGTCCCGCCCTGCGCCAAGGCGTCGCCCGACCCGAGAACCGCGGCGACCGCGGCGATGCCGAGTTGAAGCAAGATTTTCATGGTGTCCTCCATGGATGAGCTTCGGCGCCGGGGCGACGGGTGTCACCCGCGCGCGCTCGTCGGCCAACGCCCGTCCCTACCAGGCGATTCCGTTGTGGGCCCTGCTGCGGGAGAGCGAAATCTGCTCGCCGCGCGTGGCCGCCGCGTGGCTCACGTCATAATGCAGGAACTTTCCAGCCGGCACACGGATGGGCTTGCCGAGCGAGATTTCTCTGCCGCCGCTGCCGGGACATTTGCTGGGCTTTTTCGGGCAATAGATGAAGATACCGGCGTCGGAATCGACCGCGATCAGGCCCGCCTTGTTGATCCCCCAGACCTGCGTGAAAGTGGCGCCGTCGATGACGAGCGGCGTGAAGGTGCTGGTCGTTGAGTCATAGAGGAAGGCGAAGGAATTGTTGTCGGCATCCGTCCAGCCGCCCGTTACTAGGCCCTTGTCATTGATGCCCTCCAAGCCGGTGCCGATGGCAGACTGATCGGGATAGTCGATCTGGGTGGCGACGCCGTTCTGCAGCACGAAGCCGTGCATACCGGACAAGGTGAAGAAGCCGACCACGGTGCCGGCGCTATTGATCGCGCGCGGTGCGGTGCGCGTCGTATCGAAGGGCAGCGTCAGGTCTTGCTGGTACTTGCCCTTCTTCGCATAGTAGCCGTAGCGGATGAAGTTGACGGTGTCCCAGTAATCGCCGACGGACTGCTCGCCCTTGGTGATGCCCTGCGCGATGCCGTCCAGCGGCGCACCGTCCTTCTTGATGGTGACGATGCTGCCGTCGGGCTTGCGCACGAATTCATAGCCGAACAGGCGACCTTCGTTCTGGGCGGGCGCAAAGCCAGTGATCCATCCGTCGCCGTTGATGGCGCGCGGCTCCGTCCCGTCCACCGTGTTCGCGGTGTAATCGAAGGAGGTGTAATTGCCATCGATGGTGCCGAAGTAGCCATGCTCCACGCCGTTGCTGTCGATATAGGAGCCGACGATGACGTTGTTGTCGTTGATGCCCAGCACCGACGTGGACGTGCTCCCCGGAAACGGCACAACCGGAATGAGAGTGCCCGCCCCGGCGGGCACGGCGAACGCGGCCATTCCGGTCAGGAGGGCCAACGTGGCTAACGGCTTCGACATGGTGTTTTCCCCTTCGGTTTAGCTTTTGACGGTTATGGCCGGGTGCCGCAGCCCCTAGCGCAACTCCGACAAGGCATACTGCTGCATCGCCGCCGCTGTTCCGTTTCGCTAGCCGATGTATAGTCGGCAAAACGGGGCGGGGGCCGATGTCACTCTTCTTCACACCAGTTCCGGCAGATGCCGGACGGCAGGGCCGATTTGGCGCGCGATCCGTAAGGCGCGAAAGGACGAGGCGCCGACTTTTTACCGACCTTTGGCCGACTTCGGGCCTTTCCCCGTGAACCGCATCTACGACAAGGCGGAATGGCGCGCCGCGATCGATCTGGCGCAAGAGCCGGATTTCTCTGTCGGCGGCCTCAAGGTCAGCCCGTCCCTGTGCGAGATCCGGGCCGAAGCGAAAACCGAGGCGGTCGAACCCCGGGTCATGCAGGTGTTCGTCGCTCTCGCGCAGGCCAAGGGCAGCGTGCTCTCCCGCGACGAACTGGTGCAGCGCTGCTGGGGCGGCCGCATCGTCAGCGAAGACGCCATCAACCGCTGCATCGCCAAGGTCCGAAAGCTGGCCGAACTGGATGGCGGCGGCTCCTTCGCCATCGAGACCGTTCCCCGTGTCGGTTATCGGCTGGTCGAGTCGGTCCCAATCCCCGTGCCGCGCGATTCAAGTTTCGCGGAACAGACGCAGCACGAGGGCCCGAGCGCCACCCGAGTCGACCGCGGCTGGGGCAGGCTGCCCATTGTTGGCGCGGCGTCAGCCTTTCTGCTCGTATCGCTTGCCGCAGCATCCTGGCTGTTTCTCGGCGGCGGTCACACCCTGCCGGCGCGGCCGTCAACGCTGCTTGCTGGCAAGCCGGCCGCAGGAAACGGATCTGCGGCACTTGCAACAACAGCGAGTTTCCCCCCCGGCACGGTGTTCCGCGATTGCCCGGACATCTGTCCGCAAATGGTGGCGGTGCCGGCAGGCACGTTCCGGATGGGCTCGCCGGCCGAGGACGCCGAGCGTCACGGCGACGAGATCCCCCAACACACCGTCGCCATCAGACGGGCTTTCGCCATCTCGAAATATCCGGTGACGCGCGCGGAATATGCGCGCTTCGCCAGCGAAACCGGCCGTACGGACGATGACTCGTCCTGCTTCACCTTGACCAAGGACGGCCGCTTCATCGAGACGCCAAAGGCCGGGTGGCGCGAAACGGGCTTTCCACAAACCTCGCAGGATCCCGTGGTCTGCATGAGCTGGGACGACGCCGACTCCTATGCCAATTGGCTGAGCCGCAGGACAGGAAGGCCCTACCGTCTGCCGAGCGAATCGGAGTGGGAATATGCAGCGCGGGCTGGGGCGGGGGCGGCGCATCCCGGGCCGGCTTCGCAAATCTGCCGCCTGCTCAACGGCGGCGATGCCGACTATCACGCGAAGTTTCCGGGCGATCCCAAATTCGACGGCGCTTGCCGCGACGGATATGCCTACACCTCACCAGTGGGAAGCTTCCAGGCCAACGCCTTCGGGCTCTTCGACATGACGGGCAATGTCGGGCAATGGGTCGCCGATTGCTACAACACCACCTATGACAGCGCGCCGACGGACGGCTCGGCCTGGACCAGCGGAAATTGCGCCATGCGGGTGACGCGCGGCGGCGCCTGGACCGACCGGTCGCAAGGCATCCGCTTCGCACGCCGGTTGATGGATTCCGGCGTCGGCCGCTTCAGCTCGGTGGGCATTCGCGTGGCGCGCGCGCTGTAGCCCACAAAAGGAAAAGGGCGCCCGTGAGGGCGCCCTTTCTCGTTTTCCGATGGAGGGGAGTTAGGCTGCGGCGACCTTGTCGCCTTCCGGGTCGCGCAGCACGTAGCCTCGTCCCCAGACAGTCTCGATGTAGTTGTCGCCATTCGTGGCGGCCGCCAGCTTCTTGCGCAGCTTGCAGATGAAGACGTCGATGATCTTGAGTTCGGGCTCGTCCATGCCGCCATAGAGATGGTTCAGGAACATCTCCTTGGTCAGCGTCGTGCCTTTGCGGAGCGAGAGCAGCTCCAGCATCTGATATTCCTTGCCGGTCAGGTGCACGCGCTGGCCGTCTACTTCCACGGTCTTGGCATCGAGATTGACGGTGAGCTTGCCGGTGGTGATGACGGACTGCGAATGGCCCTTGGAGCGGCGGACCACGGCCTGGATGCGGGCGACCAGCTCGTCCTTGTGGAACGGCTTGGTCATGTAATCGTCGGCGCCGTAGCCCAGCGCCTTGACCTTCGCTTCGACGATGGCGTTGCCGGAAAGGATCAGCACCGGCGTCTGCACCTTGGCCAGGCGCAGCGACTTCAGCACTTCGAAGCCGCTCATGTCCGGCAGCTGCAGGTCGAGGACGATGATGTCGTAATCGTAGAGCTTGCCGAGATCGATGCCCTCTTCGCCGAGGTCGGTGGTGTAGACGTTGAAGCCTTCGGAGCGGAGCATCAATTCGATGCTGCGGGCCATCGCGCTGTCGTCTTCGATCAAAAGCACGCGCATCGCTTTCAGTCCTTCTTCGCCCGGCGGAGTGAGCCCGGCGTGGTTAACTCGTGACGAGACGGTAAGTGGAAATGGTTAAAATCCGCTTTAACCACACCAGCGACCTTCATCCGGCGCGAACAGGCCTTAAGCAAATCGCACCGCTCGGCCCTCACTCCCGTCCATCTCCTTGATTCGCTTCGTTAAGTTTACCGCGACTTAAATCCTCCGAGGCAAGATGGGCGCGTCCGCTCCCTGTCTTGGAGCTCCTGGGCCAGGATCGAAATGCGCGCGCTTCTTAGAGAAATCGAGGCCGTCCCAGCCCTCAGGCGCTTCGGCCGCGTTGCCCGCATCGAGGGCCTCCTGGTCGAAGTGACCGGAGCCGCCGGCGCCATCAGCCTGGGTGGACAAGTAAGGCTAACAGCTTCAAACGGCAAGCAAATTTCTTGTGAAGTGGTCGGCTTTCGGGACGGCCGGGCGCTGCTGATGCCGCTCGGATCCCTGGATGGCGTGACCTTGGGAGCCCGGGCGGATTTCGACGACCGGCCCGCCATGATCTATCCCTGCCGGGCCTGGCTCGGCCGGGTGATCGACGCCTTCGCCCGGCCGACCGACGGCAAGGGCGCCCTGCCTCAGGGCATGACCGGCTATCCCCTGAGGGCCCCGCCCCCGCCGGCCCATGCTCGGGCCCGCATCGGCGGCAAGCTCGATCTCGGCGTGCGCGCGCTCAATGCCTTCGCCACCTGCTGCAAGGGCCAGCGGATGGGCATTTTCTCGGGCAGCGGCATCGGCAAATCGACTCTGCTGGCCATGCTGGCGCGCAATACCGATGCCGATGCCATCGTGATCGGTCTGGTGGGCGAACGCGGCCGCGAGCTGAAAGAGTTCATCGAGGACGATCTGGGGCTGGAAGGCCTCGCGCGCAGCGTCGTGGTGGCAGCCACGTCGGACGAATCCGCGCTGGTGCGCCGCCAGGCGGCTTATGTCGCCATGGCCATTGCGGAAAACCTTCGGGACCAGGGCTTGCATGTGCTGCTGCTCATGGACAGCGTGACCCGTTTCGCAATGGCACAGCGCGAGATCGGCCTCTCCGCAGGCGAGCCGCCCGCGACCAAGGGCTACACGCCGACGGTGTTCGCCGAGCTGCCGCGGCTGCTGGAGCGCGCGGGCCCCGGTTCGGAGGGAACCAGCGGATCGATCACGGGCCTTTTCACGGTTCTGGTGGAGGGCGACGACCACAACGAGCCGGTCGCCGATGCAGCTCGCGGCATTCTCGACGGGCACATCGTGCTCGATCGCGCCATCGCCGAGCGCGGGCGCTTTCCTGCCATCAACATTCTGAAATCGGTGTCGCGCGCCATGCCCGCCTGCAACACGGGCGAGGAGCAGGCCATCGTGGCCAAGGCCAGGCTGCCGATTTCCACTTACGAAGACATGGCCGAGCTGATCCGGCTTGGCGCCTACAAGGCCGGCACGAATGCGGATGTCGATGCCGCCCTCAAGATTCATCCGCAGCTCGAAGCGTTTCTGTCCCAGAAGAAGGACGAGCGCTCCACATTGGCAGACGGGTATGCCGCACTGAACGACATCGTCGGCGCGGGCACGGGGAAAGGTAAGACGCCATGAAACGCCGCGATACGCTGATGCGGGTGAAGCGCTTCCGGGTTGACGATCTGAAGCGCCGCATGGCGACTCTGGATGGCATGCATTCCGATCTCGAGCGCAAGCTGAGCGACCTCGAGGAGAGCGTGGCGCGCGAGCGTCAACGGGCTCACGATTCGGATATTGGCCGCCTCGCCTTCCCTTCCTTCCTGCGCTCGATCGACAGCCGCCGCGAAAACCTGCGCACCACGCTCAAGGATATCGAGCGGGAGCGAAGCCAGTGCCAGAACGATCTGGCCGGCGCGTTCCAGGACCTCAAGAGCCTGGAGCTGGCCACCGAGCAGCAGGCACGCCGGGTGGCGGAAGTCGAATCTCAGCGCGCGCAATCGCGCCTCGACGAAATGGCGATCGTGCGCCATCTGCGCAAGCACGCGCTCAGGCAGGTGTAGCCCCACCTCGCCTTCCCCAAGTTCTGACAGACCGTCGCCTGTGCTATGATTCGGGCGGGGGAGTGCGGGCCATGTCGCTATCCGAACATATTTCGCCGCTGCTCGGGCGCCTGGCGATCGCCTGGTTCTTTCTGAGTGAGGCCTTTGCGCGCGCGCGAGACTGGGAAACGACCGTCACGCTGATGAGCATGAGCCACGTGCCCCAGGCGCCGCTGCTGCTGGTGCTCGCGCTGGTGGTGATGATTCTGGGCGGCCTGTCGCTGCTGCTCGGCTATCACACGCGGCACGGCGCCATGCTGCTGTTCGCCTTCACCGTGGTGGCGACTCTGCTCATGCACGCCTATTGGACGATCGGTGATCCGGTGGCGCGCGCGGCGGACTACGACATCTTTGCCCGCAATATCGCCATCGCCGGCGGCCTGCTGCTGCTGGTGGGCATGGGACCGGGCGGCTTCGCGCTGGACAATCGCGAAAAGAAGCGACGCTAGCTCACCAGCCGCCGCCTCCGCCACCGCCTCCGCCGCCGCCCGAGAAGCCGCCGCCGCCGCTGCCGGAACTCGATCCGGGCGCCGTGGAGGCCGCCGCGGCCGCGCTCGCCATCGAGGCGCCGATGGCCGACGCGAACCCGGCCGCGCCCAGCCGGCTGAACGAGCCGCCGGAATACCAGACCGGGGTGTAGCCCGTGTTGGGCTGGAGTCCGGCGGCCTCCGCCTCGGCCTCGAATTTCCTGCTCCAGCTGTTCTCGCAATCGAGCGCGATGGCATAGGGCAGGAATTTCTCGAACACTTCAGGCGTGACCGCAGGCGGATGCAATTTTTCCAACCGATCCTTCTCGGCCGTATCGAGGAACATTCGAAAGCCGTCGATCTGGTCGCGAATCTTGGCGCCCGCCAAGGTGGGAGCCTTGAGCAGATGATAGAAGACGTAGGCGGCGATGCCGCCTGCGATCAGCGCACCGCCCGCCAGCCACGAGATCATTCCGCCCAGCGCGAACAGCGCGAAGACAAGCCCACCCGTGAACGGCAGAGCAAAAAGGCTCATGAACAGGGCCGAAAGCAAATTGAGAATGCGCGAGCCGGGCCCGGCGATCACGCTCTGCCAGGCATCCCAGGCGCGATGCAGCAGAAAGGCGGTGCCGATGGACCAGCCCGACAGCCAAACCAGAATGAACCCCGCCGCGCCGGCGTTGTCCGAAAGCAGGGCCGCGGCGACTCCCGTGATGGCCAGGATGGCGAGGCCACCGAAAAACCAGTGCTGATTGGTCACGAAATAGACCCGCTCGTATTCGTTCTTCAGCGAGGTCTTGAGGGCGGAAATCGCGTTGGCGATGGCCGTGTGATTGGCCTGCTTCAACTCGATCTTGCTGCCCGAGGAGAACAGTTTTCCGGCGATGGCGCTTTCGCCATGCGCAAGCCCGCTCTCACCTTCGCTCCGGCCGGTGCGTGTCAACGTGTAGTCGCCTCCGTCCTCCTTGATCTTGAGGTAGCCCTTGACCGCCATATCGATGAGAGAGGCGGCGAAGGATTTTCGGTCATAGGCCATGTGGTGGACGAAGCGCACGGCGGCCGGCGAGAAATCCTTCGGTGGTGCAAACAACGGCACGATCACGCCATGCTCCGGATCGCGCCCGAAGCTGAACCAGGTGGCGCCGAAATAGACCAGCAGGACCAGCACGCCGGCAATCGCGACGATCGGGCTCGCATTGTCGCGGATGAACTGCGCCCGCCTTTCGTCTGCGGTCGGCGGCAACACGGCGCCCTTGTCGAAGCCCACCGCCACGGTGAGGCCTTCGTTTTCGCCGAGCGGCGCGGTGGTGGCGAAATGGATGGTGTTGCCGCTGGTCTGTTCGGAGCGTGCATTCTGCTCGCGTGACCCCGCCGCGCCTGTGTAATAGGCGGACTGGACGATGCGCCCGCCCTTTGGCAGGTGGATCGTCGCCTCGGCGCGGTCGATGGAAAACTGCCAGAAATTGCCGGTGACGTTCCAATAAAGCTCGTCGTAGTTGTCGAAAAAACCGATCTGGCGGTCGGTCGAATAGCTGATCGTGTAGGTGTGCGGTCCTGGATCCAAGTCCACATCCGCGCTGCCCACCTTGATGCGCTCGCCGCTGTCGATGGAATCGATGTCATAGGGCTCGTCGTGACCGTCGCGCGTCACGCTCAACACGTTGAAGCCGACATGTACGCGACGGCCGAATTTGTCGGTGTAGACGGTGGGAAAATCGCGATAGATGCCGTGGCGGATATGGTCGCCCTCGGCAATCACCGAAATGGTCTCGCGGACCGTCAGCGCAGCGTTCTTCGCCACCGTGACGTCGCTCGCGTAATCGGTGATACGCTCCTGGTCCTGCGCTGCCGCGGGGACGCTCAACACAAGCAACGCCGCAGCGAGGGCAGCCAGAGTCTTCATCCGGCGAAGGAGACTTTCGGCGCTGCGCGGTCGGCCGCGTTGTCGATCTCAAAGAATGGTGCGGACTTGAATCCGGTGCGGCCGGCGATCAGGCTCGAGGGAAACTGCTCGATCATCACGTTGAAGTCGCGCACCGCGCCGTTGTAGTAGCGTCGCGCCAGCTGGATCTGATCCTCCACCTCGGCCAGATCCTTCTGCAGCGACTGGAAGTTCTCGCTCGCGCGCAATTGCGGATAGGCCTCGGCCACTGCCAGCACGCGGCCGATGGCGGCGGTGATGGCCTGCTCGGTCTGCGCCCGCTCAGCGACGTCGCTCTGCGCCTGGCCGGCCGAGCGCAGTTTCGCCAAGTCCTCAAAGGTCGCGCGTTCGTGCCCGGCATAGCCCTTCACGGTCTCGACCAGATTTGGAATGAGGTCCGCGCGGCGCTTGAGCTGCGCCTCGATGCCGCTCCAGGCCTCGGCGACGATGTTCTTTCGGCGGACGAGGCCGTTGTAGACGGACACGCCCCACAGGGCGATCGCCAGCGCGATCGCGACAAGGATGAGAAGACTCATGCGGAGAAGCTAGCCTCTCCGCCCCGGCCGCGTCCACGGTCCGTGGCCCCGCCGCGAACGGCGGGGCTCAGCGCCAGACCAGCGACCGAATCAGGTGCACGACGGCAATTACCACCGCAAATGCAATGGCATAGGCGAGAAGGACCTGGACCTGCAGACCCAGCAGATTGTGCCAGTCCGTCTGCGCCACGGCGCCCGCGTCCTTGCCGCCGCCCATGGCGATGGCCCGCGCATAGGTCGCCAGGCCGAACACCACCAGCGCGCCGACGGTCATGGTGACCAGCGAGCCCATGCTCTCCATCATGAAGCCGGCTGCCAGGGCAATGACGACGATGATGGCCAACGTGATCATGTCGGCCGAGGTGAAGACCCCGGTGACGGAATGCCAAAGATCGATAAGCGCGGACATAGGACCCCCTTCGCAAAACCCAACACGCCTCCGGCCAATGCGGCCAGCACAATGAGTGTGTAAGGAAATGATACACGATTTTTCCTTGGCCGGTGAGTCCGGCCAGATCTGCGAGACTGCCGAGCGTTTTGGCCCCGGATATTGGGATTTTTTTGGTTAACGGACGCGGAGCTCGGCCGGCAGACGGCACTCGATCCGCGCGTGCAGGTCCTTGCCGACGGCAGCCAAGGCCCGCACGGCAGGTGAGTCCGGGAACATTCTCTGCACAGATGCTTGGCGGCGCATGGCCTCCACGACCTGGCTGTCGCGCGGAATGGTGCCCAAGAGCTTGGGCACGACCTTCAGGAAGGCGCGGCAAGTGGCGGCGAAGGCGTCGGCGGCGCGACGCGCTTCCGCTTCGCTGGCGGCCAGATTGACGACGAATTCGGGTGGACGGGATGGCGATGCCCGCAACAACAGCTTGGCGAAAGCATAGGCATCGGTGAGCGACGAAGGATCCGGCGTCAGCACCAGGACGGTTTCGTCCGAAGCCGCAGCCAGTGTCATGACCGCGCTGTCCACGCCGGCGCTGAGATCGACCAGGACGCGATCGTAACTTCGGGCAGAGCGCAGCGCTGCAACAAGACGGCTCGCAGACTTGGCGCCGGCATTGGCAAAAACGCCCGAGCCCGATGGCGGGGCCAACAAGTCGAAACCGCCTCGCAGCTTCGCGCCGCCATGCGCCGGAACCACGGCATCGCTCATCTCGCACGTGCCGGACATCACGCCGACAAAGTCGCCGCCATGGTGGAGACCGAGCTGCACGCTCGTGTTCGACAGGCCAAAATCCGCATCGCACAGCAGGACGCGCTCGCCCAGCGCAGCGAGGCTGTGCGCGAGCTGAACCGCGATCGTCGTTTTGCCGGTGCCACCCTTGCCCGATCCGATGGCGGTCAAGCGAGGCTTCTCGAATAGCGGATGCACCGTCATTGGGCGCTTGCCTGATCGGCGTCGCGCGCGCCGGATTCGATGAGGGCACGCGACAGCGACAGAGGAGTCAAGGTTTCGAGCCCCGCCGCAATGAAGGGAGAGCGTGTAACATGTGTCAATCTGAGCGGTCCGGTCGCGGCGGCGGCAAGCCCACCAAGGCGGCGCGCGATATCGAGACCGGTGACGACCAGGCGTCGCGCGCCCAGCGTCGCGAAGGCACCGACGATCTCGGACGTTTCTTCCGCGTCGATGGCGGCCGAGATCACACCCAGCGCTTCGACGCCTTCGATCTTGCCGAGCGCCGAGAAGGCAGCGCGCGCCTTGCCGTTGCGCGGATCGAAGCCGGCCGTGTCGATGACGGCGAGGACGCTCTCACTTGCGCATTCGGCAATGATTTTCGCGAGCGCTTCGGCGTTCTCCGCCGCGACAAAAGGCGCTTCAAGATGCCCGGCGAAGGTTTGCAGCCGCGCCACGGCACCCGCGCCCGCCGTATCGGTCGCCACCAGCTTCACGGCGCGATGGGCGAGGCGGGCATGGGCCGCCAGCTTCGCCGCCACCGCCGTCTTGCCGGCACCGTGCGGTCCCACCAGCAAGAAGGCGGCGTTCTTGGCGATGTCGATCGGTTCGATCTTCATGCGCCTGTCCAGCGCGCAGGCGAGCGCCAAGGTCATGTCGCTCAGGCCGCTCTGCTCGGCCGTCTTGGCCAGATCGTGCGCGATCCCGTCCGGCGCGCGGTGGCCGAGCAGCAGCCGGAGCAGCTCCGGACGATTGAAACTGCGCGAGGTTGGCGTGCTCTTGGCCGGCTCGCCGCGCAGGCGCCGGATCAGCGCCGCGCGGTGTTCGGTCTCGAAGCTGGGCGGGAGTTCGTCCCGCTCCTCCACTTCGGGCGAGGCACCCTCTTCCACCTGAGGAACGAAGGCTTCATCCGCCGCGGCGCGGATCATGATGCCGCCGTCCCTCGTGCGCTGGCTGCCGACGATGACGGCTTCCTCGCCCATCTCGGCGCGAACCAGCGACAACGCTTCATGCATGTTCTTGGCGAGAAAGGTGCGCAGCTGCATCTAGACCTGCCCCAGAGTTCGCAGCCGCACGCTGGCGTGGATCTCGTTCTGCGACATCACAACGGTCTGCGGCCGGAACCGCTCGACGATGGAGCGCACGAAAGGACGCACCTGCGGGCTGGTCAGCAGGATCGGCACGTCGCCCTTCTGGCCGGCCTCGTCGAAACGCTCGCGCACCGACTGGATGAATTGCTGGAGCTGCGACGGGGCCATCGCCAGTTGGCGCTCTTCGCCCTGGCCGATGATGGATTCGGCGAAGGCCTGTTCCCATACCGGCGACAGCGCCACCAGCGGCAGGTAGCCGCCGGCCGACAGATGCTGATGGCAGAGCTGGCGCGCCAGGCGACCGCGCACATGCTCGGTGATGTAGAGCGTGTTCTTGGTGTGGCCGGCGGCTTCGGCGATGCCTTCCAGGATCGCCGGCAGATCGCGGATCGAAACGCGCTCGGCCAGCAAGGTCTGCAGCACGCGCTGCACGCCGGTGACGGAAATCTGCGAGGGGATGATCTCGTCCACCAGCTTCTTGTGTTCGGCGGGAAGTTCGTCGAGCAGCTTCTTGGTCTCCGCATAGGAGAGCAGCTCCGACATATGGTTCTTGAGCACTTCGGTGAGGTGTGTGGTGAGCACCGTTCCAGGATCGACTACGGTCAATCCGCGGAATGAGGCCTCCTCGCGCAGCGCCTGGGCGACCCAGATCGCCGGCAACCCGAAGGCGGGCTCCGTGGTGTGGGTGCCGGGCAGATCGATCGCGCGACCTTGCGGATCCATGCAGAGCAGGCTCCCCGGGAACAGTTCGCCGCGGCCCGATTCCACCTCCTTGACCGAGATACGGTATTCGTTGGCGCCGAGCTGCATGTTGTCGAGGATGCGCACCTGCGGCATCACGAAGCCCATCTCCTGCGCCAGCTGGCGGCGCAGCGCCTTGATCTGGTCGGTGATGCGGTGGCCTTGCACTTCGTTGATGAGCGGCAGCAGCGCGTAGCCGAGCTCCACGCGCAGCAGGTCCATGGCAAGCGCGGTGGCGATCGGCTCCTCCTGCGGAGCGGCCGCGGCGCGGGCTTTGTCTTCCTGCTGCTGCGCTTCCGCCCGCACCTGATCCTTGCGCTTGTAGGCGACCCAGGCCGCGCCGCCGATCAGCGCAGACAGCGCGGTGAACACCAGCGTCGGCATGCCCGGCAGCACGCCCACGATTCCCATTACGGCCGAAGCCATGCCGAGGGCCTGCGGATAGAAGGAGAGTTGGCCGATCAGCGCCTTGTCGGTCGCCCCTTCGACGCCCGCCTTGGACACCATCAGGCCGGCCGCCGTGGAGACGATCAGCGCCGGCATCTGGCTGACCAAGCCGTCGCCTACGCTCAAGAGCGTGAAGGTTTGGGTGGCGTCGCCGAAGCTCATGCCCTTCTGGGCTACCGCAATGATGATGCCGCCGATGACGTTGATGGCGACGATCATCAGACCGGCGATGGCGTCGCCGCGTACGAATTTGGAGGCACCGTCCATGGCGCCGAAGAAGTTCGATTCCGATTCCAGCGATTTGCGCCGCGCGCGCGCTTCCTTCTCGTCGATGAGGCCGGACGAGAGATCGGCGTCGACCGCCATCTGCTTGCCGGGCATGGCGTCCAGGGTGAAGCGTGCAGCCACTTCGGCGATGCGCCCAGAACCCTTGGTGATGACGACGAAGTTCACCAGAACGAGGATGGCGAAGACGATGAGCCCGATGACGAAATTGCCCTGCATGATCAGCTTGCCGAAGGCCTGGATCACGTAGCCGGACGCCGCCGTACCCTCGCTGCCGTGACTGAGGATCAGCCGGGTAGAAGCAAGGTTGAGCGCCAGCCTGAGCATGGTGGTGATGAGCAGGATGGCGGGGAAGGAGCTGAACTCCAGCGGCTTTCGGATGAACACCGCGGTCATCAGGATGACGATGGAGAAAGAGAGCGAGAAGGCGAGGCAGATGTCGAGCAGCCAGCGCGGCAGCGGCAGGATCAGCACGATCAGGATCGCCATGATGCCGATGGCGAGCGCCAGATCGCTGCGCTTGAGATAGCCCGTCAGCGTGGCGAGGTTGAAGCCTGCCAGGTTGCCGGGCGGAGGCGTGATGACGGTATCGGCCATCGTCTAGTCTCCCCCCTCCCCTTGCGGGAGGGGGCGCGACGCGAAGCGGCGCGGGGGAGGGGTGTG
>DATCOJ010000177.1:0-17011 GCA_036564785.1 Rhizomicrobium sp. | reverse complement strand
GATTGCCCCCTCCCGCAAGGGGAGGGGGGAAATGAAGCTTCACTTGCTCGATGTTTTCAAACCCACGCAGCGTCGTGCAAACTCCCCTCATGACCATCACCTTGCGCCGCGCCGAGCCCTCCGACATCGGCTTCATCATGGAATGCGAGCGCCGCCCCGGCTATGACGACCTCGTCGGCCGCTGGCCGGAGGCGCAGCATCGCGAGACCATGGCGCATCCGAATTGGCGCTATCTCCTGGGCGCGCGCGAGGGCGAAGCGCCGGGCGGCTTCGTGCTGCTGCGCGACATGGCGGAGGTGGAGAAGAACCACGGCAATCTCTATCTGAAGCGCATCGCCGTGCATGACGCAGGCGCGGGCTTCGGCCGGCCGTTCCTCGCCGCCGTGATCGACTGGGTCTACGCCAACACGCCCACCCACCGCTTCTGGCTGGAAGTGGTGGAGGACAATGCGCGCGCGGCTCACGTGTACCGCTCGCTCGGCTTCGTCGAGGAAGGCCGCGTGCGCGAAGCCTTCCGCCACGGCGACGGCCGCGGTTCCTACCTCCAGATGTCGCTGCTGAAGCATGAATGGAGGACGCGCAGATGAAGCTCAACCAGGTCACGGTGCCGGCGCTCGATCTGGAGCGCTCGATCGCTTTCTACCAAACGCTGGGACTCAAGCTCATCGTCAAGAGCCCGCACTATGCGCGTTTCGAAGTGGGCGACGGTGCCGACACTTTCTCGCTGCATCTGACGGACGACGCGCGCGGCGCCGCCAACGGCCCGCACATCTATTTCGAATGCGACGATGTCGACGCGAAGGTGGCGGCGCTCAAGGCCAAAGGCATCGCGTTCGACTCCGGTCCCGTCGACCAAAGCTGGAAATGGCGGGAGGCCTGGCTCAGCGATCCCGCCGGCGTGAAGCTCTGCCTCTATTGGGCGGGCGACATGCGCCGCTTCCCGCCCTGGCGGCTGGAGGACTAGAGCGGCCCGGCTCGCGCCGTCCCGCGCGCAAGAAAAAGCGCGGAGCAAACGCTCCGCGCCTCTTTTGCGAAAGCGTCCGGCCGAAGCCGGCAGCCTTCAATTTGATCAGTCGTCGGCCGCCTCGCGGATGGCGTCCTTGGCGCCGCCCACGGCGTTCTCGACTTTGCCTTTCAGTTTGTCGGCCTTGCCTTCGGCCTGCAGCTTGGTGTCGCCGGTCAGTTTGCCGGCGGCGTCCTTGACGGCGCCCTTGGCCTGGTCGCCCATGCCTTTGATGCGATCGTTGTCCATGATTTTTCCTTGTCTGTGGGGTCGCAGTGTAAACGGTTGAAATGACGGGAAGTTCCTTCGCTTTTGCTGTGGTAGGACTGCCTGGAATTTATCCTCTGTTAAGGTCTGAGGGCCGAGAGTGACGCCGATACTGCCGGAGCCTCGCGCGACCCGCTCGCGCATAACCGACCCATGAGCGACTTCATCGCCTCGCGCACGCCGCTCAAGATCGAGCAGGATCCAACCGAGATCGACAATCCGATTCTCGATTTCTTCCGCCGCTATTGGAACGACAAGCGGAAGGATCGCGCCATGCCCTCGCGTTCCGACATCAAGGTGCGCGAACTGAAGCCGCATCTGGGCTGGGTGTCCCTGATCGACGCGCAGCCGGAGTTGGAGGATTTCCGTTTCCGCCTGGTCGGCTCCCATGTCAGCCAATATTTTCTCGGCGACGGCACCGGCAAGCTGGTGAGCGAAGCCTTCGCCAGTTCGCCGAAGGCCTTTCTCGATCACGTGATGTGGGTCTATCGCACCACCTGCCAGAGCGGGCGGCCCTTGCGCATCTCGGGTCCCGGCGCCAGCCTGAAGGGCCAGCTGTTTCCCGATTACGACTCGCTCTATCTGCCGCTCGCCGACGACGGCGCCCACGCCAACATGCTGATGAGCGTCTTCACCTTCAATTTCGACGAATATCGCCGCGGCCGCTCGGTCCATTCGTTGACCCATATCCACGCCGCCTGAGCCGGCCCACGGTTCCAACCCGCCGGACGATCCGCTAGACTTGCGGCCCAAGGGGTGGGGCGATGGGCAGCGCGTTTCCTGCGGCCGGCTTGGCCGCGCTGTTGTCGATGGCAGCCGTAACTGCGGCGGCAGCGTCGCCGCCTGCCGAGGCCTTCGGCAATCTTCCCGCCATCGAAGGCGCCCGCATCTCGCCCGACGGCGGTCACCTGGCCGCCATCGAGCCGGTGGACGGCCGGCCGGTCGTGGAGATTTACGATCTCGCCAATCCCGGCAGCCGCATCCACAGCCTGGCCATGCAGGGAGCGCAGGCCGACCTCGCCTTCTGGCCCAACGACCAGCGCCTGATCGGCATCTTTCACGCCAATTTGCACGATCGCTGGAGCCAAAGCATCAACCGCTGGAGCCGGGCCGTCAGCGCCCATAGCGAAGGCGCCAATCCCACCCTGCTGATGTGGGACCTGCTCTCCATCCGGCAGAACCTGTCCACCGCGCATTTCGTGGATTTCGATCTCGACGACGGCAACATCATCTACATGGCGGCGATGGAGGAGTTCGAGGGCAGCGACGGTCCCAGCCTCAATCTCTATCGCGTGGACGTCAGCAGCGGAAAATCGCAGCTGGTGGAGGTGGGCAGGCCCGGCACGGTGCAATGGATCGCCAACGGCCACGGCTATGCCTTCATGCGCGTCGATCTCGACCGGGATTTGCAGATGCACGTCCTCTTCCACGACGAGGACAAGTGGGAGGACCTCGCCAAATTCGACGCCAGGGGCGGCCTGCGCATCGGCTTCGACGGGCTCAACGCCAAGGGCGACGCGCTGGTGATCGAGCACGCCAATGCCGGCGGGATGGGCAGCCTGTTCCAGCTCGGCGCCAAGGACGAGACCGAGCTGTTCAGCAATCCCGAATACGACGTGGCCACGGTGCTGCCGGACGAGCGCACCCGGCGGGTGATCGGGGCGGCCTACGCGGCGGACAAGCTCGAATACCGCTATTTCGATCCGCACATGGCGAAGCTGCAATCGGATCTCGAGCGCGCCCTGCCGGGCTGCTCGGTCAACATCGAATCCATGGATGCCGCCCAGCACACGGTGGTGGTGGAAGCGGACGGCCCGCGCGATCCGCCCGCGCTTTATCTCTACAATCCGGCGACCGCCGTGCTTTCCACCTTCAAGCTGGCCTATCCCGATCTCTCCAAGGACGATCTGGGCAGCGCCGCGCCTTACCCCTACACCGCGCGCGACGGCACCAAGCTGCACGCCTATCTCACCTTGCCGCCGGGCAAGCCCGCCCGGAATCTTCCCACGATTGTTTTCCCGCACGGCGGACCGGCCGCGCGCGACATGCTCGCCTTCGATTGGTGGGCGCAGTTCATGGCCTCGCGCGGCTATGCAGTGCTGCAGCCGAACTTCCGCGGCTCGGCCGGCTACGGCTCGGCTTTTCTCTTGGCGGGCGACGGGCAATGGACCGGCGCGGTGCTCAACGATCTGACCGACGGCGCCGCCAAACTCGAAGCCGACGGCATCGCCGATCCCAAGCGCGTCTGCGTGGTGGGCGCGAGCTATGGCGGCTACGCGGCGCTGGCGGCGGCGACCTTCGCGCCCGACGTGTTCGCCTGCGCCGTCAGCTTCGCCGGCCTCTCCGACCTGGGTCCGTGGCTCGACTGGGTGGCGGGCAGCGAGGGCGACGTGCAGGAAGGCCTGTCGGTCTGGGAGCGGCGCATCGGGGCCGCGCGCAGCGATACGGCGAAGCTCCAGGCCATGTCGCCGGCCCATCACGCGCGCAACGTGAAGATTCCGGTGCTGCTGATCCACAGCGAGAAGGATGTCACCGTGCCCATCGCGCAAAGCGAGATCGAGAACGACGAGCTGCGGCTGGCCGGCCGCGACGTGGAATTCGTTCGTCTGTCCGGCGACGACCACTATCTCTCGCTGCCGCAAACCCGCATCCAGCTGCTCAAGGAAATCGAAAAATTCCTCGCCGCCCATATCGGCAATTAGGGCTTGCGGGAGAGGGCTGCGTCCGTCCGGGAGCCCGCCAACATGCAGATGAGCGTGCTCAACTTCAGTCACGACCAATACCGCCGCACCCGCTCGGTCCATTCGCTGACCCATATCCACTCCGCCTGAACCGGCCGCGGTGCGGAGGATGCCCCCGAACCGCGCGCATTTCCGGGGCGAAGTCGGCAATTCGTCGGCAAAAGATCGGCGGCCGTTCCGTCGGGCGACCTCGACATCGGGTTTTCGGGTAAGCACTATTGTCCGCAAGGCGCGCTAGCGTGCCCTGAAGGCCATGGTGCAACCGGGGGGCCAATCCATGAGGCATTTCGCGTGGCGGGTCGACGCCACCATCGATGAACTGCGTGGCGAAGCGACGGATGAATCGAGGGGCGCCGTAAGCCTCGATTTTGTCGAGCCGTTCTGGCCGGTCGGCCTGCCGGCGATTCCGCCATGGCACCCGGCCGCCGCCCCGTCCACCACCTACACCATTCTCTGGGCCTACGATCCCGAGCACCAGGACGGCGACTGGGGGGACGACTACCATTGGGATCAGGAGCGGGTGCCGAATTCGACCGACGACGTCGGCATTCTGGATTCAGGCGATGACGTGAGGCTCGAGAATGAGGCGGCGACCGTCCACTCTCTGACCGTCGCCATTGGAGCCTCGCTCTCGATGTACGCGTCCGGCCTCGATATCATCGCCGGCGCCAACATTTATAACCTTGGTATGAACGGGTCCGAACTCAATGTAGAGGACGGCGCCAACGCGATCATCTCCAGTTTCTTTCTGGGAGACCAAAGCAGGGTCGAGGGCGGCGGCACCCTGACGCTGACGGGAGACGCGCAGTTTGCGAACAGCGTCCAATTCGCCACCAACCTGATGACCGGCCCGGGACGCACTTTGGTGCAAGGCACGGCCGAACTCACCACTTGGCACTTTTATCTGGATGGCGGCCGAGTGCTGGAAAACCAGGGCACGCTGACCTGGTCGAACAGCATTTCCAACATCTACATGGGCCAGAATCCCTTCGGCGTCAGCCTCGGCGGCGCGACGGTCCAGAACGACGCCGGCGGCACCTTCATTGCCCAGACCGACGGCACCATGGCGATGTACGACGTCAGCGGCGCCGTCTCCATGACCAATGCCGGCCTGTTCGAAAAAACGGGAACCGGGATCGTCGAGTTCCAGCTTCCCTTCGTCAACAGCGGAACCATCCGGGTGGAGAGCGGAACGCTGCAGTTCGATTTGGGGGGCTCGTCATCGGCAGGCGGCATCGAGATCGACACGGGCGGAACGCTGTTGCTGACCTCCACGCCTTTCACCTTGACTGCTGGGACGGTCAGCGGCGCGGGCACGCTGGAGCTAGTCGCGGACAAGCTCTTGCTTGGAAGCGACAACGTGACGGTCGCGGCCACCTTCGCCCTGGACGACAGCAGCACCGTCGAGGGCACCGGCACGCTGACCCTCTCGGGCCCTGCGCTCTTCAACAACAATGTGCCGCATGCGAGCGAGTTGATGACCGGCAGCGGCACCACGATCCTCGCCGGCACCGCCACGATTGCGGCCTACGATTTCTGCCTCGACGGCGACAGGGTCCTGGAAAACCAGGGCACGCTCAACTGGACCTCTGGCGGCGTCATCCACCTGGGCGAGAATCCGTTCGGCCCCAGCGATGGCGGCGGCACGATCAAGAACGACGCAGGCGCCACCTTCAACATCCAGGCCGACGGCTCGATCTATGGCGTCGGCGGCACCTTCGGCGTCGTCAATACCGGGTTGTTCGAAAAGACCGGGGGTACGGGCACAAGCATTGTGCAGGCCCCCTTCACCAACAACGGGACAGTGCTGGTGAGCAGCGGAACGCTGGAATTCGATTCCGCCATGAGCGGCAACGGCAGCGTCACGGTGAACGCTGGCGCGGCGTTCGTGCTCAACGCCTCCTTCACGAGTACGGCGAATAACGTCAACATCGCCGGCGGCAGCGGCCATGTCAGCCTGACGGGCGGCACGGGAACCGACACCTTCCTTTTCGCAGGCAACTTCACCGCCTCGGATTTCGTCGACGGCGCCGGCGGAAACGACGTCCTCGGCCTGAACGGCGACTATGCGAGCCTCACGTTGGGATCGGCCAGCGTCCAGAACATCGACACGCTCCTGTTCGGGGTCGGTCACAACTACGCCATCACGGCGCAGAACTCGCTCGTCCAGGCCGGCCAGGTGCTCACCGTCGACGGCTCGGCTCTGGGCAGCGGCAATGCGCTCACCTTCAACGGCGCCGCGGAAGGCGACGGCACCTTCGTATTCTTCGGCGGTGCCGGGAGCGATGCGCTCACCGGCGGCAAGGGGGGCGACGTCTTCAATCTCGCAATGGGCGGCAACGACCTGGTCGCGGGCGGCGCCGGCGCCGACTCCTTCAACATGGGCGGGGCGCTCACCGCGGCGGACCAGATCAACGGCGGCATGGGCTCCGACACGGTGGTGCTGAACGGCGACTATTCCGCCGGGCTCACGCTCGGCGTGGCCACCATCGTCGACATCGAGACGCTGGGCCTGGCTGCCGGCCACAGCTACAAGCTGACGGCGAATGATGGCAACGTCGCGGCCGGCCAGGCGCTCACGATCGACGCATCGGCGCTCGGTACCGCTGACAAGCTGACCTTCAACGGCGGCGCCGAGACGGACGGCCGCTTCATCATCACCGGCGGCGCCGCCAACGATGCCTTGACCGGCGGCGCCCTGAACGACGTGTTCAATCTGGCGGCCGGCGGCTTCGACAGCGCAAGCGGCGGCCAGGGCAACGACACCTTCAACTTGGGCGGCGCCTTCAACGCCGGCGACCGGATCGACGGCGGCGTTGGCGGTGACCTCGTCGTCCTCGACGGCGACTATTCGGACGGTCTGACGCTCGGCACGACCACCATGGTCAATGTGGAGACGCTCAGGCTCGCAGCAGGTCACAGCTACCGGCTGGTCCTGAACGACGCCAATGTCTCGGCCGGCCTGACCCTCACCATCGACGGCTCTGCCCTCGGCGCGAACGATTCGCTGACGCTGCGCGGCATCAACGAGACCGACGGCCATCTCAATGTGGTGGGGGGCGACGGACGGGATTTTCTGTTCGGCGGCGCGCAGGACGACACCATCAATGGCGGCGGCAGCGCCGACAACATCGATTGCTCACAGGGCGGCCACGACACTGCGCTCGGCGGAAGCGGCGGGAACAACGACAAGTTCATTTTCGGCGCCATGTTCGATAACCTCGACCGCATCGACGGCGGCGGCGGAATCAAGGACATCGTCACGCTGGCCGGAAACTATTCGGCAGGCGTCGCGTTCGGCACCGCCACCATGGTCAATGTCGAGCAGATCATGCTCGCCGCCGGCTTCAGCTACAATTTCACCACAGCGGACGCCACTGTCGCCGCGGCCGCCAGCCTCACCATCGACGGCAGCCGTCTTGGCCCATCCGACACGCTCACCGTCAACGGCGCGGCCGAAAGCGATGGACTGCTGATCCTCAAGGGTGGCGCAGGCAACGATGTCCTGACGGGCGGAAACGGCGGCAATACGTTCACCGGAGGCCTTGGGGCCGATCTTGCGGTCGGGGGAACCGGAACCGATACCTTTGTCTACATGCACGCCGCAGAGTCGACGAGGGCCGGCTACGACACGGTCGTCGGATTCGATTTCAATGCCGACAAGTTCAATGTCAAACCCACCATCGCGGCCATCGACGCGGCGGTGAACACAGGCGCGCTTTCGACGGCGAATTTCGATGTCGACCTTGCCGCCGCGATCGGTATCGGCCAGCTGGGCAAGCACAACGCGGTCCTCTTTACCCCCGATTCAGGCTCGCTCGCCGGAGAACTCTTTTTGGTCGTCGATCTGAACGCCAAGGCGGGGTATCAGGCAGGCGCGGATTTGGTGATCCATCTCGACGGGTCCGCCAATATCGGCGGCATCGATACGGGAGACTTCATCTAGGCGGCCACCTGCCGGCGGTCCACGTGCTGTGGCTCCATCGCAGCGTGGAATCCGTCCGCCCATCCCGGGACAACCACTATCTCTCGCTCCCGCAAACCCGCATCCAGCTGCTCAAGGAAATCGAAAAATTCCTCGCCGCCCATATCGGCAATTGAGCGGCGGGCCGTCGATTCGGTTCCCTTTTCCTCGAATAGACCAATACACGCGATCCAGAGATAAGTACCAGATTCCATTGCGAAATCCCGCGCACTATATTTCTTCATTCTGATGTTTTCACTTGAATTCATTGTTCGTCATGAATTCATTCACTGGACAATGTTGACTCTCTCCAAATAATGGCCGAGAACTCCAAAATGTGAAGGTTTAGTGACGAAATAGCCAACAGTGAATATTCGGCTATGCGGGGTTCAACAAGGGAGGAATACAATGAAAGCTCGATCAGTTCTTCTGTCTCTTGCCGGGTTTGCGATGGTCCTGGCGGCTTCAGCCGCAACGGCGGACCAGACGGCGCCAATCACAGTACCCAACTGCGAGTATTTCGGGCAGCGGATCACCGTCGATCTGAGCACCACGCCCACGGTCGGCGCCGTCGATCCGTCCTGGCGCGTTTCCGGCCCCACGGGCTTTCTCGCTCCGGGGCATACGACCTTGAGCGCCTGGACGGCGCTTCCCAACAATTGGGTGCAACCCTCGGCGCCAACGGTGACGGCAGTGCACGAGCCGCCCGGGGACTACACCTACAGCCTGCAGATCTTCCTCCCCTGCGATCCGACCAACTATCGGGTGGTGGATTTGAGCGGCAATATCGCGGCCGACAATGAAATCCTGTCGGTGTCCGCGAACGGCAATCCCTCCGTCGCCAGCTGTGGGGGAACTTGCTTCAACACGCCTCCCGGTGGCACCCCGTTTGGGATTCCGATAGCGCAGCTGCACAGCGGACTGAATACGCTTCAGGTCGTCGTGCACAACGAGGGTTCGTATAGCGGCATCTCTGTCGTCGCGCACCTGACGCTCGTCTGCGGTCGCTATTGCTGCCGCACGCTGCCGATCAAGAAATTCTATCCGCAAGACCCACGCTAGCCAGTTTGCCGATCGCGACTCCACGCGCGTCCGGATCGACCGGGCGCGCGCGGTGCCCAAGTTCCTTCGCGATCTAAAGCAGAACGTTCCTGTATCTGGCGATCTCGCTGGAGTGAGGGGCAGCCGCGCGGGAAACGCGCTATTGCCCGCGGCCAGGCGAAAATCTTTTCAATCGCAACAGCAGGTTAGGCCGAAATCAGGACAGAAATACTGCCTATCCTGTCCACCCCGCCTTCGGGCGGCTGTAGAATGCCGGTATGAACCGGAGAATCGCCCGGTTCCGGCCGGTTTTCGGCGGCGCGGACGCAAAGTCGAGCCGACCGCCGTCGCGGAGGCTTGCCGGCGCGGGCGTTGGCGGGCCGGCCGGCGGGAGGTTGTTTTCGATTTTTGCTCCTCCCCCCTCCGTCGCCCTCGCGAGCGTCGCCGCGGGAATTCCGGCGCGGACCGCCGGATTCCGGGGGTGGGGGGGGGTCGAGGGGGTGCCCTCCATTCAATTCATTCAATTCGGGAAAGGAACAAATGATGCCATCGAACGATACCTCTTGAGCCGGGCCGGGCGGCGAACCTGCCCGCCAATCGCCGCAATTCCGGCTATGGTGAGCGGCGAGGGGCGGATTTCGAGTGGGAGCAGCGGCCATGGGACTTCTCTGGTTGATCGTGCCCGGACTGGTGGCGCTGTTCGGCGTCGTACTGGCGTTTCGCGGCCTGGGCCATATGGCACAGGGCAATCCCGGCGGCGGCACGGCGCGGACCTTGGCCGGCGTGCCGCTGGCCATCGTCGGCTTCGCCCTCAGCCTGCTCGGCTTCAATGCTGTGACCTTCGAGCGGCTGACCCACGAGGGCGCGGTGGCCGACGTGGCGGTGAAGGCCGTCGATCCGGCCAACAGCCTCTACCAGGTGACTGTCACCCGGCTCGATGGGCCGCAGATCGTGCAGGTCTGCCGGCTGCAGGGCGACGAATGGGAGATGAGCGCGCGGGTGCAGAAGTGGCGGCCCTGGGCCAACGTGCTGGGGCTCGACACCACCTACCAGCTCGACCAGGTGAGCAACCGCTACTTCAATGCCGGGCGCGGCAACGGCCGGCCGATCACCACCTGCGACCTGAAGGGCCCGCCGCCCGCGGTCAACGACTACGTGCCGCGCTCCTGGCTGTTCTGGATCGTCGATCATTCGTATACGGAGGATCGCCGGTTCGGCTCCTCCAGCTACATGCCGCTGGCGGATGGCGCGGTGTACCGCGTGGTGATCACCCAGTCGGGATTGAACGCGGAGCCGTCCAACGATCCGGCCCACGCTGCCAACGCGGCGAGGCCGTAGGACTCTTCGGCCGCTGCGTCAGTCATTGTGCCGCTGCGCCACTTCCCTGGCCGCGCGGATACCTGAGCGGAGCGCGCCTTCGAGGTAGCCCGCCCATTCCGTCGAGGTCTCGGTGCCCGCCCAATGGATGCGGCCGCAAGGCTCGCGCAGCGCGGGACCGAAGCGGGTCATCACCCCGGGCGGCATGTGCCCGACATAGCCGTGGGTATAAGGCTCGAGCTGCCAGTCATTGTCGTCATAGCCGATGATGTTGGCGGCCTCCGGCCCGAAGAAGCGGATGAGCGATTGGATCACCTTCGTCTTGCGCGCCTCCTTGCCGGCGGCGCTCATCGCGAGCGCGTGGCGGCCCTCGATGAAGCAGAGCAGCACGGCGTGCTCTTCGGACTGCGTGTCCTCCATGACGATGCCGAGCGTGTCGTCGTCGGTGGCGACCTGGCCCGAGAATCCGAGCCTTCGCCAGAACGGCTCGGCATAGACCACGATGACCTTGATGATGGTGCCCATGGGCATGCGCTGATGCAGACCGTCGCGCGCCGCCGGCAGATGCGGCTCGAATTGGATGCGGGCAATGGGGCCGGGCGGTGCCGCCACGATGATGTGCCGCGCGGCAAACGCGCCCTTGTCCGTCGTCACCCGAACGCCGCTCTCGTCCTGCGCGATGCGGCGGACGGCTGCGCTCAGCACCACGCGCTCTCCGAGCTCGTCGGCCATCCGCGCGGCGATCTGGTGCATGCCGCCTTTGAATTTGGAATCGAGCGCGCCGTCCTTGACCGCCATGAGCTGCTCGAGCCCTTCGCCGCTTCGGAGCGCATCGAGGAACCACAGGTAGGAGACCTGGCGGGCCTCCACCGCCCAGGCGCCGCGCGGCACCAGCCTGGCGAACTCGCGCGCCGCCCTGGTGCGGACATTGGCGGCGATCCAACTCTCCAGGGTCATCGCGTCCCATTCCTTGGCGCGGGGCGCGGTCCACGGCGCTTCGGCCGGCACCGTCTTCATCTCGCGGTCCCAGCGCTTCTGCAGGCGGAACAGTTCGAGCAGCGCGAGCATCGGCATGCGAGGGATCGTGCCGGTAAAGCTGACGCATTTTCCCAGCAGCTGCAGAATTGTCTTGCCGGATTCGTATTGCTTGTAGGGCTCGATGCCGAGGCGCTTGGCTTCGGCCAGCAGTGCGCTGTGGCGCGCGCCCACCCATTGTCCGCCGACATCGACAAGCCGGCCGGCAACGCGCGCCGGCTTCAGCCGTCCGCCGACGCGGTCGTTGGCTTCGAGCACGAGGACGGAGCGGCCCTGCGCCAACAGCTCATGCGCCGCCTTCAGCCCCGCCAAGCCAGCGCCGACGACAATGACATCGGCGGTTCTCGCATCCGTCGCACCAGCCATGAAGTTTCCCCTTCGCGAGGGAGTGTCGTCTGCCGCGTTGGAGGATGCAATCTAGCGTTCACACAAGACGCGTTCCCCTTCCCCCCTTGTGGGGGAAGGTGGCTGGCGAGCGGTGCGTGAGCACCGCGAAGCCAGACGGAAGGGGGGCTCGCGAGCACAGAACCCGCGATGAACATCCCCCCTTCAGTCATCGGACGCTGACGCGTCCGCTGACAGCTTCCCCCACAAGGGGGGAAGCGGAACGTCGATAACTCGACTAATGAAAATCGCGCGACTTGGGCACCACGCGGACGTTGCGGGGATGACGGTGGATGGCGGCCTGCGCCCGGATGGAGGGCGTCTCGGTCGCATCCTCCGACAGCCGGTCCAACTCGCGCGTGCGATCGAAGATGCGCTCGGCCACCAGATGGACGACGCCTTCGGGGCTCCTCTGGATCTTGCCTTCCACCGCCAGCAGGCGCGCGCCCATGATCTCGCGGCGGAAGCTTTCGACCAGCCTGGGCCACACCACGACATTGGCGACGCCCGCCTCGTCGCTCAAGGTGATGAACACGACGCCGGCGTCGCCCGGCATCTGGCGGGTGAGCACGATGCCGGCGCAAGCCGCGCGTGCGCCGTCCGCGGCCTGTGAAACCTGTTCGCAGCTCACCACGCCTTCGCTCTGGAACAGATCGCGCAAGAAGGCCATCAGATGCGCCCGCAAGGACAGCCGCAGCATCTGATAATCGGCCAGCACGTGCTCGCTGAGCGGCATGGGTGGCAGCGGCGCGATCTCTTCCTCCGGCTGTTCCTCGACGAATTGCGCGGCGAACAGCGGCAGCGCCTCGTCGTCGGCGATGCGGCGCACCGCCCAGAGAATCTCCCGCCGATCCTTGGCGATGGATTGGAAACTGTCGGCTTCCGCCAGGATGATCAGCGCGCGTTTGGGCAGCTTGGCGCGGCGGGCGACGTGGTCCACATCGTCATAGCCGTTGCCGCGCTGGGCAAGGAGCTCCAGCGCCCATTTCTCCTGGAAGCCGTCGACCTGGCGGAAGCCCAGCCGCAGCACCAGCGAGCCGTCGGGGCGATGCTCCAGCGTGTTGTGCCATTCGCTGAAATTGACGTCGACATGGCGGACTTCGACGCCGTGCTCCCGGGCATCGCGCACGATCTCGGCCGGCGCGTAGAAACCCATCGGCTGGGAGTTCAAGAGCGCGCAGGCGAAGGCGGCGGGATGATGCTTCTTGATCCAGGCCGAGATGTAGACCAGATGGGCGAAGCTCGCGGCATGGCTTTCAGGGAAGCCGTAGGAGCCGAAGCCTTCGATCTGCTGGAAGCAGCGCGCCGCGAAATCCGGCGCATAGCCGCGCGCCACCATGCGGCCCACGAACTTCTCGCGAAAATTGTCGATGGTGCCGACGTTGCGGAAGGTGGCCATGGCGCGGCGCAGGCCGTTGGCCTCGCCTGGGGTGAACTTCGCCGCCACGATGGCGAGCTTCATCGCCTGTTCCTGGAACAGCGGCACGCCCAGCGTCTTGCCCAGCACCTCGCGCAATTCGTCCGCCGGTCCGTGTTCCGGCGAAGGCGAAGGAAAGGCCACCTTTTCCGCGCCGCTGCGCCGCCTTAAGTACGGATGCACCATGTCCCCTTGGATGGGGCCGGGGCGCACGATCGCCACTTCGATGACGAGGTCGTAGAACTTCTTCGGCGCAAGCCGCGGCAGCATGTTCATCTGCGCCCGGCTTTCCACCTGGAACACGCCGATGGCGTCGGCCTTCTGCAGCATGGCATAGACGGCGGGATCCTCGCGCGGCACGCTGGCGAGATCGTAGCCCTTGTATTCGTGGCGCTGGATCAGCTGGAAGGCCTTGCGGATGCAGGTGAGCATGCCCAGCCCCAGCACATCGACTTTCATCATCATCAAGGTGTCGATGTCGTCCTTGTCCCATTCGATGAAATGGCGGTCCTCCATGGTGGCGGGGCCGACCGGCACGATCTCGTCCAGCCGGTCGCGCGTCAGCACGAAGCCGCCGACATGCTGCGACAGGTGGCGGGGAAAGCCGATCAGCTCGTTGGCCGCCTTCACCGCGCGCGCGATCATGAGATTGGCGGGATCGAGCCGACCCTGGCGCACCTCGCTTTCCTTCAAGCGGCTGCCCCAACTGCCCCACACGCCGCTGGCGAGATCGGCGGTGATGTCCTCCGTGAGGCCGAAGACCTTGCCGGTTTCGCGGATGGCGCTGCGCGGGCGATAGCAGATGACAGTGGCGGTCAGCGCCGCGCGATGATGGCCGTAGCGTCGATAGATGTCCTGGATCACCTCCTCGCGCCGCTCATGCTCGAAATCGACGTCGATGTCGGGCGGCTCCTTGCGCTCCTGGCTGACGAAGCGCTCGAACAACAGGTCGATCTCGGCGGGATCGACGGCGGTGATGCCGAGCACGTAGCAGACGGCGGAATTGGCGGCCGAGCCGCGGCCCTGGCAGAGGATTTCCGGCGTCGCGTTTCTGGCGAACTGCACGATGTCATGCACGGTGAGGAAATAGGGCGCGATCTCCATCTGAGCGATCAGCGCCAGCTCCTTGTTCAGTGTCTGGCGCACCTTGTCCGGAATGAGGCCGGCATAGCGCTCGGCCGCGCCCGCCCAGGCGAGATCCTCCAGATGCTGCTGCGCCGTCTTGCCCTTGGGCACCGGCTCGTCGGGATAATTGTATTTGAGCTGGTCCAGCGAGAAATGGACACGCTCCGCGAAGCGCAAGGTTTCGGCGATCGCCTCGGGAGCTTCGGCGAACAGCGCCGCCATTTCCTCCTGCGCTTTCAGATGCCGCTCGGCATTGGCTTCGAGCAGGCGGCCGGCCTGATCGAGCGTGACGTGCTCGCGGATGCAGGTGACGACGTCCTGCAGCTCGCGGCGCTCGGGCGCGTGATAGAGCGCGTCGTTGGTGGCGATGAGCGGCACGCCGGCTGAGCGCGCGATGTCGCGCAACGCCAGCAGGCGGCAGCGGTCGTCGCCCTTATGCGGCATGGAGACGCCGAGCCAGACTCGCTCCGGCGCGATTTCTATCAGCGTTTGCAGCAGAGCGCGGATTTCCTCCGGACCAATCTGGAGCTTCTCGGAATAACGTTCCGCCGCGATCTGCCCCGGCCCGTCCTCGCTCTTCGCCAGCTCACGGTTCCAATAGCGCTTGAGGAACACGCGCTCGATCTTCACGTGGCGGGGATGCGGCGGCAGCACCGCCAGCAGCAGCCCCTCCTGCCATTTCAGGAGATCGTCCAGCGCCAGCAGGCAATCGCCCTTGGGCGCGCGCAGCTTGCCTTCACTCAACAGACGGCAGAGCCGGCCGTAAGCGGCGCGGTCGGTGGGATAGGCGAGGATGTCCGGCGTGCCGTCGACGAAGACGAGACGTGTTCCCACCAGCAGCTTCGGTACCGTGCCAAACTGCTCGCGCAGCTGGTTCAGCGCATCGTAGGCGCGCACCACGCCGGAGAGCGTGTTGCGATCGGCGATGCCGAGCGCGGCGTAGCCATGCGCCGCCGCTTCCGCCGCGAACTCCTTGGGATGCGAAGCCCCGCGCAGGAAGGAGAAATTCGTCGTCACCGCGATTTCGGCGTAGGACGCGATCATCGCCGGAATGCTCCCCTCGGTGTCATGGCCCGCGACAGCGGGCCACCCAGGTCTCGCTTCTCCGGCATTGCAAGGGAAAACCAAATTCTTCCAACGCGTCGCAATGGTGCAGAATCCAACTGGATGGCCCGCCGTCGCGGGCCATGACAAAAAAGATCGCGATCTCGGCGTAGCCGCTCACGCGAACACTCCGTGCAGCAGCCATTGCGGGGCTTGCGGATCGCGGCCGGGCACGCCGTTGCGGTAGAGCCAGAAGCGGCGGCCCTCCTCGTCCTCCACGCGGAAATAATCGCGCGTCGGCTGTGGCTCCTGATGCCGCCACCATTCCATGGCGATGCGCTCCGGCCCTTCGATGCGCTTGACCACGTGCACCGCGCGGCGCCAGCGGAAGCGCAGCGGCGATTGATGGGTGACGTCCTGCAGGAAGCTGATGGGCTCGGGCTTGGCGAACAGTCGCAAGGGTCGGCGCGGCGCTTCTTCGGGCCTGCGGATCTTCGCCCAGGAAATCTTCGCCGCTTGCGCATATTGCGCCGGCACCGCAGCGGCGGCGGCTTCCGGGATGTGCGTGTCGTTCGCCTGGAAAGCGAGCACGCGATGGGCGCCGAATCGCGCGGCGAGACGATCGATCAGAAAGCGGATCTCGCGCGCTTCGTTCATGCCGGCATCGAAGCCCGCGGCTTCGCTGGTGCAGCGCTCGATGCGGCTGGCGGAGAGGCGGATGAGATCGAAGCCGAAGCCCGGATCGAGCGGATCGATCAGCGCCTCGAGCCGCTCGCGGAACAGCCGCGCCACCATGGCGGGCTCCCGCGTCGGCGCGCCGGTCTCCACTGCGATGCGGCGCACTTCCCCGTCGGCGCGGAAGAAGGCGGCCTCCAGGCGGCGCGCGCCTTCGCCGCGGCGCTCGAGCACGTCGCCAAGCGTCGCCGCGAGGGAGAACAGCGTGGCGCGGATAGTGTCTTCGGACACCACCGGCTCGGCGAAACTCTGCTCGGTGCGGTAATCGGGCAGCGGCAGGCGCGGCGCGATCGGCTTGTCGGCCTTGGCCAGCGCCGTCTCCAGGATGAAGACCAACTGCGCGCCGAAGCGCGCGGTGAGCTCGCGGCGGTCGCGGGCCGCCGCCTGCCCCACCGTCTTCAATCCCGCGCGGCGGAAGGCATGAATGGTCACCGGATCGAGATTGAGCGCCTCGATGGGCAGCGGCGCGAGGACCTTCGCTTCTTCGCCGGCTGCGATCACCAGCCCGTCGCGATAGCGCGCACAGGCCCGCGCCGCCATGGCAGTTGCCGCCAGCGCGCCGCGCACCGCGAAGCTTTGCCGGCGCAAGCTCGCAAGGATGCGATCGAGCATTGCCTGTTCGCCGCCGAAGAGATGCGTGGCCCCGGTGACGTCGAGCAGCAGCCCGCGCGGGCCATCCAGCGCTACGAACGGCGTGAAGCGGTCGCACCAATCGGCGATGCGGCCAAGCAGCTTGAGATCGGCGGGCTCGTTCGCCGCCATCACGGTGACCGCCGGCACCATGGCGCGCGCATTGGCGAGCGGCTGGCCGATGCTGAGTCCCAGCGCGGTCGCCTTGCGGTCGACCGCCGCCAGACGCAGCGCGTTCTCCGCTTTGACGACGGTGACGAGCGGCAGCGCCTCAGGCGACGGAGCGCCTGCGGCGTCCTTCGCCTTCC